>JAFWWV010000077.1 GCA_017523305.1 Clostridia bacterium
AAAGTTGGCTGGCTCTAACAATCCTGTGTTTTTATTAGATGAAATTGACAAGATTACATCAGATATTCACGGGGACCCTGCTAGTGCACTATTAGAAGTATTAGATCCACAACAAAACAGTTCGTTTAGAGATAACTTCCTAGAAGTTCCATTTGATTTAAGTAAGGTTATATTTATAGCTACAGCTAACTATGCAAACCAAATTCCTGCTCCACTAAAAGATAGAATGGAGATTATAAATGTAGATAGTTATACTGCACCAGAAAAGGTACAAATCGCTAAAAATTATCTATTACCTAAACAACTAAAAGAAAATGGTATAAAAGAAGATGCATTGCAAATTAGTGATGATGTGATTTATTCTATAATAAATAATTACACATACGAAGCTGGTGTAAGAAATCTAGAAAGGTTGATTGCAAAGATTTGTAGACAACTTGCAGTGAAAATTGTGGCAAATCCTGCATTTGATTTTCCATGGGTTGTTACAGAAAAAATGTTGCCGACCATTCTAAATGAAGCACCAGTTACTATTCATGGTGTTAGAAAACAACCAGAAGTTGGTGTGGGATACGGATTAGGTTGGAGCCCATATGGTGGTAGTATTTTAACATTAGAAGGTATTTCTATAAAAGGCAAGGGAAGTCTTGTTATTACTGGAAACCTAAAAAATGTAATGAAAGAGAGCTGCCAAATTGCTCATACTGTTGCTAAGAAATTTGTATTAAAGAATATAAAGAATCCTATAGATTTTTCAAAATACGATTTGCATATAAATGCTTGTGAGGGTGGAGTACAGAAAGATGGTCCTAGTGCAGGTATAGTACTTACATTAGTAATGTATTCTGTACTTACAAACAAAAAGATTTCAAACAAGTTTGCCATGACTGGTGAGATAAGTTTGACAGGTCAAGTATATGCAATAGGTGGTCTTAGAGAAAAATTGTATGCTTGTGTACAAAACAATATACCTAATGTAATTGTGCCTTTGGAGAATAAAAAAGATATCAAATTTATCCCTAAAGAGATTACAGAAAAATTAAACATTTGCTATGTCTCTAACTTCCAAGAAATTATTGATTTTGCAATAATCGGTGGTAGAAATGAAAGTAACAAAAAGTAGTTTTTATATAAGTGTTGCTAATTCTGCAAAAGCAGTAAATGATGAAAAAAATCAAATTGCTTTTGTAGGACGAAGTAATGTAGGTAAGAGTAGTTTAATAAATATGTTGGTCAACAATTCTAAATTGTGCAAGACATCTTCTACACCAGGTAGAACAAGACTAATTAATTATTTTTTGATTAATGATAGTTTTTATTTTGTAGATTTGCCGGGTTATGGTTATGCTCAGGCTAGCAAAAAAGATGTATATGGTTGGCAAGGTCTTATAGAACCATATCTATTGAATAATGATAGATTAAAATGTGTATGTGCATTAGTAGATGTAAGACACGATCCTACCGAACAAGATAAACAAATGATTAATTATTTGCATTATTACCAAATACCATTTATAATTGTGGCAACAAAGTGTGACAAATTGCCAAAAAGTAAGGTAAAACCTACTTTAAGTAAACTTGCTAATAGTTTAAATGTAGGTGCCGGTAATGTGTATGGTGTAAGTAGCGAAACCAAATATGGTAAAGAAGAACTACTTTCAAAACTTGATCAATTTTTAAATTAATAAATTAAAGACAAACACTAATTATATTTTGGTGTTTGTTTTTTTTGTGTGTCAAAAATAAGATAAAAAAACATATATTAAAATATGCAGGCTTAAATTTTTAGGAGGTAAAAGATTTATGTCATTTTATTCGGGAAGTAGAAATTCTAGTTGTCCAGGTCCTATTACAGGCAATCCACTAAGTGGTTTGTGTGAGAAGGCATGTATACATACAAAGAAAGTTTTTGATGCTTGTCTAAGGCAAATGCAAGAAAATAATGTTCAAGTAACGGTAACTGATTATACACCAGCAGATCCTGCTCAACCACTAACTTTTGTAAGTGCTACAACTTTTCCAAATCAAACTACAATCAACAATTTGGTCGTAGATAGATTTGATGACAAACCTTGTTTTGCGAGAGTGAGTGGTACTGTTACTGTGCCGGTACAGATTAGCTATACAGATGCTAATGGTGTAGCTGGTACTGCAACTGGTGAGATTAGTGTAAATACTGATGTTGTACTATATGTGCCACAGCCTAGTGTGGTTCCATTTACAATAGAAGCTTATCTAAATGCACTTAGTCCAGATGGCGAATATGTGGGTGATGGTGTGTTTAATTTAGACTTCTGTTTGTCTCTAATTCTCAGGGTGATTGTTGAGGCAGAACTATTAGTGCCTACTTATGGATATTGTCCTATTCCACCTTGTCAGGAATACACCCAAGATGTATGCTCAGGTTTTTTTGAACTGCCATTGTATCCTGTACAACAAAATGTTTGCCCATCAAATTAAAGTTAAGGATAGAAAGATTGAATTCTTTCTATCTTTTTTGTTTTTATTATATAAATAATAAAATTTTATTTTAGTATTGAAACTGTACTATTTTTGTAGTATAATCTTTACAGAAAATCAAATTTGTTTTGATAAGTTTTATTTTGCTTTTCAAAACATTTATTACAATTTGTATTGCAAATACTTGGTGGGAGGTAGTTATGTTCAAACAATTTATTTCAAATGATTTAAACGAACCTTTAGAAATTTTAGAGTGGATTAACTGCAGATTGATGGAAGCAAACTATCAATATCGTGAAATGCAAGCTAAGAAAAGAGAAGGTGTTGTAGATAGTAGAACTGTTCAATATTTTAGTGATAAGATTGACTTTTACAAAGATTGCAGAACTCAACTAACAGAGCAAGTGTATGCTACCTATGCTCAAGATATGTTGGTAGCAGACAAAAATGTTGCAAAAATGAAAAGTGTTCTATGGGACGAATTTAAGAAAAGATATCCTGAATGTACAAAGAAGTTTGATGAAGTATTTGTACATGGCATAGGTGTGTACAAACCATTTATGCTTGATTTTGCAAACAATGCAAAGAAACCTATCCCTGGATTTAATCCTTTAAACTCTGCATTTATTGCATACACTATGGTTTCTATGGAAAGAGAAAAAATAGAGAGTTTTAAAACATTGTTTGATGGTATTCACAGTGAAGTGGGCGACTATGGTGCTAAACCATTTGTGTACAGAGAATTAGATAAAGAATTAGTTGGTGCTCCTATCTGGGCAATTAATGAAATTCAAAAAGCCATCGAAAAGAGTTTCCCACAAGCTAAAAAGAGCATTTTGAAATATACTATGGATGTTCAAAAGTTAAAAACTAAATTAGCTAGAGACCCACAAAACAAAGATTTGGCTAGAGAATACAACAAAGCTTATGATGAATTAGATAACTATACTAGATTGGTAGAACAATACGAAAAACTTGCTTATAGTGTACAAAGTCCACAATCAAGAATCAAAAATGCTACAAACAAAGGTGCATTCTGTGGAATGGTTAATCGTGGATACGAGATTATGAGTGAATTGTGGCTAGGTGTTCCAAAAAATATAAGAAAGTATACTGTAAAAAGAGACAGAATTATTTGTCACACACAAGAAATTGATGATATTGTAGATGCAGGCAAATACTGTATAAATACAGCAGAAGCTAGTATGGCATTAAATGCTTATATGGGTAAAACCACTGAGTTTGAGTTGTTTAATTACGAATATTCTAAACAGTTGATTAAGCATATGGCTAAAAATGAAGCAGAGCTAAGTATGCAAGAAAGGGATTTTAAAAGAGACCTAAGTATACTAATCGACAAAGAAGAAGTTAGAGAAGCAAAACAAGATGTTTTAGATCAAATTAGAGATGTAAAAAATGGTTACAAAACAACCAGATTTAATACTCCATTTGGTGTAGTTACTTATAGAAATGGTAAGCTTGTAAACATATATACAAAGGAAGAATATCCTGTATCAAAAGTAGACGAATATGTATATGATGGTAAGGGATTAATCTTTAAAGTAGACGAAAATGAAGCTATTTTGGGTATAAAGAAATACGACGATATGGAAAGAGAGCTTGCTATTCAACAAAAACAAGCACAACTAACAAAGACAACAACTAAATCTCAAAAATAATACAAATAAAAGCACCAAAATTTGGTGCTTTTTTGTTTATATTGTAGAAAAGTAAATCATTAAAAATCAACTTTGTTGTATGCTTATTAATTTGATTTGAAAAAGTTGTCAAAATTTGTTAAAATAATAAGTGGAGATAACTTATGAAAATTTATGCAATTTCGGATTTACATTTGAGTATTAATAGTAATAAGCCTATGAATATTTTTGGACCAGCTTGGGACAACTATATCGAAGAAATTCGTGAGAGTTGGGAACAAGTTGCAGAGGAAGATATTGTTCTTATTTCTGGCGATTTGTCGTGGGCGATGAAGCTAGAAGATGCTGTGCCAGATATTGAGTATATAGCAGGTTTAGGAAAGGGCAGAAAGGTCGTAATAAAGGGAAATCATGATTACTGGTGGAGCAGTATATCTAAGCTAAGAAATCTATTGCCTGTAGGTATGTATGCTCTTCAAAATGATGCTGTCAAATTTGGTGAATATATCATATGTGGTACTAGAGGTTGGACTGTGCCAGAACAATCACACAAAACTAGTGATGATGAAAAAATTTACAACAGAGAAGTTCTTAGATTAGAACTTAGTTTGCAAGAAGCCAAAAGATTGCAAACTAACAATGAAAAGATAATAGTAATGATGCACTATCCACCATTTAATAGTAAATTAGAAGATAGTGATTTTACTAAATTGCTAGAAAAATATGAGATTTCTACAGTTGTGTATGGACACTTGCATTCATATGATAAAAAACAACAATTGATAGCTTGCAAAAATGATATAAAATATTATTTGACTAGTTGTGATCTAATAGGAAATAAACTTATAGAGATAAAATAAAATGGTGCAAAATTGCACCATTTGTGCTTCTGTAGCTCAGTCGGTAGAGCAACTGATTCGTAATCAGTAGGTCAGCGGTCCGATCCCGCTCAGAAGCTCCAGACTATGAAACCCCATAGGGGTTTCTTTTTTTATTCATTGGAAATTTTTAATTTTGCATAAACATTCCTCAACATTATTATTTTTATGGTTATTTTGACCATATTATTGTATAAAAATTAATAAAAATTTATAAAAATGGATAGAAGTGGTCAAAAGTGGTTGTAAGTGGTTGATAAAAGTTGTATAATGAAGATGTCAAATTATAAAAGGAGTAACTGTATGTTCTTTGGTGAATATTCACATGCCCTAGACGAAAAGGGTAGAATAAGAATTCCATCTAAGCTTAAAGCAGGCTTAGGCGAATATGTAGCTACCAAAGGTGTAGACAACTGCATCTATATTTTCAGCAAGTCATATTTCGAAAATGAATTCCTAGATAGTATCAATAGAATATCTGCCTATGCTTTGAATGGTCAAAATGCAGTAAGAGCTATTTTGAGTTCTACATTCGAAGTGGAAGAAGACAATCAAGGTAGATTTGTTATTCCTGCTAGTTTGAGAGAATTTGCAGGCATTACCAAAAATGTCGTTTCTGTAGGTGTGGGAAAACGAATTGAAATTTGGGACGAGCAAACTTGGAAAAATTACAATAATCAAACAAGTTTTGCTGATGCAATCAAAGAGTTGAATAACAACTAAAAATGGAAGAACATTGTTTTAAACACACACCGGTATTACTAAATGAGTGCTTAGATGGGTTAAATATTAAACCTGACGGCATATATGCTGATGGCACTTTAGGTGGAGCTGGCCATAGTTTACGAATAGTGGAGAGATTAAAAAGTGGTAAACTAATAGCCATAGACAAAGACGATACAGCTTTGAGTGTGTCAAAAGAAAGACTTAAAGATTTTGAAAATGTTGTCTTTGTAAAATCGGACTTTAAAAACTTTAAAAAGATTGCTACCGATTTGAACCTAGATGGAGTAGATGGTATTCTACTAGATTTAGGGGTTTCTAGTCATCAAATAGATACTCCGGAGAGAGGGTTTTCGTATAGATTTGATGGTAGTCTAGATATGCGAATGGATTATTCTCAAGGTATCACAGCATTTGATGTGGTAAATAATTATAGCGAAGCAGATTTGGCTAGAATTATATATACTTATGGTGAAGAGAATTTTTCTAGAGCAATTGCTAGAAAAATAGTTGAAACTAGAAAAACAAAACCTATTTCTACTACAATGGAACTAAAAGAAATTGTAGAGGCTGCAATTCCTAAGAAATTTCATGGTGCTGGTAGCCCATGCAAAAAGACATTTCAAGCTATTAGAATAGAAGTTAATGGTGAACTAGATGGATTAGATATTGCACTTAAGGAAATGGTTGAATGTCTAAACAAGGGTGGTAGGTTGGCAGTAATTACTTTCCATAGTCTAGAAGATAGGATAGTAAAAAATGTTTTTAAAGAACTAAGCACAGATTGTATATGTGATAAGACCATTCCTATATGTGTATGTAATCACAAAGCTACTGTAAAACTAGTGAATAGAAAGCCTATAGTAGCAACAAATACAGAACTTAAAGAAAACAAAAGAAGTTCTAGTGCAAAATTAAGAGTAATAGAAAAATTATAAACTTTGAAAGGGAGGTATAGATATGGCTGCATACAAAAGAGTAGTTTTAACTGAAAAAGCTAATAGTGTGCCTACATCAAATGATGATGTGCAAAATCAAATGAACAAATTTGATAATACCTATACTTCTACAAAGTTAAATGATTTGTATAAAGAGTTTGATTCTATTACATTTGGTACAGATGTAGTTAATTCTACTATTGTAAAAGAAAATGTAGTAGCAGAAACTAAGCCTTATGCTACACTAAAAACAACAGTATATTTGACAGCTGCTGTTATAGTGACTATTTTACTAGCATTTTTGGCTATATATAATATTTTTGTAATAAATAATTTAAATTCTAACATACAATTATTGCAAGGAGATGTGGCAGAAGCTCAATCACAACTTGAAACTGTAAGATTAGAAAATTTACAATTAACTCAACAAGAAATGGAACAATTAATACAAGGAACCTTGTCTGGTAATTATGGTGATATTGCAACAAACGGTGCTATAGCTGTAGAATTGTTGAAAGTTACACCACAAGTAGAGCCAGAAGTTGAGACAAATTGGTTTGATCAAGTATGCACATTTGTTAGTTCAATATTTGGGGGTTAAACCTTGTATAACAATTCAATAGTTAGTTTACAAAAGAGATTATTGGCAATATTTTTGCTTATAATCTCTATTTTTTTTGTTTTGATAGTTAGAATATTTACTTTGCAGGTTATCAAAAGTGATTGGTTACGGGCAAAAGCTGCTAGTCAGTGGACTAGGGATTTACCTATAAATGCTAAAAGAGGTAGTATTTTGGACTGTAATGGTGCAAAACTAGCCGAAAGCTATTCTACATACGATGTCTATGTAAGGGCTAGTATGGTTAATGAGCCTGTCAAAGTAGCACAACTATTGTCCAAAACTATCGGTCTAGATTACGAAGATACATTCAAAAAAGTTACTAATGTGATGGTGAGTGAGTCTTTGATTAAATTGCAAGTAGAAAATTCTGTAGCTCAAAAGCTTATAGATAGCAACCTAAAGGGTATTATGCTTAGCGAAAACTCAAAAAGGTTTTATCCATATGGCGATTTGCTGACACAGGTGCTGGGATTTACCACTATAGATAATGTAGGACAAGCAGGTGTTGAATTGTATGCTGATAAGTACTTACAAGGTATCAAAGGGTATGCTTTGGAGGAAAGTGATGTAAATGGAGTAAAAATAGACAATACACTAAGTACATATATACCTAGTGTAGATGGTTGCGATGTAAAACTAACCATAGATGTAAATATTCAAAAAATAGTGGAAAATGCTCTAAAAGTGCTTTGTGAAGAGCAAAAACCTAAAACAGCAACAGCTATAGTGATGAATCCTAATTCTGGTGAAATAGTGGCTATGAGTAGCAAACCAAGTTTTAATCTTAACGAACCACCTAGAGACAATGTACAAAATCTGCTAAGTACTGTAAAGAATTTGAGCATAGTAGATGTATATGAGCCGGGCTCTACATTTAAAGTTTTGACTACAGCTACTGCTATAGAAGAGAAAGTAACTACACCAAATGAGGGGTTTTATGACCCAGGATATAGAATTGTAGATGGTGAAAAGATTAAATGTTGGAAGCTAATAGGTCATGGTCAACAAACTATGACAGATGGACTATGTAATAGTTGCAATAGTGTATTTGTAGATTTAGCACTTAGATTAGGAACTGACAAAATGTATGAGTATTTCAAAAAGTATGGATTTGGTTCGCCACTAGGTGTAGATTTTAGTGGTGAAGCTGGTGGTATACTTATGAACAAGGATAATGTAAAAAGGGTGGACTTGGCTAGAATGGGGTTTGGTCAGGCAATAGCTGTTAGCCCAATACAACTAATTTCTAGTATATGTAGTGTACTAAATGGTGGTAAATTGTATAAACCATATTTTATAAGCGAAGTATCTAGTAGTACGGGAGATTTGGTTGCTAGAAATACACCTGAGGTTTTAAACAATACTATCAGTGAAAGCACTAGTGCTACCATTAGAGAAATGATGGAGAGAGTAGTAACAAAGAGTAATGCTATCAATGCTTTCATACCTGGTTATAGAGTAAGTGGCAAAACAGGTGTCTTACCCATTTATTACACGGTAGAAAATAATAATAAAACACATATCTTATTGATATGTGTTTTTTTTATTGTGAACTTCTAACAATTTATGTAATCGTTCAAGCTGTTCTGGATTTGGTTGGGGGATTGTATCTTTGTGCTTTTCCGCTTCGTTCCAAAGATATTCTAAAACATAATTAGGGAATTTCTTTTTTAAATTTTTATTTAATAATTTTTCATCATTAAATTCTAATGCAATTTCCATTTGAACTTTGTCTTTTGCCAACCAAGTTTCAGCTTTAAGCTTTCTTTTTATTTCATTCATCTTTTGAACCCCCTTATATACTAATGTTGTAAGTAGGGCAAAAAATATCAAAAAAATTAAAATTTCTTTAAAAAATTTTGGTTTGGCATATATTTATGTCGAAATTTATGTTATAATATATGATATGAATGAAATTAAAGTAATAAAGGTTCAAAATCTAAACGATATTGAATTAGGGCAAATAAATAGTTGCGCTAATACTCTTTTTATTACTTCAACAAGAAGTTTGAATTATCAATCTAACAAAAGTAAAAAAATGAATGTTGTTGATTTCACTCAATTGCATTCTCAAATTAAATCTTTAACAAAAACAAAGAATTGTTTATCTGAAAGTGAAATGAGATATTTGCTTCACAAAACTATTCTTGATTTGGAGAACAAAACAACAAAACAGGCATATAAAAACTCTATATCTCAAATTTATGAGTTGTTTAATAATCTACTTTTAAGTAATGTTACGGAAGATTGTATTAATCTCAAACAAATCAAAAAAACGCATTTATCATCTTTTTCAGATGTATTTCAGTTATATATTGACTATTTAAACACTTTAAAGAAACAAAACAAACAAACATATCAAATAGCATTTGCAGATGTTTTGGGCGATTACTTTAAACAATTTGATAGTGTAGTATTGATAGGTTTTACATTTTTTAATGATGTGCAAAATTTAATTTTTAGAACTTTAATTAAAGAAAATAAACTATCAAGTTTTGTTACTAATGATGATTTTATTATTCAGGAATTCATTAGTCCTTTATTGAATGATAATAATATTCATTACTCACTTGAAATAATGGGGGATAGTAATTGTAATAAATTTGAAGAATTAAGAAAGTCAATATATACAAATAAAACCATTGCTTCAGACCTTGCTAATGATATTTTAATCTATAAACCATTCTTTACCAGAGAAATGGAATTCAAATTTATTATTGCAGATATTTCATCTAAACTAAAAAAATGTTCTACCATTGAGGAAATAGAAAGTACATGTAATAATTTGGCAATTGTAGTAACAAATCAGTTTGCTAAACAAACTCAAATTTTTAATGAACTTTTAAGAAATCAAGGTGTTTTTATTAGTCCTGAAAAAAACATATATTTTTCTAGAGAAGAATTTTTAAATAGTAATTATAAAAACAATTTACCTAAAGAAGAAAGATTACAACAATTCAATCAATTTAGAAGATTGGAAATGTATCAACCACCAAGAACTTTGTTTAATTCAACACTTGGTCGTTTTATATGTGAAATCTATAAATTGTCAGGTAATGGTATGAAATTGTCAAATTTCACAACCTTAATTCATATTAACTGGTTATTTAGAAACACTCACATTGATGATGTTGTAGGTGAATTTAACACAATAAAAGACTTCTTTGAAAATTTGGAATCTATTCAAGATTGGAAAGAACAAATAAACAAATTAATATCTTTAAAGAAAGGTGTTAAGTTTGAAAAGGAATTACATAACCACCCATTAAAAGGAATTAGACTTGAAACTTTAGAGTTTATTCAGAAATATATTATCTTTATAGATAATGTTACAACAAGAATAAGTAATGTTAATGGAAATGTAAAAAAACATATTAAATCTTTAATAGAAGCTATTAAACAAGAAGTTGATGATGAGGTAATTGAAAAACAATTACTATCAGAATTTGAAGAATTGCTTACATCTAAAGATGATGGTGTTGATATTGACAACGAATACTTTGCTCAAAATTTCCAAATTTTAGTAAGTGAATATTTATCTTCAAAAGTAGAAAAGACAATAAATATAAGACTTAATGCAATCAACTTGGAAAGTGTAAATACTTATGATACGGTATATGTTCCAATGTTTGAAGAAAATAAATATCCTATGATGTTTAAATATGAATTTCCATATTCTAGCGAAATGGTTGATATTTTATTAGATAAAACTTTAATCAAAAATTATAGATTACCACTTAATAAAACTTTGGATTATAACATCAAATTATCAAAATATGTATTTGAAAATTTATTTAGGATTGCAAAACAAAATATTATATTTACAAGAATTGAAAGTGAAGGTGGAATGCCACTAGATATGTCAATATTTGGGTATGATATTATGTCTAAATTTGATAACCTAAAAGAAGTTGAAATTAATTATGAAACAGTTAATTTGCCTGAAGAAAGTAGTAGTGGGTTGATTTTTAAGGATACTAAATTTGATAACTTGTATCTTAATGAACTTCTAGGATATTTTGTATGTCCAAAGATGTTCTATTATTCAGCTCAATTTAAAGAGAAAAGCTGCTATACTGATAAGTTTTTATTGAACTTCTATACTAAAGCATTAATCATTAATAGAACATTGTCGGCATTGGCTAATGGTTCAACCTATGATGAAATGAGATTAAAACAAATGCTATATACAACACTAAATAGTGTTTCAAATGAAGTATTTGAGTTAATACCTATGTTTGATGATAACAACAAAAATGATATTGTGTTATCTGCTAAAAATTATATTACTTCTTTTGTAAATGAAAAAATCTTTACCGGAAGATATAAGCCTAAAAAGGACTTTGTTTTGTCATTAAGTAAAGAAAAGGTGATAAAACATAATGGAACTCAAATTAAAACATATAGTAATTTGGTTGTAACCGATATTGTGAAGAATGTTTCTTATGAGTTTGATATTAGTAAATCTTTAGATAATCTAATTTCAACAACAGGTAAGAAACAAACAGAGTTGAAACATTTTTGGGAAATAGTTGATGAACTTGAGAGAGGTTTGCCTATAGATAGGGCAGGAAGTTTGAATTTCTTAAGTTTTAAACTTAATACTCAACTTAATACACCTAAATTTAATCAAGATGGAATCACAAGAGTAAATGAGGTTGTTGATACTATAAAGAACTATAGAAAGTGTAGTAATATGGGATTTAAACAATCTTCTTATTGTGCATATTGCAAGTATAAAAATATATGCTTGGGGGTGGTGGATTATGAGTAATTTCAATGAAATAATTTATAGTTGCCACTATCCTGCAGATGTTTTAGCAAGTGCAGGAACTGGTAAAACAGAATTAATAACTAGAAAAGTATCACATCTAATTATTAATGAAGGTGTTGATATTGATAAGATTGCTTTAATTACATTTACTAATAAGGCAACAGCAGAAACTACAGTTCGTTTAAAAAACAAACTTTATAATGCTTGGAAAGATGGTAATGACAGAATTCGTAAACAGATAGATAAATTTAGCATGTCTAAAATATCTACAATACACGTATTTTGTGATAATATCATAAGACAATATTCTTATGAAATTGGGTTATGTCCTAACTATAAAATCTCAAATCTAACCCTTGAAAAAGATAGACTTGCAAATGAAATAGTTAAAGATAATTATGATGAAAAAATCTTTGAACAAATACCAATGTATAAGATTGTTAAACTTTTAATTGACCTTGAAGAAAAGGCAAGTGATAAAGGAATTGATGTTGTTTTAAAGAAATATAAGACTTTGACATTATGGGATTATTTGAGAAATTATTTCTATAAAATTTATCCTATTTATAAATCTAAATTGGAAGAATTAAAGCTAGAATTGGGAATAATTACAACAAATGATTTAATAAAATTTGCAGTTGAAATTTTAAGAAATAAGAAGATTGCACCGCACATTATAAACACGATAGAATACTTGTTTTTAGATGAGGCTCAAGACATTAACTTTGAACAAGCAACATTAATGGAATTGCTTATTGATTATGGTGTTAAAGTATTTGTTGTGGGAGATGAAAAACAATCAATTTATGGATTTAGAGGAAGTGATAAAAATGCCTTTAATCATTTGATTTCTTACATTTCTGCACATAATGGAAAACACTACACTTTAGAGGTGAATTTTAGGTCAAACAAGTTCATTATAGATAAAGTAAATAGTTTATTTTCAAGGACCTTTAAGTATAAAAAACACAAGTTAAATTTCAATAATCAAAAGCTAATTGCTAACGCGAATGCAGAGAATATTGATAAAAGCATAGAGATAACTTTTGATAAATCTCTTGCAGAAATTATTAAAAAAGTGGCACAAAACATTGAATATGGGAATTTTGTGGGTTATAATGATATTGTAGTGTTATGCAGAACAAATAAAGAAGTTCTAAAAGCATATTACCAATTGAAACGAGAGAACATTCCTGTTCAACTATATTTAAGTAAAAGTATCTATAAATCAAAAGTGATTGTAGACATCTTAAAATTACTTAATTATATAGCAGGTGGAAGTAAATTGGAAAAGGCTGAACTATTCTATACTGATTTATATGTATCAGCAAACGCACACCATATAACAGAGCAAGAATTTTATGATAGGGTTGATAGCTCTATTAAGACCTTTAAGCAAGAAGGAATATTGCCTGCCATTTCTCAAAACTTGGATAATTGTTATTTGTTGGAATATTATGCAAAAACAAAAAACAAACAAGCTCTTGCAAACATTCAAAGATTTTATGAGATTTTAAGGGATTTGCAAAATGAAAATCTTACAAGTATGGAAATCCTTAACTATCTAAACGTAATGGTAATAACAGGGCAGGAAGAAAATCAACCACAAACAAATCAAGAAAATTCTGTAACGATAAGCACCATACATACATTTAAGGGGCTTGACAGCAATGTTATAATCGTTAATGAAGTCGATAACAACTTGAATAAAAATCAATTTGCCGACTTTTATTATACGGAAAGCGAAGGCTTGTCTTTCAATAAAGACACTATTGTTCCAAATGCAAATCTGGAAAAAGATATTAACTTTGAAACTAGCAAAAAGCAGATAATAATCGACAACTTGGAAGAAGAATTGAGGTTGATGTATGTTATGCTTACTAGGGCAAGGAATAAAGTAGTTCTTAATTCGAGAAAGACGCTTGAGAAGGTGAAATACCAAAGCGCACAAAATAATGAATATGTCTCGTATTTGAGGTGGTTCTACAACATCTAAAATCGAATAAACATATAAGCACTTAACAAATTTTGTTTAGTGCTTTTTTGTTGCAAAAAAAAGGAGATTTTATGTGGATTGAAGAACAATCGAAAGATGTTAAGACAGTCGCATATTGGTGTTCGTGTTGTAAAATTCCTGTTATTCGAGAAAAGAAAGAAAATCAAAGATGTCCTATTTGCAGTCGTAGAATGAAATTTTTATCCAACACCTTGCGACCTGTGTTTCCGGCAGAAGAAAAGCTGGTTGAAATACTAACAAAAAAGAAATTTGATGACGAGATTTTATGGAAAGGTAAAAGTACCTACTATGTAAATGGAAAAAGTTTAAGAATTACTAATGAAGAAAAGATTAATGCAGATGATAAAATGCTGCGAAAAGAATTATTAAATAAGTCATTTAGTTATGAAAAATTTAATAAGAACATTGATTTATTTGTTAAAGCAAATAAAGAACATTTGGACTATATTACTGATGAAGCAATAAGATTTATTAAAAGCGAAAGCGAAAAATATGATATAAAAAACACTATGGTTTCCTTTAGTGGTGGAAAAGATAGTACTGTTGTGTCTGACCTTGTATGTAGAGCTTTGCCAGACAAACAAATAATTCACATATTTAGTGATACTACTCTTGAGATTGAGAGTACATATCAATATGTTGAAAGACTAAAGAAAAACAAACAAATAGATATGCATATAGCAAGAAATAATGATAATAATTTCTTTGAAATGGCTAAAAAAATTGGTCCACCAACAATGGCAGGTCGTTGGTGTTGCTATATGTTTAAGACCGGTGCTCTAAATAGAAAAATGAATGAGATTTTCAATGGCAGAGTTTTGACTTTCTATGGTGTTCGTAGAAGTGAAAGTGCTACAAGAGCTAACTATAATAGAGTAGAAGAAAAAACGGAATCTGTAAAAATTGCAAACCAAAGAAGTTCCGCGCCAATCCTATATTGGACAGATTTGGAAGTTTGGCTTTATATATTGGCTAATAAAATAGATTTTAATATCGCATATAGATATGGATATAATCGTGTTGGTTGTTGGTGCTGTCCTAATGCTTCAATAACATCAGAACTAATGGAAAGAATTTATAATCATAAGAAATTCTATATGTGGGCAGATTACTTAAGAGAATTTGGAAAACAATGTGGTAAGGAAGATTTAGACGACTATGTAAAACAAGGTCGTTGGAAAATGAGAAATGGTGGGAAAGGAGTAAAAGCGGCATATTCAGTTAAACTAAAGTCTGCCGATTGTACAGCCGAAGAAAATGGTAAGATTTATGAACTATACAAGGATTTAGATGACAATTTCTATAATATGTTTTTACCATTTGGCTATTTACAAAAAGGAAGAACGGAAATTAATGAAATGCTTGTTTTACACCCAACAACAATGGTTCCAATCGTTTCGTTGCAACCATTAAACAAAAGAAAAATTAAGATAGTAACTATAAATGTAAGGAATCCACGTTCTTTACATGCTAGACTTGCATATCAAGTTGTGAAATATAATGCTTGTAATCAATGTTTAAAATGTGAAAGTTTATGTCGTTTTGGTGCAATTACTTGTAAACCTGATAAATATGAAATTGATAATGACAAATGTAGAAGATGTCAGGCTTGTGTAAATCCAAAATATTTAGGTGGTGGTTGTCTGATGTGTAGATATTTGAGAACCAAAAAGGAAATATAATGATTTCTTATTTTGACTATTCATCAACAACATATAGAAAACCTAAACAGGTTTATAAAGCAATCAAAACATATAAAAAATATGGTGTTAATATAGGTAGGGGAAAGAGTGATTGTTCTAGTAAATGTGAAGAAATAATTGCTGATACAAGACAAATGCTTAAAGATTTGGTAAAAGCAGATGATGACTATAAAACAATATTTCAACCGTCTGCTACATATTCGTTAAACCTACTAATAAAAGGAATTGATTACACAAACATTAAAAATGTTTATATTTCAAAATATGAACATAATTCGGTTGTTAGACCACTTTTAGAAAAGCAAAAAGATATTGGCTTTGAAATTATCTTTCTTGATAATTATATAGAGCAATTTAAACAAAAAGCACCTAATCTTGTTATTATGTCGCATTTGACTAATACCTTTGGAATTGTTCAAGAATATGAAAAAATATTTAGACTTGCTAAACAATATAAGTCCATAAATATATTGGATATGTCGCAGTCTTTTGGATTGTTGGAAACTAATATAACTTATGGTAAGGTAGACGCAGCGGTTTTTGCAGGTCATAAGACATTGTATGGATTTAGTGGGATTGGCGGTGTTATTCTTAATAACGGATTAAAGCTAAAGGAATTTGCTCAAGGTGGTACAGGAATTCGTTCAGCAGATGAACAAATGCCTAAAGAAAGGCCTATTAGATATGAGGCGGGAACACAGAATATATTAGGTATATTTAGTTTGTACTATTCTTGTAAATACCTTTTAAAACTCACATATAAAAAGATAGAAAATATCGAAAAAAGAAACTTTGAAAGGCTAAAGTCTATATTAGTAAAATATCCATTTTTACAAGTTATAGAACCAAAAGAGAAGTGTTCAACTATAATTGCTTGTAAAATTAAAGATTATTCGCCAGAGAACTTTGCAGACTTCTTTTGTAAGAATAAAATTGCAATTAGGGTAGGATTACAATGTAGTCCAAATGCACACAAAGAATTTGGTACATTTCCTAGTGGAACAATAAGATTTAGTGTAGGGTTATTTGTAAAAAGTTGGGAATTTCGCAAACTTAATAAAACATTGAAAAAGTTAGGTAAAAAACTATCACAATAAATGCAAACTATCAGAGAAATCTGGTAGTTTTTTTTATTTGGTTCTCTAATTTTGATACATTTACAAAAAAGTGTGTTATAATTAACTCGTAGGAGTTGATTTTTGATGTTTACATACGAAGAAATGATAAAAGAAAGGGAAATTGCTGAAAAAAGCATTGAGCCAAGAGTTTTAAAAGTGTTTAAAGAACATAAAGAAGAATTATTTTCTTTTATGCCAATCGAAAATCAAACTGGTAAACCTAGAAAAAGCTATGTATATGAATGGCAAACCGGTGATGGTAAAATCTTTTATGTGGGAAAGGGTGTAGGAAATAGAATTAATCATATTGTTTATGATGAATTAAAGAATGATACAGAAGATGGTGTTTATAATAAATTAAATAAAGAATTTGGAATTTCTGGTGTAAAAGTTATAGAAGGTCTTACTGATTGGGAGGCTGCTATATATGAAATATACCAAATATGGTTGAGAGAACAACAGGGTGAAATTCTTCTTCAAACTATTGACGCAACTTCTTATTGGGGAAATATAAATGAAATGGAAGATTTGCTTGAAAAAGAAGAAATAAAACCATTTGTTTATTTAATGCCTTATCATAAAAGATATTATAATTATAAAGAAGAAGATTTTAGATTTGATGAATGTGAAATTAAAAATTCAAAAGGGATTTATTTATATTCATTTAAAAATGATGATTTAAAACAAAAAGCAACTAAATATTTTGAAAATCAAGGGATAAAAGTATATAAATCACATTGTAAAGCTGTAGATACAGTTTTTGTTGCTGGGCTTATTACAAGTCAGCAATATTTATGGTTAAAAAAGAAAAATTGTAAAATCAATCATATTAAACAATTAGGAATATAGGAAATATGAAAATAAATTATAAAGAAGCACACAAACATTCTACTAATAATATGGAAGAAATAAAACAAAGTAACACTTGTGGTTGCTTTTATTGTAAGGAAATTTTTGCACCAACAGAAATCAAAAATTGGCTAGGAAATACTGCACAATGTCCATATTGTTTAGTGGATTCTGTTATAGGAAATAAGAGTGGTTTTACCATTACAAATCAGTTTTTAGATATGATGAAAAAGCATTGGTTTAAATAATTCTATATAATATATTATAATATAAATATAAACCTATTAGATTTAGTCTGATAGGTTTTTTTATTTTTTAGCAATTTACAAGGTTGTAAATTTTATTTACAAATAGAGTGTAAATTATATTTACAAAAAAGTTGTAAATTTTTTTTACAAAGTTGTTGACATTTTTAGTTCTTTGTGTTATTATACTTATAGCAAAATTAGTATGAGGTGAAATTTATGGTAACAGAAATTGGAAAGTTCTTAAGAGTTATTAGAGCTGAAAGAGGCGAGTCTGCTAGGGATATGGCCGAGAAAATGAATGTTTCGGCTTCATATTTGTCTGCTGTAGAACTTGGTAGGAGAGAATTTCCTTTGGCTTGGGAGCAAACCTTAATCGAAGTCTATAACTTAAATGAGGCAAACAAGAAAAAATTGCAAAAAGCAATAAAGGATTCAAAAACCAATGTAAAGTTTGACCTTAATGAAGTTGGCAACAAGAAAAAGGACTTAATACTTTCAGTTGCGAAGAATAACCTTGATGACAAAACGATTGAACAGCTTTGCGAAATTATTAAAAAATATGAAGGAGACAAATAAAATGGAAAAATTGATTGCATTAAAAAAAGAAATTGGAAATGATGTTGTTGTATGGAGTACAGGGGCAGTAAAAATTGATAAGAATACTGCAATCAGTGTTCCAATCAACTATAGAGTAGTTGCCTTGATTGATGGCAAGATTGCTTTTAGGGTAGACCCTTGCAGTGAAGTAAACATTATCAAGGAATTCGGTAAAGAACTTCTTAAAAAACAAATTGAATTTATTTATGTATTAAGTAGTGCAATTCCTATGATGAGTTGGGGATTTGGTAACATTAACGTAAATAATGACAGACTTAAAGAAGCATACAGAGTTGGTGCTAACGGAAAATATTCAATAGAAATAGTTGATATTCCAAAATTGATTAAGAATTTTGCAGGCAAGGCTGAAATTACAATTGATGATATAAGAGAAAAGACCGTTACAATTATCAAAGCAAACGGAACACAAGTTGTAAGTAAGTATTTCGCTAATACAACAACAAGTGTATTTGAGATAGACTCAAAAATCGGTGAAATAAGAGTTGATATTAAAGAAGCATTAGTAGATGAACTTTTATTTAAAAACTTTGGCTTGAAGATGACAGACCTTATTGTTGAAGGAATTCACGTAAATGAAGATGACCTACAAGTTATAAGAGATAGGTTAAATGGTTAGGAGGAAAAATATGAAAAAATATACACCATCAGTTCAAACAAACAATAATTTAAAGAATGAAATTGCAGAAGAACTTAATGCAATTATCTTCAAACTTGAAAAAGGTAAATACAATAAGAACTTGGATTCTTCAGCAGTTGCAGGTATTGTTGCTCAATTAAGAGAAGATTACGAAACTCTTACTAATGCAATTGGTAACGGAAAAGAAGATATTAATAATATCTACACAAAAACAAAGAAATACATTGAAGCATTGAAACAAGAAATTGAACAAACTCTTACTACAAAACTTGAAAAAGCAGTAGAAGATTTGTCATTCACAGTTAATATGTGGACAGAAGTATTAAATGGAAATCTTGTAGATGTTGACGCAGATGAAACAAAAGTTAAATTGAGTTGGTCAAAGAAAAGACTTAATGCAAAACTTCAAGAATTAAGATTAATCAAACTTGATTATCAAAAGAATGAACAAAGAATTGAAGGCGATATTAAGGGAATTGAAAAAGAACTTGCTGAACTTGAAAACAAGATGGTTGCCGAAGAAAATGAAAGAATTATAAATGAACTTTATAGACAAATCACAGCAGCTAAAAGCAAGATTGACGCCTTAAATATCAGAAGGGGTAACTATTCAGTTTGCTTTAACTTAATTGATATGATTGATGTAAATATCAATGAAATTGTTATGGCAGGTGAATATGCTACATCTGAACTTAACAAGGCTAAAGGAATGCTTAATATGGGTAGAATTAGAGAAACTGCTGTAAACCCTGAAAAAGCAATTCCTATCTTAAGAGTTCTTCAAGATGACTTAAATAAGATTAATGAAAAAGTAAAATCTGTTGACAATAAAATCTTTGGTAGAGTAGAAGGTCAAGCAACAATTACAAATGACGCTATGAACTACAAAGAAGAACTTATGAGAAAGAAAAGAGAAAAAGAACAATTAGCAAATGCTATGAGTGAAATGGATACAAAGTTGGCTAATCCAACAGTTGCTGCTGAACCTAAAAAAGCAACAACAGAAGATTTCTTAAAAGCATTAGATGATTTAAACGGTGGGGAGGATAAATAAGATGGCATTTTTCAAAACAAAACAAGAAAAAGAAATAATCGCTAAAATGGAACGCGAAGAACAAATGGAAACTTTCAACGAACAAATTAATGAGTTGAAAAGTAAAAGACAAGAATATGCTAAAATTGCTGCTGAAGCTGAAGTAAATGGTGATACAGGTTCTTATGATGTTGCTGTTAATGCTTTGCTTGAAATGAATGATGTTATTAGTTCATTAATGCAAACAAAAACAAACTTTGATATTATCAATGTTTCAAATTCAATTGCAGTAACAATGGCAACAGCTATGAATGCTTTGGATAAAATGGCAAGTGGTAAAGCAAAAATGCCTAACTTAAGAAAAATCCAAAGAACTCAAGTTAAGATGAACAAATATATGAGAGAAATTAAGATTGCTCAAAAAGCTATGGGTAGCGCTATGAAGCAATCTAACCCTGCAAATAAGACAAGGTCCCCAGAAGCATTGGCTTCAGTAAGACCACTTATCGAAGCGGAAAGAGCAAAATTATCGCCAACAATGTCTACATCTGTTGGTGCTGATAGCATTAATTTAGCTGAAGAAATCGAAAGAGAAAAGAATAGAATTATTTAATCAAGGAGTTTTCTATGAGTACTGTAATGCAGGTTGAAGCATATAAAAGTTTTTACGAACAAGGAATGAGTGCTTATGATTGTGGTGATGTTTTAAAAGCAAGAGAACTGCTTTTAAAGGCTGCTGAAATGGCTAATGAAATATCAACTAAATCAGTTTCTTACCAAGTTAAAACAGAGTATAGAAATATTGCTATGAAAATCCTTAATTTTGTAAAGACAAAATGTGGAAATGAACCACAAAAAAAGGCTGTTAAGTCTGGTGAAACTAAATCAAGTGGTGATGAAGAAAAGACAACAAACTTCCAACCTGTAAACAATGATGAGAAAATCACTTTTGAAGATGTTGCAGGGTTGCAGGAGGTTAAAGAAGAAATCGAATTTAAAGTTCTTAACCCTTTAAAAAATCCTGAATTGGCTAAAAAATACAAAATCAATGCAGGTGGAAAACTTCTTCTTTATGGACCACCGGGAACAGGTAAGACCTTTATTGCAAGAGCAATTGCAGGTGAGGTAGACGCTGTATTTTACTCAATCAATTGTCAAGATTTGATTAGTAAATATATGGGTGAAAGTAGTAAACAATTAGATAAATTGTTTGAAACTGCTTTAAAAAATGAAAGAGCAATCATCTTCTTTGATGAGTTCGACTCAATTGCTACTAAAAGAGAAAGTAGTAGTGGTGGTGTTGACGCTGAAATGTCAAGATTTGTTGCCACTTTCTTAACAAAAGTAGATGGATTTACAAAATCTAAAACAAACAAGATGTTGTTACTTATTGCTGCCACAAATAGGCCTTGGGCTCTTGATAACGCTATGATTAGAGGTGGAAGATTTGATACTCATATTTATGTAAGTGTACCAGATTCAAATGCTAGAAGATTTATGGTTGAAAAGGCATTTAGAGATGTTCCAATGAATAGTAATTTTGATTACGCAAAATTGACCGAAATGCTTGATGGTTTTGGTGGTGGTGATATTGTTGCTATTTGTGAAAAAATAAGACTTAAGGCTTATAAGAAGTCAATTAGAACCGGTGTTGAAGAAAAGGTTTCTATGGAAGATTGCTATGATGTCCTTGCTAAACACCATAATGTTATAACAAGAGAAGAAATCGAAAGATTTGAAAATTTTCAAAATGGAGATATGGATTAAATGATATACGAATTAACAAAATGTAAAGTATGTGGTTCGGAAGATTTAGTACAAACCGATAAAGAAATTGTTGGTCTTGATACTTACATTGTTTATAGATGTAAGTCTTGCGACTCAATCGTTTCAAAGGAAAGACCTAGAAAAACATCTGTAAAAGAAGAAAATAACACTTCTAAACCTGTTTTTAGTGGGGTTGAGATAAGTCCTGCGGAATTGTATGAAAAGAACCATAAAACACTATATTCTATCAATAGTGTACTTGAAAATGAGGATAGAAGTTGTGGAACTGCTTTTGCAATAGGAAGTAATGGTTATCTTCTAACAAATGCACATGTTGTTACAAGAGTTAGTTCTGAAGAAGATGGTGAAGTTAATTTTGAAATTAATGATGATATAACTGCTACATCATTTAATGGTGAGGTTGCAGATTGTGAGTTAATTGACCTAGATTTAGTTTTAGATTTAGCTTTGCTTAAGATAAACAAAAGAAATAACTATTCAGTTAAACTTGGTTCTTACGAAACAGTTAAGACAGGTGAAAAAGTTGTTTCTATTGGAAATAGTAAAGGTGAAGGAATGTCTATCACAGAAGGTCTAGTAAGTGATAGAGCAAGAAATTTAGGAAATCAAACAAAGATTTTGATAAGTGTGCCAATTAATCACGGAAATAGTGGTGGACCTTTATTTAATATGAAAGGTCAAGTAATTGGTGTTGTTGCTTCAGGTAAAAAGAATGCAGTTGCTATGAGCTATGCAATTCCGGTTGATGAAGTACTAAAATTTATCAAAAGAATTGAAGTAGACCAAGAAATTAAAGTATTAAATTAAAGGAAAAAACAGATGTCAGTAAATCAAGAAAAGGAATTTTGTAACAAGAAGTTTAAAGAAGCAATTGTTTACGCTAGAAGGAAAGATGTAAAGAATTGTAGAAGTGCTTTGTTTGTTGTAATGGAATCATTACTTAAGATTTCATATCAATTAAAGGGTAATGAAAAAACTGAATGTGAAGAAAAAATTAAATTTATATTAGAAATGGCAAAGACAATTGCTAATGAAGGTTTTACTGACGATGTTATGTTTAACCTTACTGGTGAATTGCCTAAAAAAGAAGTTGTAGAAAAGAAAGAAATAGTTGAAGAACAAATTGCTCAACCAACTGAAATCGAAGATGAGGAAGAATTTGAGGATAACAAGACAAATAATCCTTTAAGACCTACAAGATTAAGAGATTATGTTGGGCAAGACAAAATTAAAAGGCCTTTGGCTGAAGCAATTTTGGCTGCTAGAACAAAACAAACATCATTAGACCATGTATTGCTGTTCGGTTCTGCAGGTTTAGGTAAAACAACATTAGCAAGAATTATTGCAAATGAGATGAAATCAAACATTATTGTAATGAATGGACCAACAATTAAGGATACAAATGATTTCATTAAAAATATTAAACAATTAAAAGAAAATGATATTGTATTTATAGATGAAATACACCGTATTAGCACTAGCGCTGCGGAATCTATATATACTGCTATGGAAGATTTCAAACTTTCATATATAAGAAACGATGGTAAAAATGTTGAAATGGATTTACCAAAGTTTACATTAATTGGTGCAACTACTCACTCTGGTTTGTTAGAAAAACCTATGAGAGATAGATTTGCTTTACAATTTAGACTTGAACCATATTCTGTAGATGTGCTTACTCAATTAGGTGTTAAGTCGTTTGAAAAACTTGGATTTAATATTTCGGAAGCTGATATGAAAAATATTGCTAAAAGAAGTAGAGGAGTTCCAAGAATTTGTAATGGATTTATCAAGAGAATTTCTGATAAAGCATTAATAAGAAACACGAATGTTATTGATAAAAAGATTATTGAAGAATACTTTATTGATAACGAAATAGATAGTCTTGGATTAAATGCAGGTGATATTCATCTTCTTAAGACTATAATTAATAAATTCAATGGTGGTCCGGTTGGACTTGATACATTAGCTTCGGCTACTGGTGAAGGCAAAAACATCATTGAAAATCAGTATGAACCATACCTAATATATCTTGGCTTTATAAACATCACACAAAATGGTAGGGTTGCAACTGAACAAGCATACAAACATTTAAAGATTGAAAAATACTAGAAATAAAGGAGAAGTCCTATGGATAAGAATATTTGTAATATCTGTGGTGGCAGTTATGTTTACAAGAATGGCAAATGGATTTGCTCTTGTTGTGATAATGTTAGACAAGATGAGATAACCAATGAAGAATTGGTTCTTTTGGCTAATGCTGCGACCAAATTGAGAATGGCAGATTTCGATAGTGCAGAAGAATTATATATGGACTTTGTAAAAAAATATCCTAAAAATTCTGAAGGTTACTGGGGACTTCTTTTATCTAAATATGGTATTAAGTATGAAGATGATTTTGACGGAAAGAAAATTCCTACAGTTTATGCTACTAGCATTGAAAGTGTTTTAAATGATGAAAACTATAAGAAAGCAATCGCTTTAGCTGATAAAGAAACTGAAAAATACTATAAACAACAAGCAAATAAATTTGAAAGTATTAGACAAGAATGGGTTGAAAAGGCTTCAAAAGAACAACCTGTAGACATCTTTATCTGTTATAAAGATAGTGATGAAGAAAAAGATATTGCAAGAACAGATGATAGTTATGAAGCTCAAAACCTTTATACATATTTAATGTCAAAAGGATACTCTGTATTCTTTAGTAGAGAAAGTTTGCGTGATAAAGTTGCTGAAAAATATGAACCATATATTTTCAATGCTTTAAATACCGCACACGTTATGATAGTTTATTCATCTTCCAAAGAATATTTGGAATCTACTTGGGTTAAGAATGAATGGACTAGATTTTTAAAGAAAATTAAAAATAAACAAAAACAAGAGAACTCACTTATCTTGGCTTTCGATAAAATGAAACCAAGTGATTTTCCAAAGGTTTTCTCAAATGTTCAATGTATGAATGCTTCGCAAAAAACATTCTATTCTGACCTTGAGAAACATATTCAAAAAGTAATTAAAAAAGCTACTGCGCCAATTACAAGATTGGAAAGAGTAGAAGTAAAAGAAAATGTTAGACATAAAAGAGCTAAAAAACTTGATACTGATATTGCTAAAAGAGAAATTGGCTCATATAATGTTGAACAATTGACTGGTGATGAAGAAACTCAACTTAAGACTGCTTATAAATTCTTAAATAGGGGATTATTTGCAGACGCTGATGAAATCATCACAAAAATCCTTGATAAAAACTCAAGAAATGGACAAGCAATTCTATGTAAGTTACTTGTTAATCTTGAAGCAAAAAACATTGAGGAATTAGAAAATCACATTGATGAAAATGTTGATTTTGATGAACTTGAAAACTCAATTGGCTATTCAAATAAAGATGTTGCTTTACAAATTCTTTCAGCGCTTAAAAATGCTTGCATAAATGAATTTAATGCTGATAACAATGAATTTGCTTTACAATTGGCTGATTTTATTTGTAGATACAATGTTGAAGATGTCAATTTTAATAATAGAATTAATGAAGTTATCACACATTTAGTAATTAAAGATGAAATTGAATGTGCAGATAAACTTGTACGAACTCTTTTAAGAACTCTTACAGATAACACCGATAGTTATTTGGAAGAAGTAGAAAAGACAATTGATACATTTAAAAAACAAGGTCATTTTGATATTGCAAGTAAATATGTAGATGAATATTTGGAAATTTATCCAACTAGCCACAAAATGTTGTGGAAGAAAATATCTATTGACCTTAAATGTAAAAATGAAGTTGAATTAACAAGTAATATATTCAAACTTGAAGATATTTCAGTTTTTGAGAAAATTCTTGAATGTACAAAAGCAGGACAAGAAAGAGATGGATATATTGAAAAACTTTTAAATATAATTCAAAAATGTGTTGAAGAAGTTACATCTAGTGAAGATTTCTCAAAATGTTGTGATGTTTTTGATAAAATAATCAAATATACAACACAAGATGAAAAATATGTAAAATTAATATTTAGATATGCTGAAAATTGCCAAGAAAAAGGCCAATTTACACATGCTGAAAAGTACTATGCAATTGTTATTGGTGAAGATGAACAAAATCATAATGCTTATTGGAAACTATTACAATCCAAACTTAAAGTTAAAAACAACAAAGAATTAATTGAACAACCTGTAATAATTACAACTCTTTCAGAATTTCATAGTGCTATTGTTGCTACCGGTGATGATGAAAAGAGTGCTGATAGATATATTGACCTTAAAGCAAAACAGCTTGAATATATTGAAAAACAAAAAATATTAAAGGCAAAGAAAAAACACCAAAGAAAAGTTATGTCTATCTTTGCTGCCTGTCTTGCTGTAATTTTCGCTATTGGTGTAGGTTTATATGGTTGGAATCTATATTATAAATCACAAAACCAATTGCTATACACTTTAGAAGATGGAACCTATTCTGTTAGAGCAGGTAAGTATTATGATGAAAAATATATTACAATACCTGCAACATATAACGGTAAACCTGTTACAGAAATAGATGAGAATGCATTCCAAAATAAAAATGTTCAAATTGTTTCAATTCCTAATACAATTGAGAAAATTTCAAACAATGCATTCAATGGTTGTGATGACTTAACAAAGGTAGAATATTATTCTGCAAATAACAATAGTAGAGCATTAGCAACTAATTCTTCAATGGAAACAATTGGTGATTATGCATTCTACAATTGCACTAAATTAGAAGATATTCAATTATCAAATAGTTTAACATATTTGGGTAAATATGCTTTTGCTAATTGCTTAAGCCTTAACGAAATAACAATTCCAAATACATTAGAAAATATCTTGGAAGGAACTTTCAAGAATGCATTTAATAGTAATGTAGAAAGTATTTCAATTCCAAAAGAAGTTGAATTTATTGGAAAAGACGCTTTCGATTGCAATATTGAAAATGTATTAGTGGACGAAAGAAATTCAATTCCAACAAATTGGGATACTGATTGGTGTGGAAATTCTTCTGAAATTGAAGTATTGTGGTCTATTCCATTAACTTTTAATTATGAAGGTGCTACAGCTAATATTGGTGCAACAAAAATATCAGTTGTGTATGGCAGACCATTTGAATGTCCGGTTCCAACAAAACTTGGTTACATCTTTGATGGTTGGTTTGGAATGAATGGCACTGAAGAAGTTCAGTATGCAGGCCCTGATGGTTTATCTATTGAAAATTGGAGTGAAACCACATCAAAAACTGTATATGCTAAATGGACACCTAATAATAACACATTGATTTACAATGGAAATGGTGCAACTTCTGGTGATATGGAAAACCATATTATTGCAACAGATTCAAGTGATAACTTAAAAACAAATGAATTTGTTAAAGCAGGATATACTTTCATAGGTTGGTCTACAACATCTAATGGTGAGGTAGAATACGAAGATGGTGCAATTTATGAGATGGGGACTAATTCTTCTTATAATTTGTATGCTATTTGGACACCAAACACAAATGAAATTGTTTATAACGGAAATGGCGCTACTTCTGGCTCTATACCAAATCAACAAATTAAATCAGACGCAACTGCAAATCTTTATTCAAATATGTTCTTAAGAAATGGATATTCTTTTGCAGGTTGGTCTACATCTCAAAATGGTGAAGTGGTTTATGAAGATGGTGCAACCTATACAATGGGGACTAACTCATCTTATACACTTTATGCTGTTTGGGATATAGAAACTTATGTTTGTTCAGTTAAATTAAACGGTGGTTCAATTGGACATGTTACAAGTATTCCATTCAATATCACATCTGAAGATTATGTGATTGGTACACCTACAAAAGCAGGATACACTTTCACAGGCTGGAGCAGTAAATTGTTTAGTGGAAAGGTTATGACCTACACAATTGAACAAGGTACTTATACAAGCTTTACTTTGGAAGCAAATTGGGAAGCAAACACTAATAACATAATATTTAATGGAAATGGTGCAACTTCTGGTTCTATGGAAAACCAAGAAATAAAGACAAATCATTCTGCTTCATTAAGTATAAATCAGTATCAAAGAACAGGTTATAGATTTTTAGGTTGGTCTACAACATCTAATGGTGAGGTAGAATACGAAGATGGTGCAACTTATACAATGGGTACTAATTCTTCTTATACACTTTATGCTGTTTGGGATAACTCAAGCACTGTGTTATTTAATGGAAATGGACATACTTCTGGTTCTATGGAAAGTATTCAAACAACAACTCTTTCTACTATAGAAGTTCCAAATAACTCATTTGTTAAAACTGGATACACATTCTTGGGTTGGTCTACAACTCAAAATGGTTCATCAGATGACATAATTGATTATTTGCCGGGTGAAAACTTTACAATTGGTACTGAAATTTCAAACACCTTATATGCTGTTTGGGAAGAAGGTAACATCTATGTTATCTATGACACTGAAACATTGAAAGGGGTAGTTGAAGAAGTAATTGATTTTGCCAACTATGACAAATATTTAATGATTAGAGATATTGACCTTAATAATGAAGAATGGACACCTATTGGTGAAATTTCAGCATTTTCAGGTACATTTGATGGAAATGGACATGTAATTAAAAACTTAAAGATTACTGAATTTTCAACTGAAATCGGATTATTTGCTGTAAATTACGGAACAATCTGCAATTTAGGATTAGAAAATGTTAATATTGATATGCTTTGTACCTTAAGACAAGATAATGTTTATGTAGGAACAATTGCAGGAAGAAATGAAGGAACTATTTATAATTGTTTTGTAGATGGTGGAACTTTAAAAACAGACGCTAACTATATTGGTGGATTTGTAGGATATATGGGAAGAAGTTCTGCTTATGACCAAAGTATTACCGATTGTTATGCTTCACTTGATATTACCATAATTGCTAGGGGTAGTGGAACAACATCATTTGAATATAGAAGATGTGGTGGATTTGTTTGTGATGGACAAGGTTCAATTTCTAATTGTTTTGCAAATTGTAACATCTATATTGATTTGCAATCAGAAGATTATCAAACATTCTCTTGTGGAAAGTTTATAGGAATTAACTTACCTTTAACAACACATACAAATAATTTCTATGCTGCTGAAACTGTTATACCTACAAATGCAGATGGAATTTATGATAATGTTGTAAGTCCTAATTACGGAACAGAGACAAATCAATCTAATTTCTATAATAAAACTTGGGTTGAAGCTAATTTGTTTACAGCAAATGAATGGACTTATTCAGAAACAAAATTACCAAGAGTAAAACCAACCACTAAATCTATGGTTATTTACAATGGAAATGGTGCAACTACTGGTGATATGTTAACTGAATTTATAACTGCAAATACACATAATTTGACAACTAATTCTTTTGTAAGAGATGGTTACACATTTAAAGGTTGGTCTACAACTCAAAATGGAAGTGTGAATTACAATAATAATGGCTCATTAACAACTGTAGAAGGTCAAACAAAATATGTTTTATATGCTGTTTGGGAAGCAAACACAAATAATATCATATTTAATGGAAATGGACACACTTCTGGTTCTATGTCAAATCAACAAATTAAAACTGATAAATATGCTTCATTAAGTATAAATCAGTTCAAAAAGACAGGCTACACCTTTAAGGGTTGGTCTACAACTCAAAATGGTGAAGTGGAATTTGTTGATGGTGCAACCTATACAATGGGTACCAACTCATCTTACACACTTTACGCTGTTTGGGAAGGTAATACTAATACAATTATTTTTGAAGGTAATGGCTCATCAAATGGTTTAATGGAAAACCAAACTGCTAAATCAGGACAAACAATAACACTTGCGCTTAATCAATATGAAAAGCAATATAGTCGTTTCTTGGGTTGGGCAACAAGTGCTGATGGTGAAGTGGTTTATGAAGATGGTGCAACCTACACAATGGGTACTAACTCATCTTATACACTTTATGCTAAATGGGGTAAACAATTAAAACAAATTACATCACTTGAAACTATTAGATATGATGTTCAATCTGGAATGGATTATTACACTGAATATGTATTGATGTGTGATATAGACCTTAATAATGAAGAATGGACACCTATTGGTAAAAATACAGTTCAATATAATGACCCTAAAACATTTGATGGAATTTTTGATGGAAATGGACATACAATTTCTAATTTAAAAATAACATCTTATGAAACTCAATATGTTGGGCTTTTTGGATTTAGTGAAGGCATTATAAAAAATGTTAAAATTGAAAATTTAAACATTAATTTGACTGTAGGTGTTACTGTTTGGTGTGGTGGTATTGTCGGCCAAACTTGGGGTGATGTTGAAAATTGTAGTGTATCTGGAACAATAACATTAAGACAAGGATATGCACAAAGTGGAAGCAGTATTGTTGGAGGTATTGTTGGAGTAAGTAATGGAAATAATGGAAAAATTATAAATTGCTACTCAAATGTTCAAATAGATGTTGTTGCAAGTCAAAACGCTTCGGCAGGCGGAATTGCAGGAAGTAATACTGCATTAATTAAAAATTGTTATTCAGCAGGAAATATTGTTGCTGTAGGTAATGGTACTTATTCAAGTACTAATGTTACTGTTAGAGCTGGTGGTATTTCTGGAGTAAATTCAGGAGAAATTAATAGTTGTTTTGCAATTGGTAACATGTCAACTTTATCTGCACATAGTTACTATGGTTATGCAGGTGGTATAGTTGCAAATGATAATGGTGGAACATATACAAATAATTATCGTTCAAACCAACAAACAGTAAATCCTACTTCGCCGGGAACAGGTGAAATGATAACAATAAATCAAACTGGTACAGTTATTTCACTTTCAACAATTAAAACATCTAACTTTATTTTCAATACTTTAAACTAGTCATCAGATGTTTGGGAAATTACAAATGGCAATTTACCTACATTAAAAGTGGAAGTGTAATATGGTAACACAACAAGAATTGCAAAATCTAATACAACGTTTTATAAGAAATATTGAGGATTTGCAATCAATAGTAAAAAAAGACTATTTAACGGTCAATTCAGACCTTGAAGAACAAGCAAATAATGCTAGTGAACAAGAGTATAATCGACTAATTGAGATTTATACTAGTGAGAATGATGATATATCGGCTTTATTAGATAAATCTCAAGAGGTTGGTTTGGAAAAATACTTATTACTTAAAGTAATGAGATATAGGAATCTTGCAAATTGGATATGTAATGTAATTGAAATTTGGGAACAACAAATGTATTTGTTATATTCCGAAATAAAGCAAGATGGTAGAAAATTTAATAATTTTAATCAATTAGTTAAAGAAATTGAAAATTTGGGATTGCAAATTAGTGGTATGATAGAGTATCATAATTTGGAAAATAAAAGACTATTGGTTAATGTTATAAAACATTCAGAAGGTACTTCTGAAGAAAAATTAAGAAATGAGTGTCCTAAATATTTTGATAATTCGACAGAATTATTTGGGGATATGGATAATCTTAAAACATACAAAACTTCTTTAGGTGAAGTTGCATTAAACATTACTGAAGAAGATTTTGATGAAACTTGCTTTCAAATAATAGATTTTTGGAAAGCAATATTGTAATACAAAGGAGAGCTTTAATGGATAATATTTGTAATATCTGTGGTGGCAGTTATGTTTACAAGAATGGCAAGTGGATTTGCTCTTGTTGTGATAACATAAAAAATGAAAAAATTACAAATGAAGAAGTTATATTATTGACAAATGCTTCAGCCAAATTAAGAATGGCTGCTTTTGACGATGCCGAAGAATTATATAGGGATTTCGTTAAGAAGTATCCTAAAAACCCAGAAGGTTACTGGGGACTTCTTTTATCTAAATATGGTATTAAATATGAGGAAGATTACGATGGTAAAAAGGTTCCTACTATTTATGCTACTAGCATTGAAAGTGTTTTAGAAGATAAAAACTATCAACTTGCTGTAGAATATGCTGATAAAGACCAAAAAAGATATTACAAACAACAAGCTCAACAATTTGAAAATATAAGACAAGAATGGATTGAGAAGGCGTCTAAAGAGCCACCTGTAGACGTGTTCATCTGTTTTAAAGATAGTGATGAAGAACATAACATTACTAGAACAGATGATAGTTATGAAGCACAAAACCTTTATACTTATTTGATTTCAAAAGGATACTCTGTATTCTTTAGTAGAGAAAGTTTGCGTGATAAAGTTGCTGAAAAATATGAACCATATATTTTCAATGCTTTAAATACCGCTAAAGTTATGGTTGTTTATTCTTCTTCAAGAGAATATATGGAATCTACTTGGGTTAAGAATGAATGGACTAGATTTTTAAAGAAAATTAAAAATGGTGAAAAACAAAAGAACTCTTTGGTAGTGTCTTTTGAGAAAATGACAGCAAGTGATTTGCCAAAAGCATTTGCTTCTTGTCAATGTATGGACGCAAGCAAAAAAACTTTCTATGAAGATTTAGATAATCATATTAGAAAGGTAATAAACGAGAGTTCAGTTCCTACTACAAAGATTGATAGGGTAGAATTAGGTTCTGCAAAAAAGCAAAAAACAGCGGCTAAAGCGATAGAGAACTTAAAAACAAGGGATTTATCAAAATATAAAGTTCAACAACTTACAGCTGATGAAAAAACAGAACTAAAAACTGCAAAAATATGCTTAAGTAAAGAATTGTTTGATGACGCTTTGCAATCTGCAAATAGACTGTTAGAAATTAATCCAAATAACGGACAAGCTCTATATATCAAACTTTGCGCTGAAGAAAATATTTCTTCTGAAGAAGATTTAGTTGCTAAAGCAGGGACAATAAAAAAGATTAATAGATTTGAAACAATAATTGAAAACTCATCTAAAGAGGATTCTATAAATCTTTTAAACATGCTTGTTTCGGGTTGTTCATTATTAATTAAGAAAAATAACATTGAAAAAGCATTAGAATATTATAATCTTATAAGTCAATATGATTTTGACTATAAAAACATAGTTGAGGACTTTAAAAACAAGGCTTATAGACTTGTTGATAGTAAAAACTATAATTTGGTCGAGAGAATAGTTTCAAGCCTTTTAAAGACCATTACGGACACGAATGAGTATCTTGATGTTCTTAAAAACTTAATCATTGGGTTTAGAAAGAGTGGAGAAAGGGAATTAACTCTTAACTATTGCAAAAAATACATAGAAGTATTTGATTGTGATTACGAAATTCTTTGGATTAAATTATGTGCGGAAATTGGTTGTTTAGATGATAGTGTATTACATAACTATATTGCAAACTTAAAAGATTTTGATAGTTTCAAAACAATTCTTGAATATTCGCCAACAGAAGAAAAGCGAAATTTGTATATAACAACAACTTTGAATGCTGTTGTTAAGAAAATACAATCTAAAGAAATAGAAAATATTGAGTTACTTGCAAAAGTTTTTGATGAAGTTATTAAGTATACAAACAAGAAAAACAAAGAAAAAACACTTCAAATTGTTTTAAAAATGGCAAGTGCTTGTCAACTTAACTATAAATTTGATTTATCTGAAAAGTATTTTGCAATAGCGTTAAGTGAAAATAAGAGTTGCCACGAAGCATATTGGGGATTGCTTCAATCAAAATTAAAAGCAAGAAATAATAATGAATTGATTGAACAACCTACAATTATTTCAACAATGCCTGACTTTCATAGTGCAATTGCTGCGGCAGGTGATGATGAGAGAATTTCAGAAAAATATATCGATATTAAGGCAAAACAATTAAAATATATCGAACATAAAGCTGAAGTTGATAAGGCAAAGAAGAAAAAGAAAAGAAAAATTAAAATTATTTCAATAATTGTTGCAATTGCTCTTGCTATTGGCGCAGCTCTTGGTGGGTACGGTGTTTACTATTCATCAGAAAATAAATTACTATATACCTTATCTGAAGATGGAAAGGGTTATATTGTTTCTGCAGGAAAGTTTTATGATGAAAATGTTATAACAATTCCTGAAACTTATAACGGTAAAGAAGTCATTGGTATTGCTGAAAATGCCTTTAAAAACAAAAACTTAACAAGTTTAAATATTCCTAGTACTGTACAAGAAATTGATGACAATGCTTTCTATGGTTGTGATAATCTAGCAAATATCAAATTTGATGGAACTTTATATCAAGGAATTTATTCATCAGACCTTACAACAATCGGAAACTATGCATTCTATGGTTGTTCTGAATTAAAGACCGTTCAATTACCAGAATCAGTAGAAAGTGTTGGAAAATATGCTTTTGCTAATTGTAATAAATTAAATTCAATCAACTTAACAAGTAATATTTCAGAATTACCTGAAGGTTTATTTGAAAATTCTTTCTCTTATACAATTTCATCAATATCTATACCTGAAAATATTGATTATATTGGAAAAAATGTATTTAATAATTGTACAAAGTTAAGTAAAATATTTATAGATGAACGTGAAGAAATACCACATAATTGGGATAATAATTGGTGTGGAAACAATACAAACAATTATGAGATTATTTGGACTTTGAAAGTAGATTTAAACTATAATGGTGGAACATCTACATCAAATAAAACAAGTATATCTGTTGTTTTAGGTGAAAATTTTGAATGTCCTGTTCCTACAAAGTTAGGATATATCTTTGAAGGTTGGGGATATACTAAAAATGAGCAATTTACTTTGTTGACCGATGAAGAAGGTTTATCAAGAAATGCTTGGAATATTGAAGAAGACATAACTTTAACTGCTAAATGGACTGCAAGAGATTATGAAATTACTTATCACTTAAATGGTGGGGAAAATCATACTCAAAATCCAAGTTCATTTACAATTGAAACTGATACATTTGAATTGTTTAATCCAACAAGAAGTTATTATGAATTTGAAGGTTGGTATACAAACGAATTATTAACTAATCCAATTACATCTATAACAAAAGGAACAACTGGACATATAGATGTTTATGCTAAATGGACACCTATCGAATATGATATTACATACGTAATGAATGGTGGTACTAATAATAATTTGAACCCTAACACCTACAATGTAGAAACATATTTTGATTTTGAAAATCCATTTAAAAAAGGTTTTGAATTTAAGGGTTGGTTCACAGACAGCGAATTTAATAACGAAATTTCAAGATTAAATAGACAATATCTTGGTGATATAGCACTTTATGCTAAATGGGAAATTATTACTTATCCAATTAATTATGAATTAAATGGTGGTACTAATAATGTTGGAAACAAATCAAATTATACAGTTGAAACAGACACATTTAGTTTATTAAATCCAACTCGTGAACATTATACTTTTGGCGGTTGGTTTAATGATAATTCATACACAAGTGAATTAAATTCTATCGAAAAGGGTACAATAGGACAAAAAACACTTTATGCTAAATGGACACCAATTGAATATAATATTACTTACATCTTAAATGGTGGTACAAACAATAATCAAAATCCAAATACTTACAATGTAGAAGATGAGATAATATTTGCAGAACCTACAAGAAATGGTTATAGCTTTAAAGGTTGGTTCACAGATAGCGAATTTAATAATGAAATTACAAACATAAATAGAGAATTTTTAGACGAAATTACTCTTTATGCTGAATGGGAAATTATTACTTATCCAATTAATTATGAATTAAATGGTGGTACTAATAATCCTGAAAATAAATCTAATTATACAATTGAAACTGATACATTTGAATTAAAAAATCCTACTAGAGAACATTATTCATTTAACGGTTGGTATGATTTTGTATTTGATACAAGAGTTACTGAAGTAACAAAGGGAACTTTTGGTGAAAAGACATTCTGCGCAAGATGGACACCTATCGAATATGATATTAATTATGTCTTGAATGGTGGAACTAATAATGCACAAAATCCTACAACATATAATGTAGAAGATAGTTTTGTATTTAAGACACCAACAAAAACAGCATATACCTTTATGGGTTGGTTTAGTAATGAGGAATTAACTCAAGAATTTTCTTCATTAAATAGTCAATATTATGGTGAAATTACTCTTTATGCGAAGTGGACACCAACAACATATAATATTGGATATGCTATGAATGGTGGTACAAACAATCCTTTAAATCCAACATCATATAATGTTGAAAGTGAAGATATAATTCTTCAGAATCCTACAAAATCAGGATATGATTTTAGATGTTGGTACTTGAATGGTGTTATTGTAGATAGAATAACTACAGGAACTTATGGTAATTTGGTTCTTACACCTGTATTTGACGCTATTTTTGAAGTCTCAAGCGGAACAATAAACGGTCTAACAGAATATGGAAAAAATACATATAATGAGATTGTGATACCTGAAGAAATACACGGAAACACAATAACAAAAATTTCTTCAGCTGCCTTTAAAGATGATACTTCACTTACAAAAGTTGAAATTCCTGCAACTGTAACAAGTATAGGGAATGGTGCATTTAGTGGTTGTTCTTCCTTAACGGATATTGTAATTCCTTTTGTTGGTGGAAATTCTACATCAAGCAATTCAACAAGTGCTGTTTTTGGATATATATTTGGAACACAATCATACGAAGGTTCAACAAAAACAACACAACAATATAGGTCTCAAGGCTCATACTCAACATATACAGAAACTTTTTATATTCCAACTTCACTAAAAAATGTAAAAGTTTTAAATGGTGATTTGAAATATGGAGCTTTCCATAATTGTGTTGACTTGGAAAATATTGAAATTATGAATGCTACACTAATAGATAGTTATGGCGTTAATACTTGTACAAGTTTAAAGACAATAACACTTCCAAAGAGCTTAACATCAGTTACAGCCTATGCATTCCAATATTCTGATAGTCTTGAAAAGGTTTATTATAAAGGCGAGATAAATGATTGGGCGGTAATTTCATTTGGTAATAATACATCAAATCCAATGTACTATGCTCAACAATTTTATCTTGAAAGTGATAAAATTAATGAAGTAACAAAATTAAATTTAACTGCAGAAAATATTGGATACGCGGCTTTCTACGGATTTAATAATGTTGATGAAATTATTATCAATGAAAGTGTAAAAACAATAGGTAACAATGCTTTCTTTGGTTGTTCAAAAGTTACAACAATTGATGTTCCAACAACAGTAACCAAAATAGGTAGTTCTGCGTTTGGGAATTGGTATAGTTTGGAATCAATTAAACTTCCTTTTGTAGGAACAGATAGAACATCAAACGAAAGTACTGCGAGTGTTTTTGGTTATGTCTTTGGTGGAAGTGGTGAGCAAATGACAAGTGTTACACAAAATTATTCGCCATACTCAACACATACATATATGCTACCAACAGCATTGAAGACAGTTGAAATATATGATGGAAACTTAAAATATGCAGGATTTAGTGGTTGTACAACATTAGAGACTATTGTTATAAGTTCACAAACAACTACATTAACAAGAAGTTTATTTTCTGGTTGTACTAATCTTAAAAATTTAACACTTCCAAAATCAATTAAAACAACAGATACCAATGTTTTTAACAATAATAATGCTCTTGATAATGTTTATTACAATGGAACACTTGAAGATTGGAATAAAATTACATTTACTGCAGGTTCTTCAAATCCTATGGGGTATGCAGACCACTTCTTTATTAAAAATGGGGAAGATTGGGAAGAAGTTACAGAACTTGATTTGACAGATTTAGAAACAATAGGTGATTATGCATTCTATGGATTTAATAATATAACAACAATCAATTTATCTACAAACTTACAAACTATAGGAACATATTCTTTTGCTTATTGTAGTAATGTTAATGAGATAGTTGTTCCTGATTCTGTTACGGGAATTGGATATAATGCTTTTGGTGCATGTACATCATTGGCAACTATAACATTACCATTTGTTGGGGCAAGCACAACTGCAACGGGTTCTTCAAATATTTTAGGATTCTTATTTGATATAAATACTGAAGGCACAACTGCAACTCATCAACAATATTCAAGTAGTTCTTCTGATACCAAATTTATTCCAACAACATTGAAAACAGTAAACATTTCAGGTGGAAAAATTGGATATGGAACATTCTATAACTGTGAAACAATAGAAACTATTAGTTTATCTGATTCCATTACAAATCTTGGAATTTATTCATTTTACGGTTGTACAAAACTTAAAAATATCAATATTCCGGGAGTTGTAACAATACAAGATAAGGCTTTCTATCAATGTACAACCCTTGAAAGTATTACATTGCCTAAATCTATTAAAACAATTAAAGATGGAGCTTTTGTAACCAATTCATCATTATTTACCAATGTTTACTTTAAAGGTACAATAAATGAATGGGCTAATATTGCATTTGCTTCTTCAACAGCAAATCCACTATATAGCGCTGAACATTTATATATTGAAGAAAGTGAAGGTGTATGGAAAGAAATTAATTCATTAGATTTGACTGGTTTGGAAACAATTAGTGAGTATTCTTTCTATGGCTTTGAAGGCCTTTCAGAACTAGTTATAGGAAATACTTTAAAGATTATACCAACATCTGCATTCTATAGTTGTATTAACCTAATAAAACTTGATTTAACAGGTGTTGAACAAATCAATAATTCCGCATTCTATGATTGTGATAGTTTATCTTATTTAATAATTCCTGATAGTGTTAAAACGATAGATAAGAAAGCCTTTGGTTATTCTGCAAATTTGAAATATGTCTATATTTCTGATTCTGTAACAACAATTAAAACAGGTTCAGATGATGACTATTCACCATTTGTTGGTTGTTCAAATGTGGCTTTCTATTGTGAAGGTTCAAAGGCTCAATCTGGTTGGGAATCATATTGGAATATATCAAGAACACCTAATTATGAAATTGAAATAGAAGAATTTATGTTTATTGCTGACTTTAAAGCTGAAAATTATACATTAATTGATGGTGTTTATTATTACATTAGCTCTGATAAGACTATAGTTTATGCTTTAGGTGTTGATGATAAGACAATGACAGATATAACTCTATATTCAAAAACTACAAGAATAGGATTTAAAGCATTTAGTGGTTGTACAAAACTTAAAAATATTACCTTAAGAAGCACAATTAAGAGAATATCGGATAAAGCCTTTGAGAGTTGTTCTACACTTACAAATGTTTATTATGATGGCACAATTGAAGATTGGTGCAATGTAACAATTGGAAATATTTCTGCAGAAACATCATTCTTTACAACACCAATGTACTATGCAGACCACTTCTTTATTAAAAATGGGGAAGATTGGGAAGAAGTTACAGAATTAGTTATTCCTGATAGTATTACTGAAATTGGTTTATTGCAATTTTATGGGTTTGAATATCTAACATCAGTAATTATTCCAAGTTCAGTAACACGTATTAATAATTGTGCATTCTATAATTGCTTAAGAGTTACTAATTTAACAATTGGCGAAAATGTAACATATATCGGAAATAGAGCATTCTATGATTGTGATAAATTAACATCAATATATATACCAAAATCGGTTGTTGATATATCTGCTTCAGCAAACAACTATTCGCCATTTTTTGGTTGCTCAAGTAGTTTAAAAATTTACTGTGGAGTAAATAGTAAACTAGATGGTTGGGGAAAATATTGGAATTGTTACTATGCTACATCAAATAGTAATAATAGTTATTTGACTGCTTATTATGATTATGAGTATGAAGAATATCTATTTGCAATAGCAACAGATAAATCATCATTTACATTGATTGATAATGTTTACTATTACATTAATGAAGATGAGAGTAAAGTTTATGCTTTAGGTGTAAGTGATAAAACAGCTTCTGAAATCGTTCTTGATGAGAGAACAACAAGAATTTCGCCAATAGCATTTAAAAATTGTACAGCATTGACTTCTATTGTTATTCCTGAAAATGTAGAGTATATTGCGCTTGACGCGTTTACAGGTAGTACTAATTTAACAACTGTATATGTTGATAGTACTGATATTTACAATTCATTGGAATCTAAATATTCTTGCGGAAGTGTATTTGAAAACTCATCTATCATCTATGTTTTACAACAAATTGTAAACACAGAAACTTCTAATGAATACCTTAATAATGCCGATGTATTTAACAAGGTAGAAGAAGGGGAATACTTTAAATACTCACGTATTTAAAAAATAAAAGAAAAGTCCAAAACGAAAAGTTTTGGATTTTTTTTGCAAAAAATACTTGCTTTTATCAAACAAATGTTCTATAATCAAATCATAAGTGAACGGGGTGTTCGCTTAAAACAAAAGGAAGTAAGGGTTTATGAAAGTTATTAATGAAACCAAATTAAATCAAATCCTAGAGTTTATTAAAACATTCCAGATAAAGGAAGGTAGGTCGCCATCATATAGACAGATTGCTAAAGTCGCCTGTTTCCCAAGTTTAGCAACTGCTCAAAAATATGTGAAGATTCTACAATCTAGGGGATTGATAGAGAGAAATGATTTAGGAAGAATTGTAACACCAACAAGATTAGACACAGAAGATACTATCGTAGCCCCGTTAGTAGGTAGAGTTGCTTGTGGTAAACCAATACTTGCAGTCGAGAATATTGAGGGTAATTTCAGACTTCCAAAAACTATCTTCGGTTCACAAAATAAAATGATATTGACCGCTAGTGGTGATAGTATGGAAGGTGTTGGAATAAAAGATGGTGATTTAATAGTTGCAGACATCTCAAGCACAGCAGAAAATGGTGAAATTGTTGTTGCTTTAATTGATGATTGTGCAACAGTTAAAACTTACTATTATAATAATGGAAAACATATCTTACACCCTGAAAACCCAAAGTATGAGGACATTATTCCAGAAGAATTAATAATTCAAGGAGTTGTTAAACACGTTATTCATAATTTTTAATGGGGAGGCGAATAAAATTGAAAATAACTAAAATTTATTGTCCACATTGTGGTAGGTATCTTGGCGAAAATGAGGTTGAAGATAAAGCTATCGAAAAAGTATTGACTAACAAACCCAAGCCAAAACAAAATCAAACGATTTATACTCAAAAGTGTAAAAACTGTAAAAAGAATGTTCATATTGCTGTAGAAATTGTAGCATAATATGTTGTCATATTATGGACCTTAATTGTCCGACAACTAATACATAAGGGACCTTAATTGTCCAATAAAACTTAATTATAAGTTTCTTGGTGTTTAAGGTTTTTTAATGGCCTAGACACCAAGTGTCTAGGTTTTTTTAGTGCATTAAGGTCTATATTTATTAATTTGACAAAGGAAGACATAATACAACAAAAGAACACATTATAAAAACTTACAATACCATATTTGGTATTGTATAATTTCCATAGTATACAAAAGAAGTTATTGTGAGCAATTTTCTTTATAGAGGAGGATTCTTTTGTATGAACCAAATTGTTACATATATTTTAAATGTATTTTGGAAACTTGATGTGTTTCTTTTAAATTTAATTGTCTATTGTAAAAACAAGGCCTTAACGCAGGGGTATAACCCCCTTTACGCGTTAGGGCCTTTTTCTTTTTAAAAAAATTAAAAAAAATTTAAAAAATATTTTCCGCGTGTTCAAATGGTGAACATGCGACCTTGTTAAAGTAAGGGTGTCAAAACAAAAAAGAAAGGAGGTGATAACGATATGGATTTGAAGAAATCTAGCATTACTGCTGATATTTTAAATATTTTATCAGATTGTAAAGTTCATACTTTGCAAGAAATTGCTGATGAAGTTGAAGTTAGTAAAATGACAGTTCGTAGACATATTCAATCTCTTTCGTATCGTTATCCAATCCAAACTTTTAGTGGAGGCATTAATCGTGGTGGAGTGTATTTAGATAAAAACTACCTATATCAAGGTCAAATGTTAACACGTGATGAACTGCAAGTCATCAATAAAGCTCTTGCTATGTTGCAGAATAGCAAAGGTGATGATGTTAGCCAAGAGATTATTATTAATCTTATATCTAAATTCTCTTTACCTAGTAATAAGGAGTATATAGATGATGAGTACTGTAAAAGAATTGGATAACAAAGAAAAAATAGATGATAGTAAAGAAATAGTTACTATAGACTACTATGACAGAATTCACAAACAATGGATTAAATTAGATGTTACTAAAGAAGTTGCTAGATGTTTAAATACAGAAAACAAAAGAACAAGAAGGGGAAATAACAGATACAATCGCTATAATTTGCCATTTGATGAAGTGTTTGATAGTAGAAATGAAGAAAATGAAAAATATCTAGTTGATGAAAGTTCTACTATTGATTTTGAGAATGCAGAGATTTTAATGGATATAGAATTAGAAAATAAGAGAACTTTAATAGAAAATTCTTTATGTTGTTTAACCCCTGAACAAAGAGAAGTAGTTGAAATGGCTTATTATAAAAATATGAGTTATAGCCAGATAGCAGAAGCAAGAGGGGTGAATAACAAATCATCAATCTACAAAATAATGAAAGCTGCAGAAAAAAAGATAAAAAAACACATAAATGACACCCAAAATTAAAAAATTTTAAACTTTTTTTCAAAAATTTGCGAAAAAGTGGGCAACGATTTGAAACTAGGTGTACTTAACATTATGAGGGGGTATGAAATTTTTCAGTTTTATTTTGTTGTGCTAGTCGGGCTACGCGACCGCGTGGCTCGACAGCAAAAATTATTATAGGAGTGAATATGAAAGAACAATACACAGTAAGAGTTTACGACCCAAAGGTGATTAGGCGAATAGAAAGTACTTTTAAGAAGTGTGAAGATTACTATCCAAATAAAAATTCTTTCTTGGTCGATTGCATTTGCAGAGGTATGACTAATGTTGAAAGAGATATTTTTGGAGTAAAGAATGTTCAAGACCTTGAAGAACTTTATAAAGAAATTTCGACAACAACAGAAACTCTTAACAAACTAATTAAATTGAGCGAAGAAAACGCAAGAGAGAATATGGCTCAATTACTGATGAATGAAAAACTACTTTCTTGCAATTACAATATGCTATTAGGTATTTCAAACAAAGTTCCTTATGATAGAGAAACGGTTGAAAAAGGAAGTTTTGATGAATTACCAAGCAGATTTAAGTTGATATTAAAAGAAATTCTTGAGGAATTGAAAAATAAAAAATAATGAGTGATGTTCCTAACGTCAACTTTTTCCTAGAGTATGTAAACAATCTTCGAGGTTTACCTGAAGATGATAAATATCGAGATATGTTTGGAGAAAAAAGAAAATTTTATAGTTCAACAAAAGAAAATGATTATCTTAAGTATGTTCAAACAGGAAGTAAAGAAATAACAGACTATGTTGAATATTCCGGGAATAGTGAAAAAAGCCACGGAGTTTTCAATCAAAATGGATTAATGTCGCCTGAAGATATGAAAATCTTAAGAAAAAATTTAAGAGTAACCGAAAGTGTTATTTGGCACGGTGTCATTTCGTTTACTGAAAAATTTGGTAACACTTATTGTGATAACTATGAAAAGGCTTTTGAGATGATGAAACAAGAAATGCCCAAGTTCTTTAGAAATTGTCATTTCAATCCAGACAATATTGAATGGTTTGCAGGTTTACACGAAAATACTGATAACAAACATATTCACTTTTCATTTTTTGAAAAATCCCCCCAAAGATATAAAAGAGATTGTGAAAGACTTTGTTATTCAGATGGATTTTTACCGGAAAAAGTTATTGCTCGTGCAAAGGCTTCAATTGAATTAAACCTTATGAAGATTTCTTTTAATGTAAACGAGAAAAGAAAATTATTAACAGAAGAATTAAAAAACATTATGCAAACAGGAGTGTATATGAACAAAATTAACTCACTCGTAATTATTTTACCTAGAGAAGGTAGAATGCAGTATGATAGTGAGAATTTAAAGAAATACAGGCCACACATTGATTTAATAATCAATCAAATTATAAGCAATAATGATGAATTAAGTAAAAAATTTTATGCTTTTAATAGTATTTTATCAACACGAGATAGTGAGATGGTTAAAGCATATTCTCGTATGAAAAGAGATTGTTCAGATTTACTTTTAAGAGATAAGTGTATTAACGACCTTTATAGAAGGTTGGGAAATATTGTTTTATATTCGGTAAAGCAAATTAGACAAGACCAAATGAAATGCGAGTTTGAAACAAAGAAAAGGCTTCAAATAAAGAGAATTGAAAAGAATAAGAGAAAAGCCTTGATAAATCGTTGTATGCAACTAAACGACCTTGTTAATCGTGAGATAATTAATGCTTTTGAAGATTATCAAGCATTACTAGAAAGGGCAAACAATGCGAGATTGAGAGAGGAAGGATATTTAGATTGAAATATCTTAAGAAATCTATTCTATTTCTTGTAGTTTTATCATTCTGCTATGTTTGTGGTTATCTTATCAATATGTTTGTGGTGAATGGTTTTGTTTTTGAGATGAATTTTTCGACAGACCTTTTGCTGCATTCAAAAACGCTTATGTATTGCTTTGAGTTCTTTGCTATATTCCTAATCTTTTATATGTTCGCTTGGTATAAAGGACTAGGTAAAAATCCTAAAAAAATAATGGAAGCAAGCGAAAAAGATAAGGATATTTATGTTGGATTAGAGCAAGCTCATTTTCAAACAAAGAAAGAAATTGCTCAAAACTTTAAAACTGTTGAGTACACAAAGCTACCTAAAACAGATATTGAAGGTATACCAATCAATGCAGAAGAAACTGTTAAAGGTTATAACATAACTTTTGCAAAACCTGCTCATACATTGATTATCGGTACGACAGGTTCTGGTAAAACAACAACATTTATCAATCCGTCAATTCAAATACTTTCTAACACATTAAATAAGCCATCAATGCTTATTTCTGACCCTAAAGGTGAATTATATGCCTTACATGCTAAAAGCCTTATAAAGAGAGGATATGACGTTAAGGTACTAGATTTGAGAAATCCATATTGTTCAATTAGATGGAATCCACTTGAAAAACCTTATGAGATGTATCAAGAAATGTTGCACTTAAGCGAAAAAGTAAAGGCAAATGAAGAAGAAGGATACTATATTTTTGAAGATAAATTGTATTACAGCGAAGATGAAATGCTTTCTGCAGTACAGGTAAAGAAACAAGCATTATTTGATGAAGTTTATGAAGATTTGAATGATATATGTTCGGCATTATGTCCGGTATTAAGCAAAAGTGAACCAATTTGGGAAAGTGGTGCTAAAAACTTTATATTGGCTATATGTCTTGCAATGCTAGAAGATAGTGAAAATCCAGAGTTGGGAATGACTAAAGATAGATTTAACTTCTTTAATATTATGAAAATTGCTACTAACACACAAGATGATTGTGATGATTTAATGACATATTTTCAACATAGAAGTCCTATCTCAAAGGCAGTAAGCCTTTCAAAACAGGTTCTTGACGCTTCAGATAAAACGAGAGGTTCATACTTATCAACTGTATTTGATAAATTATCTCTATTTTCTGATATGAGTATTTGTTCATTGACTAGCGCTAATGAAATTGATTTCGGTGAAATAGCCGAAAAACCAACAGCTTTATTCTTACAAATTCCTGATGAAAAGGAAACCAGACATACATTGGCTTCAATGGTTATATTACAAGCCTATAAAGGATTGGTTGCAAAAGCAAACACGTATCCTGATTTGGCATTACCAAGAAGTGTGTACTTCCTTTTAGATGAATTTGGTAATTTACCACCGGTTCATAAACTAGACAGAATGATTACTGTAGGTAGAAGTAGAAGAATATGGTTGTCATTGGTTGTTCAATCATACGCACAGTTGGCTAAAGTGTATGATGATAAATTGGCTGATATTATCAAATCAAACTGTAATATTCAGGTATTTATCGGAACAACAGATTTAAAAACAATTGAAGAATTTTCAAAGAAATGCGGAAACTTCTCAATTGTACAAAAGGGTGTAAGTTTTTCAGCTGGAAGTAGTGGAATGAACAGCTCAATGAGTGTCAAAGAAAGACCACTAATTTATCCAACAGAACTTCAACAATTAAACAATCCTAACGATATGGGAAATGCAATTGTTAATGTTTTCGGATTTCCACCTGTAAAAAGTAAATATACACCTAGTTACAAAAGTAGATACTATGTTTTGGAAAAAACAAATCAATTATTGTCTACAGGTAAATATTTCAATGAAGAAAAAGTTTTCTATAACATGCTAGATAGAAATAAGTTCTATACAACACCAGCAGAGAAAAAGGAATCAATGGAGCAAAAAGAAAATGCTGCTAAAGCATTGATAGATAGTTTTGAAGTAGATGTTGTAGAAACTGATTTCGAAAGTATTGGCTGTGCAGAAGACAAAAATCAACTTCTAAAAGAAATAGAAAAATTAAATTGTAATGCAATCTATGAAATAACAAAGAAAGTTTATGATATAGCAAACAATTTAGAAGAAGTTGAAGAAAGTGAAAAATTTATGTTTAGTGAATTATTAAGAATTGCAACAAAAATAAAGGAGGTTGGCAAATAATGAAAGCAAAAAGCAAATTTTGGTTATCAATATTGTGTTTCTGCTGTTTGCTACCTGCTATGTTGTTGGCAAGTGGTAGATTTACAATAAGGCGACCGGGAGGAATGTCTACAATGGGCGTCATTATCGGTCCTATGATTTTACCAGAAGATAACTTAATTGGCGGTGGAATCGTTGTTGAAAGTCCTGATTATAGTAGTTACAATCTTTCAGCAGATACACCTTATACAAATGGTGCTTTAAGAAATTATTCAACCATTGGTGTTTACAATGTAAATAGAGGTGCAACTCATAATGGATTTAATTACCTAAATTTCGTTCGTGCTATGAAAATAAAACGAACTGATGGTAGACCAATTTATGATGATGATGGAATTCTTGATGTTTCTGATAATGCAAGTTCGCTTGCTGCTGAAATAGTAAATTATCCGTCATATATTTATGCAATAGAAACCACATTACCAAATAAACCAAATGCAGGGTTTATGTGGACCAATCAACAAGCTAAATTTAAAAGTACTAATTTTAAAAGCACATTCTCTAATGGTTCAACTTCAACAACTATAGATGAAGGTGTTTCAAGTCAACCAAGTGATGGAACAGAAACCATAGTAACAATTATGGACAAGGACTTTAATGTTCAACTAGCAGGTCAAAAAAGTTTGATTATCTATCTTAAGGGAACAGGGCAGTATGAAAATACTTTCTGGGGTAACACCGGAGGTGATACAGCAATCAATACAAATTTGACTAACTACATCACACTTGGTTCGAGGAGTTGGAGTAATTCATTAAACTCAAGTGCAGTTTCTGGAACATATAAAGGAGCCAAAGCATATTATTCGCCTAAATCTTTTAATGTAACAGCAACTAATCTTAATAACTATATAAAAATCAATGATGTAACAGCAACACCAAAATATGGAACATCTGTTGTTCCATTTGCTGATGGACATCATATTTCAGTAACTAATGAAGGAATTACAACTGTTGCGATAGAAAATGGTTCTGAAGGTGTTTACACAACATATTATTGCTATGTTGATACAAAATTACCTGATGTTTACTATACCTATCACAATGCTAATGCCTTAAATAAAAGGGTTGTAGGTGCAATCCAAACAAGTGCTAATGGCTCTAAATCACAAACAATTTATGAAGGTGTTTTCAGAAATCAAGTACAAGTTAATTTTTCGTATGATGAAGGAAGTGAAAGTCCTGAAACAGCGACTTACACTTTTAATGGAAAAACCTATAATCTTACGAATGGAACTTGGCTTGATAATGAAGGAACTTATACTGTAACCATAACAGATAAAGCAGGAAATACAACTGTAAGTAAGTTTGATATTGATAAAACTGCACCAAGTTATAATTTGGATAGATTGTCTGGGGATACAAATTATAAAATTACAAAATGGTATTTAACAACAATACCTAGTGGATATTCTGGATATGGTACTTATTCCTTTGCTCAAAGAAAAGACGCCTTAAGTTTTGCTTGTAATATTGAAAGACAAAACAATGTAACAAAATACACATTGAACAATATTGATGAATTTAAAGCAACCAATTTGGTAGCAAATGGTAATACTGTTAAAGTAGGTGATTATTGGTATTATAAATCAAAAGACAATCCTAGTTTATATGTTTATTACTTTGATGAAAATTCATTAATGGAAGCAATTGAGTATTATGCAAAAGAGTTTGTTTCTGATGAACAAGTTTATAGACTTAATGATGTTTGGGGTTTAAATAACTATGGTACATCAGTAGATAAAAGTGTTCTTGATAACATTATTATTTCTAATGAGATAAAATCATTTATTGCAAATAATTTTACTTTTAGATATAAAGATGACTTTGAAACATACAAAATCTATTGTGATTACCAAGAAGATAACAAAGAAGTTTGGAAGGAATTAATCTACAATACAGCATTTACAAATCAAGTTAATTCACACGGATTGTACAAAATCAAAGAAGTAGATTTTGCAGGTAATGAAGTTTACTACTATGTATATTTAGATACAACAGCACCTTTGCTTGATATTGAAGCAAAGTTATATGGTAAGGATAAAACAATCACTCAAACTATATCTGTTGCTGATATACCAAAAAATGGTGAATTAATTTTCTATTATGAAAGTTTTAAAATAAACGAGATTATAGAAAATGACAAATGGTGGATTCTTGAAATTAAATGTCCTGATAATAGTATTAAAAGATATACTCATTTAGATGAATTACCAAACTTTGATGATTTGGGTTCCGGGGAGTTTACCATAACTATTGCTGATAGATTGAACAATAGTTTTCAATTTAAAGTATGTTTACTTGGTAAAGCACCTGAAGCTAAATTTGAGGCCATTAATGCTAATACACAATTACAAATCTCAATTATTCAAAACGAAGATTTTAATACCATAACTGGATTAAAAATTTATAGAAATGGTGTTTGTTTAAATTCACAAAATGGATATGATGAACTACCTGATAATGATACCAATGACTTAATATTTATTGATGTTAATACAACTAAATATATATTTAACAAAGGTGGAATATACACGGTAGAAATAACTGATAACTTTGGTAGAACTTTATCTTATGAACACAAGTTTGAAAAGGATTTACCAACAGGATTGTTAGTTGGAGTAGAACATAATGGGAAAACAAAAAATAAGGTAGAGTTTGTTTACGATGGCAATAAATACTTTGTTGTAGTAACAAAAAACTCTCAATCTTATCAACCAAAAGCTACATCAGATGACAACATTGATACACTATATTTCAGTCCGGAAGAAGATAGTGAAGATGTTTATACAATCCAATTAGTCGACAAATTGGACACCGAAAATTACAATATTTATTCATTCACAATTAAGACCATAAAACCAATTTTACATCTTTATGGAGTTGAACCTAATGGAACAACCGGTAGTGATGTTTATGCAACTTGGGAAGTGGTAGAGGAGCAATACACCGCAACTTACACTCTCAATGGTACAACCAATAATTATAGAAAAGGTCAAATATTGACAGCCGAAGGTAATTATACAATTACACTTTCAGATGAAATAGGAAATACAAATTCAGTTAATTTTTATATAGATAAATCAATCAATTTTACAATAGCAGATGTTAATGGAAAAACTTATAAAATAGAAGATATTAGATACATCAACTTTGATGTTAGATTAATAGCAAATGAACCATTAAACATTACAGTAACTAGAGATGATAAAGAAATTGAATATGATTTTGGTCTTATGTTTACTGAAGAAGGGTACTATGTTGTTAGACTTTCAGATGAATACGACAACTCACTTTTCTTCTATTTCACAATAGATAAAACAGCACCAATAGCAACACTTTACGGAGTTGAAGAATTTGGTAAAACAAAAGGAAATGTATGGGTTGCTTCAGCCGAATCTAACCTTACATGCTGGTATGTTATTGATGAAGAAAAAACAGGTTCTTATCGCATTGGAGAAGAACTTACACAGAATGGAAAATATATTGTTTTCATTTCAGACTTGGCAAAAAATATTGTTAGTTTTGAATTTGAAATAGACAAAGAAATTGCATTTGATATAAACACTTATCACGGTGGAATTTCTAATAGTGATGTAAAACTTGTAGCTTATGAAAACTTACAAATCGTTATGTTTAAAGATGAATTAAAGATTGATTATGAGTTTGAACAAATACTAAAAGAAGAAGGGGAATATTCGTTTACAATCGTTGATGATTTAGGAAATAGATATAGTTCTTTCTTTAGAATTATTAATAAGAAAAAACAAAATCTTAATCATCTACTTCAAGAAAATATTGTTGTTGAAAGTGTTGTAAAAGATGAAGAAAATTTTGAATTTACAATCACTGAAAACAATCTTTATCTTCACGAAGAAGGTCATTATGTTGTGTCAATTTTAGATGAGAAAAATAATGAAAAATATTCATTTGAAATTACTATAGATACAACACCACCAACACTTGAATTAGTCAATGTTGAGAATGGTGGAAAAACTAAAAAAGTTGTTATTTTAAAGAATGTATCTGAACAACCTTATGAACTTAAAATCTATGTAGATGGTATTCCATTCGACTATAAACTTGGTGATGAAATTGAGAAAGATGGACAGTTTGAAGTAATACTTTCAGACGAAGCAGGAAACACAACAACCTATTCATTCTATAGGGAATATTCTTTAAACGCGGCAAGTATTGGAGTAATCGCAGGACTTGGAGCATTAGTAGTTTTATTAATAATTTTACTAATTAAATCAAGACACCGTTATTATAAAGATGAAGTCGTAGAAGAAGAAATTGAAGAAACCATTATTGAAGATGACTTTAATGATGGAGATGAAAACATTGATGATACTTTGGAAGATAAAGAATAGTTTATCTTAAGAAAACCTATTTATTTTTAGTAAGCAGGATAAGGGCGGACTCAAAACAGACATTTTAGAGGCCTAAAAGTCCCTAAAATAAAGGGTTTTAGCTGTATTCACTTTGCTAAAAGCCCTGAATCTGTTTTGCCTACACCCCCTTATAGAAAGCAAGTGGGAAGCCCACTTCTTTTTTTGACGCCTTTTTGGCGAAATTGAAAAACAAAATACAAATTATTTGGAGGAAATTATTATATGAAAAGTATGCTTGCAGCTATAGATTTTAACCCAATCCTTGCACCTGTACTAGAGGTGTTAAACGCAATCCTTTGGCCAGCAATTGGTCTTGTAGGTTCTATCGGAACTATCTATTGTATTATTCTTGGTGTAAAACTTGCCAAGGCAGATGAAGCCGGTTCTCGTGAAAAAGCAAAGAAAGATTTAATCGGTGCAATTATCGGTTTCGTTGTTATTTTCGTATTGATTGTTGGATTGAAGATTGCTATGCCAATACTTCAAGATTGGGTAACTACACAAGTCGTAGCCTAGACTATAAAAGGAGCTTTTAAATGAAAACTAAAATCTTAATCGGAGCAGGAATTTTGCTCACAGTTTTTATACTATTTCTTATCGTAATTGGAGGTGGAAGTAGTGTTGATAAAGTGGTAACTGAAGAAGAACTTAAGACCACAATTTCCAATGTAACTTGTGTTGTAAATGATGAGGAAGATGACATTGTTTATCAACTTCCTTATCTAACAAACGACACACAATTTGACGGCGAAATTCAATCAAAGTCATACAACAAAATTATTGTCAATCAAGAAGTTGACATTAACTTTTTAGGTTTAGCATTTATGGTTAAACCTGCAGATAACACCACATTAAATTTCAAACTTACAAAGAATGGAGAAGAACTTAAAACAACAACTCTAACTCTTGAAAGTGATGAAATTGGAAACGTTGATTTATTGCTTGAAAATGCAGTAAACTTTTCTGCTAGTGATGAACTAGCAATCGAAATCTCACAAAGCGGAAATGTGAAATTTGTTTTTGATACAATGATATTTTTCTTTGATGAGGTATAGATATGGATTGGTTAACGAATTGGATTTTTGAGTTGCTATACAGCTTGCAAAAAACAATTTGTTATATCATTGATTTTATTCGAGAAATCTTCTATATGTTAGCCGGACTTGAACCTGTAAACATTGAAGGTGAGCAAACTGATTTACTCTCTCACTTTATATTATCAGACACCGTACGAACAGCATTCTTTTATATTTTTCTTGTAGCAATTATTCTGCTCGTGGTCTTTGTAATGATTGCCATTATTCGTAGTGAATATGCACACGGTGAAAACAAAAGACCTAAAGGACAAATCCTTGCGAAAGCATTTCAAAGTTTTGCAATTTTCTTAATGGTTCCATTTATTTTAATTGCAGGTATAACTTTAACAAATGCAGTAATGGGAGCAATCAATGCTAGTATGAACCCTTACTTATTAGAAGGGGGAAGTGCAACCATTGGTGGACAAATCCTTGTTACAAGTGGCCAATATGCTTACATAGGTGATGAAGCAATTAGGTCGCAAATTGAAAGAATGTTTGTTACTGGTGAGTTGAGTTATTTTGATATGGGGGTTGTATCTCAATATTACAATTTGAGAAGTTTGGATTTCCTTGTTGGTATTTTAGGTTCAATAGTAATTATGGTGATGTTCGTAATGAGTGCTGTAACATTCATTCAAAGAATATTTGATATTGTCTTACTATATATCATTTCGCCTGTAAGTGTTAGCACTATTCCGGTTGATGATGGAAATAGATTTAGAATATGGCGAGATATGACGATTTCAAAAGTGCTTGGTGCTTACGGAATTATATTGTCTATGAATTTATTCTTCCTTATTATTCCGCAGGTCGCTACAATAACTTTCTTTGCAGACCCATTCAAAAATGGAATAGTTCAAATTCTATTCCTGATAGGTGGAGCATTTGCAGTAACGAAAGCTAATCTTGTAATAGCACAATTGACAGGAAGTACAGCAGGTCAAAATGAAACTCAACAATTATTCCGAAATATGCAAACTGGTGGACATATTGCAAAAGCAACTTTAGGTGCAGGAGCAACCGTTGGAGGAGCATTACTTGGTGGTAAAAGATTTGTTGATACAAAGAAATCAACAAGGTCATTTGCACAAGGATTTAAAAATTCATTTGGAAGTCCAACAAGTAAACCTTATATGAATAAGGCTGAACCAAGTAAGTTAGCAAGATATGGTGGTATGCCATCAAGAATTGCAACAATGCCTATCGGAATGATTAAAGATTTAACTACCGGTGGTGTGGTAGGTATGGGCAAAAACTTTATTCCTAGAATTAAAAATATCGCCACAGGTGATAGTTTTGTAAATCATGCACAAGGAAAATCTATTTTAAATAAGGAGCCAACAAATGCGAATAATTCCGAAGAACACAAAGGTTAAAATGCAGTTCTATAAAGGTATTGGAATCTATGATGTCATTCTTGGTATTATAGCTCTCGCTTTTATAGCTCTTGCAGTAACAAGTAATTTGCCAAATAAATATACAATTGCTATTGGTGTCCTTATCCTTGTAGCACCAATGTATATTCCACTTGGCGATATAAAACTTTATCAAGCATTAGGATATGGTGTGAAATTTGCTGTTGCTAGAAAATCTTTTTACAAGAATAAACAAGGCGGAAGTCATATTAGCACAATCATTCCTTATGCAGGGGTAAAGGAAAACTTAATTTATCAAAAAGATGGTACTTATACTGGTGTAATTGAAGTAACACCAATTGAGTTTAATATGTTGTCAACAACAAAACAAAACTTTTTGATAGATGGAACAATTTCAAACACATTGAAAAATGTAGGTATTTTTCAAGAATACAATTTAATCAAATTAGAAAAACCAATTATCTTTGATGATTATATTAATAATGAAATTACTAGAATTCAGAAGTTGATTGCTGAAAATGAAAACGACAATCTAAATGAAAGTGAATTAAGGTCAAGAATTGAAATCATTGAAGATAGAATGAATTTAATTGATAGTTTAAATTCAAATGAAAAAATCTATGCTAGTGCTTATTATATTGCTTTACACGACATAGATAGAACAAGTCTTAATAATTCGCTTGAGATTATTGAAAACTCATTACGTGGAAGTAATTTGGAAGCAAAAAGACTTAATAATAAAGAATTAGCAATATTTTTAAAATACTCTTATGATAAGGAATTTGATGAAAGGGAATTTAATGATATTGCAGAGAAAGATTATATTAGACACATCTACCCAGACAATGTGCAATTTAAAGTTTTGTCAACAAAGCAAAACAATAAAACTCTTACTCAATTTATTATTACTGATTATCCATTAAAGGTGGATAATGCTTGGGCGCAGGAACTTTTTGATATTCCAAATACAAAGGTTGTAATGAAGTGTAAACCTGTAGACAAATATAAAGCAATAAAAAGAATAGATAACGCAATCAATGAACTTCTTTCTCAAAGTACTTTGGGTAAAGCGAGTTCACAAATTGACAAGCAAACACATTTAGAAAGTTTGCAAATCTTACTAGAAGGATTGCAAAACGATAATGAAGTGTTCTTTGACACCACACTTATTATTACAGCTTATGATGAAGGAAAAGATACAACAAACAAGAAGTATGTTAGAAGAAAATTAAGAGAATTTGGCTTTAAGTTTAGTGAAATGTTCGGCCGACAGATTGAAAGTTATTTTTCATCTGGAATCAACACATATAACAAAACCAATATTTCTCGTGGATTAAATTCATCAATTATTGCTTCTTCATTTCCATTCGTAAGTAATGCAATCCTTGATAATAATGGACTTCTTATCGGCGAGAATAAGTTACCAACATTTGTAGATTTCTTTAGACGAGATGATGAAAGAGTTAATTCAAACACAGTAATCATTGGAAAGTCGGGTAGTGGTAAATCTTATGCAACTAAAATGTTACTTGCTAATCTAGCGAGTGATAATGCAAAGGTATTTATTTTGGACCCTGAAAATGAATATACAAATTTGGCTAACAACTTAAAAGGAAGGGTGTTAGATGTATCTTCATCTAAAAATGGTAGAATTAATCCTTTCCACATAATTATGAGTTTAGATGATGAAAACCAAGATGGAACAAACAATTCATTTTATTCTCATCTACAGTTTTTGGAAGAATTTTTCAGGTTGATATTGCAAGGTATTAATCCTGATAGCTTGGAATTGTTAAATAAAGTTATTGTTGAAATTTACAATCAAAAAGGAATTACAGCAAAGACTGATTTAACTAAATTAAGGGCGAAAGATTATCCAATATTTCAAGACCTTGCAGAAGAAATAGACCGTAGACTTGAGATTGAAAAAGATGAGTACAATCTATCTTGTTACAAAGTGTTATCTAACTATATTAGTAAATTTAGACGAGGTGGAAGAAATTCGGCCTTGTGGAATGGATTCACAACATTTAATCCAACTGAAAACTTTGTTTGTTTTAACTTCCAGAAGTTATTGTCAAACAAGAATAACCTTATTGGTAACGCACAAATGTTGTTAGTTTTAAAGTGGTTAGATAATGAAGTAATTAAGAATAGGGATTACAACATTATGAATAATGCTGATAGAAAAATTGTAATAGCAATTGATGAGGCTCACGTCTTTATTGACGAGAAATTTCCAATCGCTTTGGATTTTATGTACCAGCTTGCTAAACGAATTCGTAAGTACAATGGAATGCAAATCGTAATCACGCAGAATGTGAAAGACTTTGTAGGTAGTCCTGAAATTGCTAGAAAATCTTCAGCAATCATTAATGTTAGTCAATATTCATTTATTTTCTCATTGTCGCCAAATGATATGTCGGACCTTTGTACCTTATATGAAAAGGCAGGTCAAATTAATGAAAATGAAACTGATAATATTGTGAACTTGCCGAGAGGAAGTGCATTTTTAATTACAGGTCCTGCAAGTAGGACAAATATAAGAATTGTGGCAACACCACATGTAAAAGAAATTTTTGAAAATTAGGAGTTTATAAATGGAAGAAAGAAATATTAAAGCGTTGGAAGAATTAACAAAACAAAGTGATGAAAAATATATTGAGTTGCTTAAAAACAACCAACTAACAAAAATTCTTCGCGCTATTGGTTTATTTCCTGACCAAACAATTACAAATGATGTTCTTATTATTACACAAAAGCCAGAAGCTACTTGTGTAAAAAGAATGAGAGATTGGAACTACTATAAGAGAAGTGTAAATAAAAACGAAAAAGCAATTAAAGTTATTTCACACTATATTGAAAAGTATGACCAAGATTTCACTGATGAACAAGGAAATATTTACACTAAAGGTGTAGAAAAACTTAAGACTGATTTGGGTTATTTATTTAATATTTCTCAAACAAATGGAAAGGAATATGATTACCTTAATTCTAATAGGGAAAATCTTGCAAAACATTTTGATGTTGTAAAATCAGCTCTTGAAAGAACTGCAAGAGATTATGAATTTGTGTACACAAGTATTGATGAACCGTCAAAAATTGATAAAGAAAATAAGAAAGTATACATTCAAGGAAATTCTGAACTTTATAGAGTTCTTGATGAGTTGATTACTAATGTTACGACCATTCTTTTGGACACTAGACGCCCTGAAGGTCTTACTGATGATAAATTATCCAATATTGCTGATATTGAGTTAAATGCGGCCATTTATGCCATTACTGAAAAACTAGGCAATAGAGAAGGTAAAGAATATGATTTCTCTGAAATTTCAAAACTTGATGAGAAAGACATGTATGACTTTAAGGGTACTTTGCAAAGAGTTCGTTCTGTTGTAAAGCAGGAACTTTCAAATGTTGAAAGAGCAATTGAAAAGGCAGTAAGAAACTTAAGCAAAGTAGAAGAAAAAGTGGAAGAAAAAGAACAAGAAGTCGAAAAGGTTGAAGAAGTGAAACAAGAAGCTGAAGTTGCACCTAAACCTAAAAGAACTAGAAAAACTAAACAAGCAGAAAGTGAGGTGGAATAATGCTTAATATTGGCGGTGAACTTGCTTTCATTTTGCAAGATATTGATTATACATCAAAACAAGATTTGCTTGATAAGTTGAGAAATATGAGAGATAACCTTAAGGAATATCCAAAAGAAGAAAAACAAATGATAAGACCAATTTTAGCAGTTGCCATTCAACAGGCATTCTACTTTAGCGAATGGGAGCTTATGAACTATAAAAAGTTCTGTGATAAGAAAAATCCAAAGGAACAAGAAGATGTTAAAAGTGTTGGTGAAGGAACCGAATAAGGAACCTTATGTCAAAGAAATTGAACCAGAACTAAAGAATTATCAAGAAATTGTTGGTGGTCTTATTGAGTGTGTTGAAATGCCTGGTGTGAAGAATGTAGACCTTTATGTAAACGAAGAAGGTAAACTTGACAATTTGCCGGGAAACTTTTGGCTTCCAGAATATGAAGATTGTGTAGTTGGAACCTGTTATATGGTGGGTTATGACCCTGAAGAATGCGAAAATGTAAGCATTACTGATAAACAAATAAAAGAGTGTACCAAGTATATTAAGGAATATGAACTTCCTGAAGGAATGGATTTATATCTTGATTTTAAATTACTTCAACCATATATGATGAACAAATTTAAGAAAAATATGAAGAAAAAAATGGAGATGTAATATGAGTATGCATATCAAGAGAAAAGGGATTTCGTTAAATATAGATGTAGATTATTCTTTTAATAATAGAAGTCCGCGAGAAGATGATAATTTAGGTGTTATGGCTTGTTATCACAGCAGATATTCTCTTGGTGATGAAAATGTTCCAAAAACATACGAGGAATTTAAGGAATGGTATAACAACAATAAAGATAAGGTGGCCTGTATGTTACCACTTTATCTTTACGACCATTCTGGTTTGAGAATGTCTGTTAACGATTTTAATGACCGTTGGGATAGTGGACAGGTTGGGTGGATATATTGTACTCACGAAGCATTAAAACAACACGGACTTGAAGATAAAACAAGGAGTGAGATTGCTAAACTTCTAATTAATGAAGTGAATGCTTATGATGAGTATTTAATAGGTGAACCTTACTATTATTTTTGTTTGAGAGATGAAGATGATAATATCATAGACTCAATTACTGGTTTTAAATCAAATAAAATTGATGATTTCTTTAATGATATGAAAGAATATGTTGATGAAAAATATCATTTTGTATTTGACGCATTATTGAAAAAACAAAAGGAAAATCAATTATGAGTAAAAACTATCGAATAAGAAAAAAAGGCTATGAATTGGTAATTTTTGAAGATTGCATTGAAAGTCCTAGAGAATATTATAAAGATGACAATATAGGGATAATGGCTTGCTTTCATCACAGACTTGAGCTTGGAGATGAAACACCATTTAATAAAATTGAAGATTTTGTCAATTGGTATAATGACAACAAAGATATTATCAAGTGTTGTATACCTTTATATCTAATTGATAATGAAGAATGTAACGGAAATGTTTCTATTACAACAGATAAAAATGATTATAGAAAACCTTGTCAATTGCTTGGATTCATTTATTGTACAACCGAAACATTAAAAGATAATTGGGCGTATGATGAAAATGATGAGGAAGAAATTCTACAAGATAGACTTGAAGATGAAGTAATGGAATATGATAATTGGCTACAAAACATTCCACCATATTATAGTTTTGAAATAAAAGATAAAGATAAAAACCATATAAATGGACAGGGTGTTTTTGCTGATTATGGATTTGAAGATATGATAAATGAAATGAAAGAAAGAAACGAAACAAAAGAATATAATTTTTTGTTTGACGCCTTACTTAAAAGAGAAAGAGATAATTGTCTATAAAGGTCCACCTTTATAGACTTTTTATAAAACAGAAAAAAGGAAAATAGAGTATGAATAAAAGTAAATCAATAATTTCGTGGGGCCAACTATTTTTAATTGTAGGAACTATGTGCTTATTTTTGTTTACATTGACACAAAGAGTTACTTTTGAAAAGCAACCAGAGATTGTGCCTGTGCAGGGCTTCGTAATGAGTGGTGGAGTTATAACAGGCTATAGTGGTGATGATACAACAGTAATAATACCAAGTAGTTATTCATTAGGACCTACAACAAATATGTCAGGAACAATTACATTTAACAATAGAAATGAAGCATTAAATTTTCTTCAAGAACACTATGCTATTGGTAGTGAAGGATATTATGACTTTTATAGAGAAATTTATTCTCAATCTTATCCTTGGTTATGTAACTATTCTATTGATAAACCAAGTTATATCGAAGGAACAGATTATAAGATTACAAGCATAACAGCAAGAGCTTTTGAAGATAACACACAAATAGAAAAGGTAGTTATACCGGGAACAATCGAAAAAATTGGAAACTTTGCATTCCAAGATTGTTCTAATTTAAAAGAAGTAGTGCTTAATGAAGGAATAAAACATATTGGCGATAGTTCTTTTTGGGGTTGTGGAATCACAACAATAACAATACCTAATAGTGTTGAAACTATATATCCTTATGCTTTCTTTAGATGTCATAACCTTGAGGAAGTGATTATAGGTGAAGGATTAAAGGATATAAATAATGGAACTTTTAATGCTTGTGAAAATCTTAAGAAAGTAACAATAAAATCTAAATATGACATTGAGGCTTACTCAACTGAAGCATATAAGGTGTTTTCGCGCTGTACAAGTTTAGAAGTTATTTATGTTCCTGAAGAAAGATTGTCATTCTTTAAAAATACTGACCCTTGGAATTTATATAGTAATTATTATAAAAAAATATAAACAAGGAGCATTTAATGGAAGAAAATAAATCTAGCAAAGCAAAAGGTGTGTCAATTGTAATGATATTACTTGCCATTGTTATTGGATTTGGGTTTGTTATTGGTCTTACACAAACAAGTGGGGCAAACAACCTAAATAATCAAGACTCTGAAATTTCACATTATGCATTTGATGAAAATGGAGTATTGTTATCATATAATGGCACATCTACGGAATTAGAAATACCTGCAACATATTCATTATCTTCAACTGTTGAACAAGTTGAAATGTCATCTAGTTCAATCTATCAATTAGTTGATAGAGCTAATGCTTTAGGCATTACAAATTATACAATTGAAAACCAAACAGGAAATTATACTGATGAGTTTGGTAATGTATTTTATCAAGAAAAATACATTATGACATACGATAAGAGAAAAGTTATTGAAGGAACAGATTACCAAGTTACTGGAATCGGTGCTAATGCATTCCAAAATAACACAAAAATCACTTCAGTAGTTTTACCTGACACAATTAAAACAATTGGTTCAAATGCATTTGCAGGTTGCTTAAATATTCAAACACTTACTTTACCAGAAAATCTTGAGAGAATTGAAAGTTCAGCATTTTATAATTGTAGAAGAATTAAGGAAGTTGTAATTCCAAATACTGTATCGTATATTGGACCACAGGCATTCCATTATTGTAACATGCTAGAAAAAGTAAACATTCCTGCAGGAGTTACAACAATTAGTATGGCAACATTTAATAATTGCTATAACTTAAAAGAAATTGTAATTCCAAGTAATGTAAGAAATATTCAAAGTGAAGCATTCTTTGGTTGTACATCATTAAGCAAAGTAACATTTAATGAAGGATTACAAAGTATTGCAACAGGAGCTTTTTATAATTGTTACAACATAACAGAACTTGTTTTACCAAGTACTATTCGTAATTTAACAAGTTCAACATTCTATCGTTGTACAAATCTTCAAACAGTAGTAATTAAAAGTCCAAGCATTGTAAATATCTCTAATAATACATTTCCTACATCAATTAATGCAATTTATGTAAGAGATGAGTTAATCGACCAATATCCAAATTATGCTTATTGGGAAATGTATAGTCAATATTTAAGACCACTTTCTGAATGGGAAGCAGCTTAATGAATGAAAATGAAAACTTTACAAAATGGATTGTAAATAAAGCATTTACAAAAGCATTAAGTAAAGAGATGAATTACTTTGACGCAAGATATACTGATTTATTAATAGATAAGTTGTGTATTGAGAATGTTGATTTAGTAAAGGCCGGATTTGAAAATGCACAATTTGATGTTAGATTTGCAAAAAAACTAATCAATCAATATAAATATTCTATAAATGATAAAGTATTAGAGGCGTATGGTTGGTATCCTAAAAATGTAGAAAATGCAATAATCAAATATTTACCAGAAGAATTTTTAAAATCAATACAGAAAAGAATAGATGAGGAAATGTAACTATGACCAATGAACAATTAGTTAAACTAAAATTTAAACTAGCCGAAGAAATAGATGAATACAAAAAAGAAATGTTAGAAAAAACAAAATCCGAAATCTATGACAGTTGCTTTGAAATAAGTTCAATGGAAAGAATACATCAGTACCTAATTTCAAAAGGCAGAAATTATAAATATGAATATATGCCTAAAAACAATATATGTAAGTTTTACTATGATTGTTTAAACAAAATGGGATTTGAACTTACAAATGAGAATTTAGATGATGTTATATCCTTTGAGATATATAAGGCAAGAAGGGATAGCGGTTCGGAAATGTAGGAGTGATTATGTCTACTAGAAGTTTAATAAGCATTCAAAGAGAAGATGATAAGTATGAGTGTATTTATTGTCATTCCGATGGTTATTTAACATATAATGGCGCTATGCTTTTAGACCATTATAGTGATAAAGAAAAAGTAGAAAAACTACTAAAACTAGGAAACTTATCATTATTAGAAAGAAAAATAGAGCCAAATCCTGATAGTCCACATTCTTTTGACTATGACAAACGACAAGAAGATGTTGTTGTTGCTTATGGTAGAGATAGGGGTGAAACAAATCAAGAGAGTAAAATCTTTACTTTTGATGAAATGATGGACTATGGGTGGATTGAGTATATTTATATTCTTGATAAAAAAAATAACTGGAAATATCTTAAACCACCTAATAGGGAATTAAAAGATGTTAAGAAAGACCTAGAAAAAGAATATAAATCAATGAAAATAAAACGACCAAAAGATTATTATGGTTTTTGGTCTGAACAACGGTTAATAGAGGAGAGAAAAAAACAAAAAAAACAAAAACGACATAAGTCAGAAGGTGAAATGTAATGACACATAAAGAGTACTATGAAATCTTAAAAAAACTTGATAAAGAGTTGTCTGCAATAAAGAAATATTACTATGAAAAAAGTGATAATGCAGAGATGTTTGAGGAAGCAAAAAGGATTTATGGTATTACTTCTATTTTTAATCATTTTGCAGAAAATGGAACTTATTACCATTATCCAGCAATGCCTAAAAAGAACATACTTGAAACTCTTTATGATTATTTAGATAAAGGCGGATATGATATTACTGAAGATAAAATACACGATATGATAACTGACTATCAAGAAGAAAATATGGACAAATACCTAATTAAAGGAAAACTGTATACACCAATTTTATATGGTGAGGAAGAAGATTGTTGGGGAGATGTCGAAGAAGATGATAAGTGCGGGGATTGTGGTTGTGCAGTCGGTCAGCAACATTTTGAGAATTGCGACATTGAACGTTGTCCAGCTTGTGGATTACAATTCATATCTTGTGATTGTGGAGTAAAATATATCATATCTAAAGAAGATAGAAAAAATCTTCCTTTCTATATTAAACAACAAGAAATTGATAATATAGCGGAAGAAAAAGCAATTAAAGAAGCATTGTTGGCTTATGAAAAAAACCAAATGTTAGAAAAAGAAAAACAAGAAAAAAAGCAAAAGAAAAAGAAGTCAGAAGCAGAGATGTGAGGATAAATGGAACAATACGAAATTGATGATATGATGACTAATTTGCAGGATTATCTGGAAAGACAAAACATCAATACAAGTCGATTTTTTCGTTGTATAAATCCACAACACATTGATAGTA
>JAFWWV010000078.1 GCA_017523305.1 Clostridia bacterium
TCTTTTTTAACTTTTTTTCTGTTAATTAAATTTTGTATTTTTTTACTTTCAAAAAACATTTCAAATAATTTTTTAAGTCCAACATAAGCAAAATAAATACAAATACAAGCAATAGCAATATAAAGATATTCGTAAAAACCTAAAATTGTATATTCAAAGAATGAAGCAGGTAATATTACAAATGCTAATATGCAAATTGCAAGTAATGAAAAACAAATAAGTGCTTTATATTTATCAAGTGGTAAGCAAAGGTTAAGTAAAATACAGAAAGCACCAAAAGTTACAGAATAAGAAATTAATGTTGCAAGAGAATTCATATTTCCAGTAGCACCACAATAAATATAGCAACCCATTGCTGTTAAGAATAATATAATTGCAGCTGGTAATGCTTTTGAAGTAAGTGAAGCAATAAATGTTCCTTTAATTCTATCGTTATTAGGTTGAAGTGCTAAGAAGAATGAAGGTATTCCTATAAACAATGTTTCCCATAAGAAAATTTGGTTACTACCTTCTAAAGGATAGTTATAAAGTGGCGACATTAAAGCAAAAATTGTTAAGAACATTACAAAAAATGTTTTTGTTAAAAATAGTGAAGATGCTTTTGAAATATTATTAATAACCCTTCTGCCTTCTGCAACAATTTTAGGCATTGCAGAAAAGTTATTTTCTAACATAACTAGGTTGCTTGCGCTTCTGGTTGCTTCACTACCACTTGCCATTGCAATTGAGCAGTCGGCTTCTTTTAACGCTAAAATATCGTTAACACCATCACCAGTCATAGCTACTTTAAATTCAGCAGCTTTAAGTGCTTTAACAATAATAAATTTTTGTTCAGGTGTAACACGACCAAAAACATTATATTCAAGCGCAGCCTTTTTAACTTCTTCATCGCTAAGACCTTCAAGGCTTATGCATTTTTCAGCGTTTTGAACACCTACTTTTCTACTAATACTGCTAACAGTATCAACATTGTCGCCAGAAATAATTTTTACACATACATCATTTTTATTAAACCATTCAATTGTCTCTTGAGCGTCTGGTCTAATATTATCTTGAATTGTAATAATTGCTATAGGTTCGTTATCTACAACAATATCTTCGTTTTTAATTTTATTTTTGTTTTTACATAACATTAAAACTCTAAAACCATCACAAGTAAAATCTTTAATAGTTTGTTTAAGTTCTTTTGTTAAGTTTTTATTTACAAATTCAGGAGCACCTAACATAAAGGTTCCTGTTTCTTTAATAGTTACAGCAGAAAATTTTCGTTCACTGCTAAAAGGAATAACCCCTTCGCAGTCAACATTTTTAGTAAAACCAAAATAGTCTTTAAGTGCTAATTGTGTTTGGTTATTAGAGTTGCTTGCCCCTAAATATAACTTCATAATTTTATTAATATCTTCTTGGTTAGCGTTAATTGGAATTACATTTGTTACAGACATTGTTCCATCTGTAATAGTTCCTGTTTTATCTAAGCACAAAACATTTGCCCTTGCTAAAGTTTCAATACTATAAAGGTCTTGAACCAAAGTTTTTTGTCTTGCAAGTTTTATAACACCAACAACAAGTGAAGTGCTTGTTAATAAATACATACCAACAGGCATCATACCTATAATAGAACCAGAAGTTTTTACAATAGAATCACTTAAAGATAATGTTCTATAAGCATCAAAAAAGGTAAGCAAACCAAGTGGAATAAGTAAAACGCCAATAGTTTTAATAATAAAATTTAATGTTTTTAAAATATCACTTTGGTTGTTTTTAAACTCTCTTGCTTTTTTAATAAGGGTAGAAGAATATGTTTCAAGACCTACTTTCAAGGCTTGTGCTTTACAACTACCACTAATAATAAAACTACCACCAAGTAAAGTGTCGCCAATATGTTTTTTTACAGGTCTACTTTCACCAGTAATTAAACTTTCGTTTGCTTCAATGCTACCTTCTAATAAAACACAGTCAGCACAAATTTGTTGACCAGCTTCAAAATAAACAATATCATCTTGAACAATTTGGTTTAAATCTACCTGTACTTCTTTTCCTTCACGTAAAGTTTTTACTTTTGCTTCGTAAATAACCGAAATTTTATCAACCATATGTTTTGCTCTTATTTCTTGTATAAGACCAATGGCTAGGTTAGCTAAAAATATAAGTAAAAATGTTAAATTATTAAAACTTCCAACAGCGATTAGCAAGCCTGTTATAATAAAACAAACAAGGTTGAACCAAGTACAAATATTTCCTATAAAAATCTTGGCATAACTTTTTGAAGTTTTTGTTAAAGTAGTATTAATTTTCCCCAGTTTTTTGCGTTCTTCTATTTGGGAAGAATTAAGGCCAATATTAAAATCTATTTCTTTATTTGCAACTAATTTTTCCATACTGATAGTTTATCATAAACAATATAAAAAGCCACTTAAAATAAAAAAAAATTAAAAAAAACTTTATAATTCTACATAATTAAGTATAATAAACATATATGAAAGAAATTGAAGAATATAAAAAAATAGAAAGAAGCATAATTAAAAGATTTAGAAAAGAAATTTTTGGACCATTTGTAAGGGCAATAAAAACTTATGATATGATAGCCCCTGGCGATAAAATAGCAGTTTGTATTTCTGGTGGTAAAGACTCTATGTTACTTGCAAAATGTATGCAAGAAATTTTACGCCACGGTCAAATGCAATTTGAATTAGTTTTTTTAGTTATGAATCCAGGCTATAACGATAAAAATTATCAAAAAATTAAAGAAAACGCAGAAAAGTTAAATGTACCAATAACTGTTTTTGAAACACAAATTTTTGATACTGTTAAAGAAATTAAAGATTCTCCTTGTTATTTGTGTGCAAGAATGCGGAGGGGATACCTATATTCAAAAGCAAAAGAATTGGGTTGTAACAAAATAGCCCTTGGTCATCATTTTGATGATGTTATAGAAACTATTCTTATGAGTATTTTATACGGGGCAGAAATGAAAACTATGATGCCTAAAGTTATAAGTCAAAACTTTGAAGATATGGAACTTATTAGACCACTATATTTTGTAAAAGAAGAATTTATTGTAAAATGGGCCAAATATAATAATCTTGATTTTATTAGGTGTGCTTGTAGATTTACCGAAAAACTTGAAACCGACGAAATGTCATCTAAACGCCTTGAAATGAAAAAACTTATTGCCGAACTTCGCAAAGTTTATGAAAATGTAGATATAAACATAATGCAAAGCGCCCATAATGTTAACTTAGATACCTTAATAGGTTATAAAAAAGATGGTGTTAACTATGAGTTTTTAGATTTGTATAATCAAAGAAAATCACAACGAAAAGAAAAGTTTTCAAATAAACAAGATAAAAAAGAATAAAAAAAATAAAACTTATCAACATTTTATTAATAGTTTGTTGATAAGTTTTTTATTTAATACAAAAAAAAAGACACTTATTTCTAAGCGTCTTTTTTTTTTAGTTAAGTTGTTTTACAACGCAACTGCAAAGTTCATCAATAAAAGCTTTTGCGTCGTCGCTTTCGTAATCATATTCGCTATCAATTTCTTCTGTTAAGCTACCAATAATTCCGTTATAAGCAAAACTAATTGACATATCATCAATTTTAAATAAAGTTCCTTCTTCTTCGCCTTCTTCACAAATTGAAGTGAAAAGTGCAATAATTACTTCTTTACATTTATAAAGCATTTCTTCAATTGTGTCTGCATCTTCTTCAGTTAAGAATGGTGCATAGTTGTCAAGGAAGGTCCATGGCATTACCATCCAGAAATTCGCTCTCATTGTAATGATAATAGCCTTAATAAAAGTTTTTAAACTTGCCCTGAACGTTGAGACTTTAAATCCGTTAGAGAAGAATTTAATCATTCTGTTAAGATAAAAGATGATGCTGTTAAAAACCATTTCATCTTTACTAGCAAAATATTCATAAATTGTGCTCTTGCCCATACCGCATCTTTTTGCTACTTCTGACAAAGTAATTGACTTATAGTCCACACGGTCGTTAAGCATTCCAAGAACTTCTTCATAAATTAATTCTCTTTTCATAACCTCATCTCCAAGTTAATATTATTATTGATTATATATAAAAAAAACAACTTTGTAAAATAAAAAAAGCCAGTATTTATAAGCAAAAGATAAAAAATATATTAAAAAAAAGTAGATAAAAATAAAAAAAATATATATAATAGTGGTATCAAAAACTTTTAAAGGATTTTATTATTATGAGAAAAGCAAAAATGGTATGTACAATTGGCCCATCGACCAATGGGTACAATAATATTGTTAAACTTTTAAAAAGTGGTATGAATGTTGCAAGACTTAATATGAGTCACGGAAATCTTACCAGCCATCAAGAAACTTTAGACACAATTAAAAAGGCAAGACAAGATTTAAATGTTCCTTGTGCAATTATGGTTGATACATGTGGTCCTGAATTAAGAATAGGAACTTTTGCAGACCACACGGTCACTTTAACAAAAGGACAACTATTTGTTTTTTCTACAACAGAAGTTGTTGGTACAGTAAACGAAGTTTATTGTGGTTACCCAGCTTTGTTAGAAAGATTAAAACCAAAACAAAAACTTTATGCAAACAATGGTTTGCTAGAGTTTACTATTCAAAGGGTAGAAAACGGCAAAATTTTATGTAAAGTAGATGTAGGTGGTGACCTTAGTAACCACAAAAGTATTTCAATACCAAGAATACGTCTACCACTTCCTTTTATTAGTGAAAAGGACGAAAAGAATATTGAATTTGCTGCTAAAAACGATGTTGAATTTATTTCAGCTTCATTTGTTTCAACACCAGAAGATGTAAAACTTATGAGAGAATGCATTAAAAAATATGGTGGAAGACAAGAAATTATTTCAAAAATCGAAAGTGCTGAAGGTATTGTCAACCTTGAAAAAATTATTGATGTTAGTGATGGTATTATGGTTGCTCGTGGTGATATGGGTACAGAAATTCCTATCGAACAAATTCCTGCAGTACAAAAGAATATGATTGAAAAAACAGTTTCTAAAGGCAAAAGAGTTATTGTTGCTACTGAAATGTTAGAATCAATGATTTATAAAAGAAGACCTACTAGGGCAGAAATAACCGACGTTGCTCAAGCAATTTATGACGGAACAACAGCAACAATGCTTTCTGGCGAAACTGCTTCAGGTCAATATCCATTTGAAGCTGCTTCAACTATGGCAAAAACTATTGTTGCAACAGAAAAAGTTGCAGACTTTGACAACAAAGCAAAAGTTTCTTCAAAAATTGAACACAAAAATTTAGATGCTTTATCTTGTTCAGCTGTTGCTGCTGCAAAAGCATTAAACGCAAAAGCTATTGTATGCTTTACCGATAAAGGTAAAACAGCAAAAATGCTTTCAAGATTTTATCCAAAAGCAACTATTGTTGCTATTACACACGACGACTTTGTTTATAATGACCTAGCTCTTGCTTGGGGTGTATATCCAGTTAAAACAAAAGAATTTGCTGATTGGGAAGAAATGCTTAGTAGCGCAGAACAAATTGTTAAAGATTTAAATATCGCAAAAACAGGCGATACAATTGTTATTACTCTTGGTATTCCTGCAAGTGAAAAAGGTACAACAAACGCTATTAAAATTAGTCAAATCAATTAATAAAAAAATATAGTTTTTAATATTAAATATTTTAAATTATTTTAAAATAAAATTATTAAAAAAATAATTTAAAAAATAAAAATTAAATTAAAAA
>JAFWWV010000079.1 GCA_017523305.1 Clostridia bacterium
ATTTGAAAGGGGCAAACATCGAACAATAAAAGCGGTGCACATCAGTGAAAGAGTTGTTCAAAAGTGTCTTTGTGATTATTATATAGTCCCAAAGATGAAAGCAAAACTAATACACGATAGTGGTGCCACCGTAAAGGGTAAAGGTTTAACATTTTCGGTCAATAGATTAAGAAATCATTTGCAAAAATATTTTAGGAAACACGGGAAAGATGGATATATTTTAACATTTGATTTTAAACAATATTTTGAAAGCATAGACCACAAGTTGTTGCTTGAAAAAGCGAGAGAGATTATTGACAACGACAAAGTGTTCAACCTGTACAAATACTTTGTGGAATGTTTTGGAGAGTGTGGACTTGGACTTGGAAGCCAAATTTCACAAATAAGTGCCCTTTTCTATCTTGCAAAACTAGACCATACCCTAAAAGAACTTTATAGTTGTAAATTTTATGGAAGATATATGGACGACTGCTATATTATCCACAACGACAGGAACAAGATACAAGCATACAAAAATACACTGCTAGAACTTACCGAGAAATTAAAACTCAAAGCAAGCAAAAATAAATGCAAGATACAAAAACTTAACCATTTTAGATTTTTAAATAGAAACTGGTGTCTAACGGAAAAAAATTACATCAAATGCAAACCTTCTCATAAAACAATTGTCAGGTTTAGAAGAAGGTATAGAAAAATAAAAGAAAAAGACGAAAGTAAACTGTTTCAGTTTGAAGCATCTATAAATGGCTACATAAAAAACTTTAAAAATAGGAGATTATTTTATGTTTTATCAAACAAAATCAAAACCTAACACATCTATTGATGGGAAAATCACAGAAAATATATATGTAAAGGGAAATACTCTATACATTATAAATGAAACAGACACAATAACATATAAAGATGGCTGGTTTATAAATGGGGTATATCAAGGAGAAGAAGCATCATATATTTACACGATTGCCGAAACACAAATAGTTGATAGAAGTATTTTATTTAATGTTTTTGAAAACATAAAGCAGGGGGAGTAATATGTTTTACAATGTAGACCTTAAAAAAATACAAACAAATGCCGACTGCTTGGTATGTCCGCATTTTGATAAAAAAAAGAAAAAATGCAACGGGGTGGGCAGGTCCTGTTTTGAATTTGACATGAAAACAAGGACAATTATTGACCCAATTACAAAATTGCCAATCAAAGTTGATATAAAAAAATAGGAAAAACCTGTAAAATAATAATAAAGGAGAAAAATTATGGGAGAAATTTTTAGTCAAGTATGGGTGTAGGTGGTAACTGCACTTGGTGGAATTTCGTTATCAGCGATTATAACAAGCATCATCTATGGCTGTCTTAAAGGTGCTTTCAATAAAGCAATCGCCAAGATAAATGTGGAAAAAATTGCCGACAAAGCAACCGAAAAAGGTGTTGAAAGAGTGAAAAAAATAGCATTTACTCACGATATTCAACCTTTGGTAGAGAGCGAACTTGTTAAAATTAACGAAAAGTCAACCGAAGTTTTGAAGGAAGAACTTAAAAAGGTTTCTGCGAAATACGACAAAGTTGTTACAATACTCGAAAAATTATCCGCATATTTCGACAACTCAATCGGTGTTAGCGAACAAGCAAAAACCGAATTGAAAATAGCACTTGTAAATGCAAAGGAAGAAGAAGTTTTACCAGCAGAAAGTGTTGTGATTGTTGAAGAAAAAGTTGCAAAAGTGGAAATTGAAGCCCCTAAAAAGTCAACAAAAGTGGAAAGGTAGGTGTTAAATGGCTGAAAAAATACAATTAACGCCCGAAGAAATCTACAAAAGAAATCAAAAAAGGTCTAAAATATTAAGAATTTCAGCCCCAATTTGCTTTTGGGGTTTCTTAATATTATCAATTATTTGCTTAATTTTCGCAGTTAAAAACAGTTTTGGAAACATTGCCGATATTATGGACCTGCTTGATAATAGTAAATGGACTGGCGAACAATTAGAAGCAAACTATGCCTACTTAATAGACAAATATGGAGAATGGGTTATTGGAAACGGTGGAAATGGCTTCACAATTTCCTTTGTCAATATAGGAAAAGCACTGTTTAGTGGTTTAATGGTTATGAACTGTATGCTTTCGGTGTTCTTCTTTATATCTGCTTATATTTTAGGCAAGTGGGTTTTGCCTAAGTTGTCGCAACAAATCTTGTTAGACAATCAAGATATGGTAAATTTAACAGTTTTAAGAAATCAAAATAAGGAGTAGTTTATGGCAGAAAATGAAAATAAGTATGTCAGCGAAA
>JAFWWV010000080.1 GCA_017523305.1 Clostridia bacterium
ACAAATGAGCTTTAATTTAGACTTAGAAAGCAACCCATTCTTCACAAGTGAAGTTATGGTAACACTTGCTTGTGCAGTTTCAAAACTTTCAAAAGAAAAGAAATTTGGGGCCTATTCAGTGTTTGATATTCCATTGTCACATTTTGTTATGAACGATAGAAACGAATTATTAAGGACAATACTATAAAAGTAAAAAAGTTATTCACAAAATTTTAATAAATTGTGTATAAAAAAAACAAGTTGATTTATATTTTTCAACTTGTTTTTTATTTTTCTAAACCGGCTAAATAGTCAATTGTTGTATTAAAAAAATTTGCAATTTTAATGAGATTAGATAATGTTGGTTCGCTTTTATTTGTTTCCCACGCACTTATTATTGATTTGCCTACACCTATTTGTTTTGCAAAAGCAACTTGGCCCAAATTTTTCTCTAAACGCAAATCTTTTAACCTTGTTCCAAAATCCTCTTTCATATATTTTATATTCCCATAAAAATGGAAAAAATACTTGACTTCCCAAAATAATGGGAATAAAATTTTATTAAGGAAGGTTTTTATGATAAGTAAAGTTAAAAAAATTATATTATCTGTTTTTGAAATATTGGCATCTCTAAATCTTATCTTTGCTTTATTTTTTGATATAACTAAAGTTTCTTACCTTGGAAATTCTGTTTCTGAAAATGGGTTTGGCTTATTAGATTTTAGTAGTCCTGACTTTATTCAAAAAAATTTTGAATGGCAATCTATTTTTTTTGGGGCAATGTTTTATTTTATTTTAATAATAGGAATATTTCTTTTCATATATACAGTTTTTGATTTAATTTCAACATTATTAAATAATAAAAAAGAAGTTAATTTAAAAACAGTTTGGGTAATGATTTTCTCTTTATTGGGGTGTTTAGTTTTTTTTGTATTAGGTTTTCTTTTTACTTCTATTTTTGAATCTAATCTTGCAACAATTAAAGAGTCTTTACCTGAAGGATATTCTGTAACAACTCTATCTTTTATTCCTCTTATTATTTCGGTATTTTTAACAGTGATTTATTTTTTTACTATTTATGTTCAAAAAAATAATTCTTGTTATGCAGAAGAAAAAAGTAGTGGAAAAGTTAAAAGTGTTAAAAATAAAAAAAATCAAACAAAAGATATTAACTCTTTAGAAAAAGATATTGATACATTAAAAGAGTGTAAAAAACTTTTAAAAGAAGAAATTATTTCTCAAGAAGAATTTGATATTATAAAAACAGAAATTCTTAACAAGATCAAAGAATAAAAAAGTTGTTCACAAAATTTTAATAAATTGTGTATAACTAATTGTTACAAAAAATATAAATAGGTTAGGTTAATTTAAACCTAACTTATTTTTTTTGTATGTTTTAACTAAAAAACAAAGTAAATAACCATTGTTTTTGTTTTTTAAAAAAATTTTTATGTGATATTATTGATTAAGGGTACTTATATTTATGAAAAAGAAATACGACTTAATTATTGTAGGAATGGGACCTAGTGGAGTTTTTTGTGCTTACGAACTTATACAAAAAAATAAACACAAAAACATTTTACTTGTAGAGCAAGGCAGAAGCATTGAAAAACGTGGTTGTCCTATTGAAAAAACTGGCAAGTGTATGAAATGTAAACCTTTTTGTAGCATAACTTGTGGTTTTTCAGGAGCAGGTGCTTTTTCTGATGGCAAAGTAAATTCATACCACCTTGCAACAGGTGTACCTGATAATTTGTATATGGGTGGAAATGACGGCCCATCATTTAGAGAAGCTTTAAGCGTTGATGAAATTAAAGCTTTATTTGCATACACCGATGAAATTTATTTAAAATTTGGTGCTAGTGAAGAGTTAACAGGTCTTAACTATGCAACCGAAATTCAACAAATGCAAGAAAAAGCTCATAAGGAAAATTTAGATTTAATTTATTTTCCTATAAGACATTTGGGTACAGAAAAAGCCCACTTGTTATATGGCAAAATTCAAAAATATCTTGAAGACAATGGTGTTGAAATGATTTTTGACACTATGGTTACTGATTTAATTATTGAAAATAACGAAGTTAAAGGTATTAAAACTCTTTCTTCTTTTACAAAAGATAACGAACAAGAATTTTATGCAGATAACGTTTGTTTAGCTGTTGGTAGAAAAGGTGCTGATTGGCTTTCACAAATGTGCAAAAAATATAAAATAGAAAACCGTTCAGGCGCAGTAGATATTGGTGTTAGATATGAACTTCCTGATGAAGTTATGAAAGATGTTAATAAATATTTTTATGAAGCAAAATTTATTGGCCATCCTTCACCTTTCTGTGATAAAGTTAGGGCTTTTTGTCAAAACCCTAGTGGTTTTGTTGCAACCGAAGTTTATGATAACAACTTAACTCTTGTTAATGGTCATAGCTATAAAGATAAAAAAAGCACAAATACCAATTTAGCAATTTTGGTTTCTCATAAGTTTACACATCCATTTGATAAACCAATTCAATATGGTATAAACGTAGCAGAAAACTGCAACCAACTTGGTAACGGTAGTATTTTAGTTCAAAGATTAGGCGATATTTATAGGGGCAAAAGAACTTGGCAACATGAACTTGAAAACAATAAAGTTGAACCAACATTAAAGTCAGCAGTTGCAGGTGATATTACATACGCTTTAGGTTACAGAACAATGACTAATATCTTAGAGTTTATTAGAAGTGTAGATAAAGTTGTTGAAGGTTTTGGTAACCCAGAAAACTTACTTTATGGTCCAGAAATTAAATTCTATAGTAATGAAATAGTTTTAGATAAAGAGTTTCAAACAAGCGTTAAAAATCTTTATGCAATTGGCGATGGCCCAGGACAAACAACTGGCTTGATTATGTCTAGTGCAGCAGGTGTTCAACTTGCAAGATTTTTAGATGAAAAATTTTAAAAATAACAAAAGGTAAAATTAAAAAATGATTAAATTAAATTACTTTAACTGTTTAAAAGATGAATATGTTAAAAATGGTTTAAAACTAAACGAAATTCAAAACAATAAATATGAAAAAGAATTAAAAAAAGCAATTATTAATAAAGTTCATCCTATGATGGATTGGTTAGATCTTCCTTATCAAGAAAAATCTGTAATTGATGAAATTCAATTATTTGGTTCAAAAATTTCAAGATTATATGAAAACTTTATTGTTCTTGGTATTGGTGGCTCAGCACTTGGTGCAAAAGCTGTTAAACAAGCCCTATACTCTCAAAACCCAGACGAAAATGGTAAAAAGAAAATTAAAGTTAAAGTAATTGATAATGTTGATGCTGAAAGATTTGAAAAATTACTTAACAAAATTAATCTTAAAAAGACAATGTTTAATGTTGTAACAAAAAGTGGAACAACTGTTGAAATTTTAACAATGTTTGCTGTTGTTTTAAATAGACTTAAAGAAGAACTTGGTTATGACTTTTTTGTTAACCTTGTTGTTACTACTGAAAAAGACAATGTTTTATGGAAGTACTGTCAAGAAAATAATATTAAAACATATGAAGTACCAAAAGGTGTAGGTGGTAGATACAGTGTTTTATGTCCAGTTGGTTTATTACCTTGTGCTGTTATGGGCGTTGATTTACATAAACTTATTGGTGGTGCAAAACAAGTTTTAGAAAACTTTAAACAACAAGAAGGCAAAGACAATATTTGTTATACTTCAGCATTAATTAATTATAATTATTTTGTAAAAGGTAAAAGAGAAATTGCTCTTCTTCCATACTCAAACAGACTTGAAAGAATGACAGACTTTTATATTCAATTATTAAGTGAAAGTTTGGGTAAAGCAAAAACTTTAAACAACAAAGCAAACAAAATGTTTTTTACACCTACTAAAGCTGAAGGTGTAACATATCAACATAGTTTACTTCAAATGTATCAAGAAGGTTCACAAGATAGATTATTCTGTTTTATTAACCTAACAAAACATAATGCAGAAGTTAAAGTTCCAAAATTTAAAGATGCAAGTCTTGATAAATTTTTACCAAAATCAATGACTGCTCTTATGAAGCAAGAACAAATTGGTTCTTCACTTGCAGTTAAACAAGCAGGTCATCCAAGTTATGAACTTATTGTACCTACTTTAAACGAAGAAAATATTGGTGCTTTATTGTTCTATTTTGAGTTAACAACAGCTCTTATGGCAGAACTTATGAATGTAAATGGTTATGACCAACCAGGCGTTGAAATGCAAAAGAAATATACAAAAGCTTTAATTGGTGTTAAAGGTTTTGAAGAAGCACAAAAAGAACTTGAAACAATGATTAAAGATAAAGAAAAATACGAAATTTAATTTAATTTTTTTAATAATTTTTATAAAAAAAAGACTTATGATTTTACATAAGTCTTTTTTGTTTTTTATTCAAAGTTTTTATTAAAATTCGTCTACACTTTCACTTTTTTCTTCAAGTGCTTTTCTTTGGTCTTTTTTCTTTTGGCCAAGTTTAACAAGTTCAACAATAGGAATAATTAACAATGAACAACCAAAAATAATTAACCATTGAACAAGACTAAGTTGAGTTAAACTAAGAAGTCCTGCAACAGGTGGGCAAAGAGCAACAAGTAAAATGATTGCAAGTTCACCAACAAAAGCAATATTTAAAAGTTTGTTTTTAAATGGATTTGAAGCAAAAATACTATGAAGAGTTCTAACAGAGTACATATGGAATAATTGAACAATGTTAATTGTTAAGAAAGCCATAGTTGTTGCAGCTTCAGGTGAACCAAAACCAAAAAGTCCAATCATATAAACAGCAAGAACAATAAATGCTTGTGTAAAGCCTTGATAGATTATATTAAAGCCAACTCTACCACCAATAATGTATTGCTTAGGATCTCTAGGTGGTTGCTTCATTAGGTCATTTTCGGCTTCATTGCAACCAAGGGCAATTGATGGGAAAGTATCAGTAACTAAGTTTGTAAACAATATCTGAACAGCAGTAAATAATGTGTATTGTGGGAATAAAAGTGTAATAGCAAAAATTGATAAAACTTCAGCAATATTTGTACCAAGTAAGAATTGAATTGTTTTTTGAATATTTCCAAAAATCTTTCTTCCTTCTTCAACAGCAAGAACAATAGTTGCAAAGTTGTCGTCTGTTAAAATCATATCAGCAACGTCTTTTGTAACTTCTGTTCCAACATTACCCATACCAATACCAATGTTTGCTGATTTAATACTTGGAGCATCGTTAACACCATCGCCAGTCATAGCAACTACTTTGCCGTTAGCTTGAAGTGCTTTAACAATTCTAACTTTATGCTCTGGGCTAACACGAGTAAATACTCTAAACTTTCTAATTTCTTTAACAAGTTCTTCGTCGGTAAATTTGTCTAAGTGGCTACCATTAACAACTTCTTTTTCGCTTTTAACCATACCAAGTTCTTTAGCAATTGCATAAGCTGTATCTTTGTGGTCGCCTGTAATCATAATAGCTTTCATACCAGCTTCACGGCACTTAATTAAAGCATCAAATACTTCATCTCTTGGTGGATCAATCATACCACTAAGACCAATAAAAGTTAAACCTTCTTCTTTAATTAATTTGCTGTCAATTTCGTCATTAACAACAGCTGAAGCAGGAACTTCTTTTGTAGCATAAGCAAGTACCCTAAGTGCTTTAGCACCCATTTCTTTGTTTACTTGTTTAATACTATCAATATCTTTTACAGTAATTTTTCTTACTTTGCCATTATCAGAAATATGTGTGCAAAGTCTAAGTAATTCATCAACAGCACCTTTTGTGTATTGAACAAAATTATCTTCTTCTTTATTAACAGTAGACATAAGTTTTCTTACACTGTCAAAAGGAATTTCACCAATTCTCTTAAATTTTGATTCAAGAGATTTTTTGTTCATTTTAAACCTTTCAGCATATTGAACAAGAGCTACTTCAGTTGGGTCGCCTAAGTAAGCATCTTTTTGATGTTTAGCATCATTACATAATGCCATACATTTAAGTAAAGCAGTTGCTTCACCTTTTACCGTAAAGTCAGCTTGAGTGTGAGTTTCGTTATTAAAATAAACTTCTCTAACAGTCATTTTGTTTTGAGTAATTGTACCTGTTTTATCAGAACAAATTACTTGGCAACAACCTAAAGTTTCAACAGCGTGAAGTTTTTTAATAATAGTGTTTTTCTTTGCAAGTTTTGTAACACCAATAGATAAAATAATTGTAACAACAGCCGGCAGACTTTCAGGAATTGCAGCAACTGCAATAGCAACAGCAGTTAGGAAAGAATCCATCCAACCTTGACCAGCAAATAAAAGGTCAACTAAGAAAATAACAAGAGCAATACCTAAAACAATAAAGGTAATAATTTCGCCTAACTTAGCCAAACTTTTTTGAAGTGGGGTAACTTCTTTCTTTTCTTCTGAAAGCATTGAAGCAATTTTACCCATTTCAGCATTTGAACCAGTAGCAACAACTACACCTTCGCCCCTACCATAAACAACTGTGGTTGAAGAAAAACACATATTTTTTCTGTCGCCTAAATTTGTTTTTTCAGGTAGAACTAAGCCTGCTTCTTTTTCAACTGGTAAACTTTCGCCAGTAAGTGAAGCTTCTTCACACTTTAAACTTGCACTTTCAATAAGTAACAAGTCAGCAGGAACAACGTCACCAGCTTCAAGTAAAACAATGTCACCAACAACAAGTTCGCTTGTTTTAACTTTCATTTCTTCGCCATCTCTTATAACAGTGGAGTATGGTTGAGACATTTTTCTTAAAGCGTCAAGTGCATTCTCGGCTTTTATTTCCTGCGAGAAACCCAGTGTTGCGTTAATGAGAACAATTACAAAAATAATAATTGAGTCAATAAGTTCTGTGCTGCTTTTTTCAATAATAGCAAATACAAGTGAAATTATGGCTGCAACAATTAATATTAAAACCATAATATCTTTAAATTGTGCTAAGAACTTTAAAAAATAATTTGTTTTCTTTTTGTGTTCAAGTGAGTTTTCGCCGTTTTCAGCAAGTCTTTTTTTTGCTTCTTCACTGGTTAAACCGTTTGAAGTAGTGTTAAGTTCTTTTAAAGTTTCATTAACAGATTTACTATAAAAACTTTTCATTTTTTCTCCTTGTTAAATTAGTAAAATAGGTTGAATAAGATTTAGTATATTATATTACTTTAAAAAAAGACCTATGCCACTTTTATATAAAGCCATAAAAAGCGATATATAAATAGCATAAGTCTGGTTAATTAAGATTGAACCTGATAAAAATATCTTGTTGTAGGTCAATCACTTTATTTAAATAAAGCTAACTACTCCCTTATTCATAAATAAGTTAACACAAATAAAATTTTAAATCAAATATTTTTGAGTTTTATGTATTTTTTATTTATTAAAAATTACATTTTTTCTAAAGCGTCAATACCAAGTAATTTTAAGCCAGAAGCTAAAATAATTTTTG
>JAFWWV010000081.1 GCA_017523305.1 Clostridia bacterium
CGTTTGTTGCCACAATGATACCTCTTCTTAAAACTATGGAACCATCTATGGGCGGACGAGAGGCTATGATGCCGGTATGGTGGGCTTTGTCACTTGGCTCTTGCTTTGGCGGTAACGGCTCATTAATTGCCGCCTCTGCAAACGTAATTGTTGCAGGATTTGCTACCCGTGAAGGCCACTCAATCAGTTTTATCAGATTTTTGATATGGTCAATTCCCGTGATGCTTGTCAGTATTACAATGGCGATGATTTATCTTTATATTATTCACTTTATGTAAAAGGTTCGGACTATGCTTGAATTATTAAACTCATCTTTCGGAATTGATGCAAAAACAGTTGCTTGCACTCTGGTTTTAATTTGCTACCTTATATTATTTTCCGAAAAAATCAATCGTGCGGTAGTAACTCTTTTAACCGCAACCATAATGATTTTTTTGGGGCTTTTAACTCAAGCACAAGCCTTTAGCGGTATAGATTTTAATACTATATCTCTTTTAGTTGGTATGATGGTAATTGTAAACATTACCGAAAAGTCAGGTTTGTTTCAATTTGTTGCCGTATGGGGAGCCAAAAAGGTTAAGGCTCATCCTGTTGGGATTATGATAATGCTAGCAATTGTAACCGCTTTTTTCTCGGCATTTTTAGACAATGTTACAACTGTTTTATTGATTGTTCCGGTAACGTTTCAAATTACCAGAAAACTTGGTATCAACCCCTTCCCTTATCTGATATTGGAAATTTTTGCCTCTAATATCGGAGGAACAGCCACTCTTATCGGTGACCCTCCGAACATTTTAATCGGTTCTGCCTTAAATTTATCATTTTTAGACTTTTTAAAAACACTGGCACCGGTTGTTATTGTTTGCATATTTGTAATATTTGTTTGTATATTTCCAATATCACTTGTATTAGTATCTACTTGGTCTATTGCACTATTAACAACACTTTTTATTTCATTTAAATCACTATCAGTGCATTTATTTGTATTTGCAACACTTGGTTGTGGATTTAATGCTACTTTATTATCATAAGTTATTTTTGTTAATGCCATTTTTTACCTCCTTAATTTTTTGTATATTCTACTACTAATTCAAAAGGTTCACCTGCATAAGCACTTGAAGCGGCTATATACATAGTTCCACCAGAATATCTTGTAGAAATATAATAACCAGACAAATAAAAATTAAGTGGTCTATAATTACCTATTGTTCCACACCTACCATAGGTATTTACAACAACAGACATATTATATGAACTCATATCAATTGTTAAATCACCATCAACTAAATTACCTGTAAATACTTTTCTATATAAAGGTTTATTATCTATCCACGTTCCTATTCTTATTTCATTAGTAGTTGAATATTCATTAAGCCCAAGTGCATAATTTCTAGTATTTGTTATTTCTGTATCAACATAATTAGTAATTGCTTGGTTTTCTACTGGTTTTGTTGAACTTGTTGAAACTGAACTATCTTTTCGAACATTTAAAGTTATATCATTATCTGTTTGTGTAATTGTAATATCATTACTTGGTATTAAATTTACTGCCATTTATATCACTCTCCTTATACGATTACTTGAACTTGTTCATTATTGTAAAGAACATTTTCATTACTATATTGTAAATCTACACTTTGTGGTTTTTCTCCAACTCTTGCTTTTTGTTTTATTTGATAATATTTACCTTCTTCAAAATTTCCTGTTATATGTAAATATATAGCACTTTGGTCTGCACTTAATAAATCAATACTTTCAGCATCTTTCTCTGTGTATACTACAAAAGTTGTTTTTTTATTATATCCATTTATTGTATCCCAACTAAATACATTTGTTGAACTTGTTCCGTCTTTATAGTTTATTCTATATTTCACACACTTACAGTTATCATAATTTGTTTGCCCTCCAGTATTAGTTGAATAATTAACTCTTACTGCACTGTATGGATATAAATTTCCTGTATCTTCATCTACTACATTTATTGTATTGATAAAATTAAGATGCATTATTTCATATTTGTTTTTTCGTAATGCTCTATAATTATACACTAAATTATAACCTGTCGTTCCATATAATCTTTGAAATGTTGTTAGATAAAAATTACCATATTGAGCAGGTATTTCTACACTTGAAGTTGTTGTGTTTTCAAATTTAGTTATATTATAAACATTTCTAGAAAAAGTTGCTGTCGAAGTTAAAATACCAACATTAGCATATCTAGGAACTAAACAGTTATAGTTTACATAAGGATAACCAGTATATCCTATTACTTCTCTTATACTCTCAAACATACCTTGTCCGCCATTAACATCTGCGGTTTTATCACCTAAATTATCTTTGAAAAATCCTGAGAAAGTATCAATGAATATCATATTAAATTGTCTTCTTAATACAACTCTTTGGTTATATAAATTTCTAGCAAACATAAAAGGAACACCACCCATAAGATGGAAATTGCTTTCTTGCAAATTAGGATGTTCAGTAACATTTGCTAATTTAACACTTGTATGTTCATATTCTGGGTCGCTATTATCAGTTAAATGTCTTACAACATAAACATCAGTCAAATCATTAACTACATTTAATAAAGGATAGTTATCTTCACTTTCAAACTCGTGGTCTACTTCAGCATAATATACTTCGGTAATTTTGTTATTATTTCCATTGTATTTATATAAGGTACTTCTAGCACATGTATATTCGTTTGGTTTA
>JAFWWV010000082.1 GCA_017523305.1 Clostridia bacterium
AAATGAATAACGGTCAGTATTATGACCCTAATATGAACAACCAAAACTACTATAACCAAAATGTAAATGGTAATAATATGAACGGTCAAAACTATAACCAAAACCAACAAAACAATAATCAAAATAATAATAACAACCCTAACGGGAAAAGATAAAAATTTTGATAAGTTGTAAAAAGTTTTAGTTAAAAAAACAGGTTAAGAGGATTATTCTTCTTAGCCTGTTTTTATTTTTGTTTTGTGGCACCTAATATTGAAAAAACATATTTTTAAATAGTAAAATATTGTTAAAAAAAGGAGAAAAAATAATGCAAAAAATTGATTATTTACAAGAAAAAGTTAACAATATTTTAAACGAATTAAATGCTGTTTTAACTGAACTAAATTATTTAAAAAATAGAAAAATAGAAGAGTGTGAAACTGTGTATGATAAAAACAGTGATGACGAAAAACTTAACTGGAATTTAACAAACGGAATAATGGGAGCTAAATCAAAAACAGGGTTAGACTTTTCAAAATATAAAGCATTAAGAATGCATATTATGTTTGGTAATGAAGTTACACATATAGCAGAACTTTCTTTAGTAAACCCAGCACCATCTTCAACAAGAACTGAGTATTACTCTAGTTTAAAATTAGGAGACGAAACGGCTAGTAGCAATTTTTATTATGGTCTTTTTAAAGTAGTAAATAAAAACGCTTTTTATAATGTAGGTATGGGTTTTTTTTCAGGATCAACAAAAACAGCAAGAAATAATAATATAAATTATTGTATTTATAAGATAGAAGGTATTTTTTAATTTAAATTTTAGTTATGTTTGACAATTATAAAATGTAAAACTATAATTATTTACAGGAGAATAGTTATGGTTATTGGTTATACTGCTGGTGTATATGATTTATTTCATATAGGTCATTTAAATTTATTAAAAAACGCAAAAGGTATGTGCGATAAATTAGTTGTTGGCGTTACAACAGATGATTTAGTTGAATATAAAGGAAAAAGATCCGTAATTCCTTTTGAAGAAAGAATTGAAATTGTTAGAAGTATAAAATATGTAGATTCTGCAATTCCACAACAAGATATGGATAAACTTTCTGTTTGTAAAAAATTAGGCGCAACAATAATGTTTGTGGGTGACGATTGGTATAACACAGATAAGTGGAATAAGTATGAAGAAGAGTTTAAAAAAGAAGGGATTAAAATTGTTTATTTTCCTTATACAAAAGGAATTTCATCAACAAAAATAAATGAAGATTTAAAAAAAAGATAGCAGTGTTGCTATCTTTTTTTAAACTATATTATTTTTTTGTAAAAACTCTTTAACTTTTTTAGAAGAATTTTTATTGTCATAAAAACCATAATTTTTATTGTAAAGTTCAACTTCTTTTTTGTATTTTTTTATATCAAGGTTTTTAATTTTTTCTAATAAGTCAGTAGTGTTTAATTCATACGGGAAAGGCAAGTCTTTAAAGTCAATATACAAATGCCTTTCTTTTTTTATGTAATCGTAATAATCTGGGGCAAAACCAAATGAAAATTTGTTAAGCATTAAACCATCAAATAACATACCTGAATAATCTGATATTATATAGTCTGAACAAGAAAGAACTAATTGAGAATCTGGCACAGAAGTTAAGTCTATACAGTTTTTAATTTTAAGGTCCTTTCTGCTTGCATCATTAGGGTGTAATCTTAAACAAAAAACATGTTCGCCACCAAATTTTTTATTAAACACTTTTATAAATTCGTTAGCATCTAAATTTAAGTTTTCGTAGAAAGAATTTGTTGTTCTAAAAGATGGGGCATAAAGAATTATTTTTTTATCTTTTAAATTAAATTTTTGTTTTAAATCTTCAATATCTTTTCTATTATCTTTAAATAAAGCATCATCTCTAGGAAGACCTGTTTTTAGTATTTCGCCATTAAACCAAAAAGCTCTTTTAATAACTTTGGTTTGATGTTCGCTACCAGAGATAATAAAATCAGATAATTTGCCATCTTGTTTTGCTTTTAAAACATAACCTGAATCTAAAAACTCTTCAACATCTTTTTCAACGCATTTTAGGTAAGACCTACCATGCCATGTTTGAAGATAAAATTGTTTTTTTCTTTTAAAAGGTGGTTTTAATCCACTTCTAACATTATCAACCCAAAGTCTTGCTGTTATTAAATGGTAATAATGTTTTAAAGAACCATATTTAACTTTTTTAATTTCTTTTGGTAAGTCTGTATTTAAATCATTAACAACTACACCCTTTCCTATATTTTTAAATTTTGCATCTGGTATATAATGATAGTACCAATTATTATTTTTTGTTGCAGTATTATCATTTTTTATTGAAAATCTATGACCTGAA
>JAFWWV010000083.1 GCA_017523305.1 Clostridia bacterium
ATTGAAAGTGTATCAAATCCTGGAGATGTAATTTGTGATATTATGGCAGGAACACATTCAATAGGTTATGCTTTAAAAGAAAGAAATGTAGTATATGCGAATGATATCCAATACTACTCGTATGTAATTGGAAAAAGCCTTCTTGGGAACTATCAAATACCTACAATAGAGATGGCTCACAATGATTTAGATAATCTTATAAACTTAAATATAAAAAACAAAGAATTTGATTTCTTTGAAAAAAATTATGCAGATACTTATTTTTCAAAAGAGCAATGTTGTGAGATTGATAATTTAAGATTTGCCATAGAAAAACAGTTAGATATTGATAAAAAGAATTTCTATCTAACTATATTGATGAGTGTTATGTGTAAAGCTCAATCTACAACAGGACATTTTGCCCAGTATTTACCAAAAGACCATAGAAGAGTAGAGATTCTTCGAAAAATTGAAATTTATGAAAACTTTTTCAAAAAAATAGAAGATTTCGACAACTTTAAACTCAGTAACTATGACAATAGGGTATACAACCTTGATTATAAAGAACTTTTCAAACAAGAAGAAATTAAAGATGTAAAATGTTTCTATCTTGATTCTCCATATACAACAGACCAATATTCACGATTCTATCATTTGTTAGAAACCGTTTGTAAATATGATTATCCAAAACTCAACCATAAAGCAAAATATAGAGAAGATAGGGCGATGTCAGATTTTTGCTATAAAAAAAGTGTAGCAAATGAATTTGATAATATTATTAAATTTGCAAAGAAGAATAAATCATCACTAATAATTAGTTACTCAAATCACGGAGTGATTAGTATTGAAGAAATTGAAGATATAGCAAGAAAATATTATCAAAAGGTTTCTGTTAAATATATGAGCTATGAACATTCTTCGCAAGGAAAGGGTGTTATAAATATTAACGAAGTTATCATAAAATTGGAGATATAATATGCAAAAAAAAGAATATGAGAAATTAGGCGATTATGGGGTTGAATTTAAAAATGTAATTTCAGGTCCTGCTCCTGTTGGTAGGGTTTTAAATTATGTCATTAGAGCAGGAAATAGAATTTTAAATCATAAAAACGGATATCGTTCTTTGGATTTAAAGGATAATGTTGGTTCTGCCTGGTGCACAGAATTTATGGTCGGATTAGGGCTAATTTTCTACACTCCAGATAAAACTCTTCCATTTTATCCAATAAATCTAACAGAAAAAGGCAAGAGACTATTTGCTTATTTAAAGGGGTATGGTGGACTTTTTGATGAAAATAATGACCCATCAGAATGTCGTAAACAGTTAATGTCATTTAATGAAGATGCTTATAACTATTTGGAAACTGTTTTTAAAAACTCAATTGTTTTAAAAAATCTTGTTACATATATGGTAAACAATGAAACAAATGTTTTTTTAAAAGATATTTTTATGGACGATTATTTTGAGTTTTTTAAAGAACTTTATGAAGGAAGTTCAGAATATAATAGAAATGCTAGAACAAGCACAGCAAAAAACAGAGTGCCGAGTCTTATTCAATTCTGTGAATTTTTTAACTATGTTACAACAGATAAAGATGTAAATGGAAAAACTATTTATATTTTTCAGCCTGAAAAAATGTCTGCAGTGTCAGGAGATTACGACTTCATTGATTTAACGGAAGATGTTTTAAAAGATTTGAAGGGGGAAGATTCACACGATGAAAAACTAGCAGAGTTTTTAATTGAGAAGTATGGATTAGATGGAACGGTTGTTCACGAAATAATATCAAGAAACAGTAGTGTCCAAAGGATTTTTAGAAATAATCTCATTGCTAAATATGGTTTAAAATGTATGATGTGCGACAAATATATTGATGAAGTATTGGTTGCTTCACACATAAAACCTGCAAGTGAGTGTGATGTTGTAAGTAAAGCAAATTGTGAAAATGGTCTTTTATTGTGTGCTTTACACGACAAATTATTTGATAGATATCTGATAAGTTTTGACTTTACTACAGGTAAACTTTTATATTCTAAGGTTTTAGAAGGTAAACTTGAAGAATATCAACTTAAGGAAAATTTTACTTTAAACAATGAACTCTTAACAAATGAAAGAAGACAATTTTTAATGGAACATAATATTGAATTTTACAAAAGGAATAAATAAATATGGAAAGCTCGTTTGTTGCAAAATATTTAGCCGAAAAAACATTATTGGGAAGTTATGGTGATGGAACAGATAGAATCAGTAAAACCTTGCTAAACTCTAAAATATCGCTTAATCCACACCAAATTAAAGCTTCGTTATTTGCTTTTTCTTCTCCTGTGTCAAAAGGTGTTATGCTTTGTGATGAAGTTGGACTTGGAAAAACAATTGAAGCAGGTATAATTATTTCTCAGTATTGGTTTGAACATAAAAGAAATATATTGATTATCACTCCTGCATCATTGACAAGGCAATGGGCTTCAGAATTATTAGATAAGTTTGGGCTTATTGCAGAAGTTATAGATAGAAAGAGTTATAATTCCTTAATTAAAAGGGGAGTATTGAATCCTTTTGAACAAAAAAACAAAATTTTAATAATGTCATATAATTTTGCATCAAGTTATTTTGAAGAAATAAAAAAATCTAGGATAGATTTAGTTGTTATTGATGAAGCTCACAAACTTCGTAATGTATATAATCCAAACAATATCATTGCAAACAATATATATAATGGTATTGCAAATTTTAAAAAGGTGCTTTTAACTGCAACACCATTACAAAACAATTTAATGGAATTATATGGTTTATCAATGCTTATCGATGGAAATATTTTTGGAGACAAAGAGTATTTCAAAAAACATTTCATTGCTGATTATGATTATAATAAATAAGAATTAAGAGAGAGACTTTCTACTTTTATACATAGAACTTTAAGAAACCAAGTTCAAAA
>JAFWWV010000084.1 GCA_017523305.1 Clostridia bacterium
GGTAATGTAGAAATTAAAAACCGTATTGTTATGTGTCCTATGGGTGGTACATCTTTGTTTGGTTGGATGGGTCCACAAAAATTTAATAAAGACGCAGCTGATATGTTTTTAAACATTGCTAAAAACGGTTGTGGTTTAATTATTCCAGGTATTGCACCACTTCGCAATATGCTTGGTAACAAGTGGCTTTATAAAGTTACAAAAGCATACAAAGATTTAAAAGTATGGTTGGAAGAGTTCCATAAAACAGGGGCTAAATTGTTTGTTCAATTAACAGCTGGTTTTGGCAGGTCTTTTTCAATTCCTAACGGTATGATGGGTGTTGTTAAAAACAAATTTTTAACAAAACTTATGAAACCTATTTTTGATTTTGATAGGTTGCTTGCTTCACCAAGTGCATTGCCTGCTCGTTGGTATCCAGAACACATTGTAAGAGAAATTACAGTAAAAGAAATTCAAGGTCTTGTTAAAGGTTTTGCCTTGACAGCTAAAAAATTAAAAGAAGCTGGTGTTGATGGTGTGGAAGTTCACGCTGTTCACGAAGGTTATTTAATTGACCAATTTACAACTGAATATACAAACAAAAGAACTGACGAATATGGTGGAAGTTTTGAAAACAGATATCGTTTTGCAACTGATATTGTTAAAGCAATTAAAGCAGAGTGTGGTCAAGACTATCCAGTTTCTGTAAGATATTCAGCAGTAAGTAAAACAAAAGATTTTTGCGTAGGTGCACTTCCTGGCGAAAAATATGTTGAAGTAGGCCGTGATATAAAGGAAAGTGAAAAAGCAGTTAAATACTTGCAAGAAGCAGGCTATGATATGTTAAATACCGATAACGGTACATACGACGCTTGGTATTGGGCACATCCACCTGTATATATGCCAGAAAACTGTAACCTAGAAGATGCTGCTCATGTTAGAAAATTCTGCGATATTCCAGTTGTTTGTGCTGGTAAGATGGATCCAGAAGCTGCAGCTAAAGCAATTAGTGAAGGCAAGATTGATGGTATGGGTGTTGCAAGACAATTCCTTGTTGATAACGAATGGATTACTAAACTTCAAGAAGATAGACTTGAAGATATTATGCCTTGTATTCATTGTCACAATGGTTGCTTCCCAATGGCTCACTATAAAGGTGTTGCTTGCGATACACCACTTGGTGACTCAATTCATATGGCAAGATGTGCTTTAAACCCACAAACTATGGATGGTGGTAAGTACGACTTTAAACCTGCTAAGAAAGCTAAAAAGGTAGCTATTATTGGTGGTGGTATTGGTGGTATGGAAGCAGCAAGAGTTTGTATTATGCGTGGACATACTCCTACTATTTATGAAAAAACAGATAAACTTGGTGGCGTTTTTGTAGCAGCAGCTGCACCTGACTTTAAACGCAAAGATAAAGAGTTAATTGCTTGGTATAAACGCCAAATGGAAAAATTAAATGTTAAAATTAACTTTAATACTGAAGTAACTGATTTAACTAAACTTGACGCAGACGAAATTATTGTTGCTACTGGTTCAAGTACACGCAAACTTCGTATTCCTGGTGCTGAAAGGGCAGTTGATGCTATTGAATATTTACTAGGCGAAAAAGAAGTAGGCAAAAATGTAGTTGTTATTGGTGGTGGCTTAACTGGTTGTGAAGTTGCTTATGACTTATTCTTAAAAGGCAAAAATCCAACTATTGTTGAAGCAAGAGATGACTTAATGGCTGTTCCTGGTATTTGTCTTGCTAACTCAAGTTATTTAAGAGATTATTTTAACTGGAAACAAGTTCCTATTTATCTTGAAAGTTCTGTTCAAGAAATTAAAGATAAAACTGTTGTTGTTAAAACAAAAAATGGGGAAGAAGAAGTTAAAGCAGATAGCGTAATTTTAGCTATTGGCTATAATCCTAACCCTATTGCTCAAAAAACTAAAAATGTTCATATTGTTGGTGACGCAAACAAAATTGGTAACCTTCGCACTGTAATTTGGGGCGTTTGGGATGTTTGTATGAAAATTTAAAGAGGGGAATTTCAATGAAACTTAACAAAGAACAAACTGCTATTTTAAATGGCGAAAAAGGCGAAACTTTAGCTAAGGTTATGCAAACCATTATTAGATATGGTGAACTTTTTGGTGCTGAAAAACTTGTACCTGTTACAAGCAAATATAATCATTTAGTTACATCTTTTGGTTTAAAAGCCTTAGGTCCTGTTTATGACCTTATGGATAAATTAATTAAAGATGGGGTTGTTTCACAACAAAAATTTTCGTGTGATCCAAGACCACTTGATAAAAATGTTCCTAAAAACTTTTTACAAAACTTAATTTTTAATAAGTTTATGTATTCAAAGCAAGATTTTTATGAAGGTCAATTAAAACAACTTGGTTTAATGGATGAAAATGCTTTTACTTGTACTTGCTATATGGATGAAGTTGGTAATAAACCTAACAAAGGTGAAGTATTAAGTTGGGCAGAATCTTCTGCTGTTGTTTATGCAAACTCAGTTCTTGGTGCAAGGTGTAATCGTAACTCTGGTATTATGGATATTATGGGTTCTATTGTAGGTTACGTTCCTTATTTTGGTTTAGTAACTGATGAAGGCAGAAAGGCAAGTTGGGTTATTGAAATTAAAACCACTAAAAAACCAGAGGCTCAACTATTAGGTTCTGCTATTGGTATGAAAGTTATGGAAGATGTTCCTTTTATTAAAGGTCTTGATAAGTGGTTGGGTGAAGAACTTACTGACGAAGTTTGTACTTACTTAAAAGACTTTGGTTCTGCAACAGCTTCAAATGGTGCAGTGGGTTTGTATCACATTGAAAACTTAACACCTGAAGCTAAAGAACTAGGTAAAAAGTTAGTAAAGAAAGACGCTCAAGTTTATGTAATTGATGATAACGAACTTCAAAGAATTTATGATAGTTACCCTGTTATTTGGAAAAATAAAAATGCAAAACCAAAACTTTGCTTTATGGGTTGCCCACATATGAGTTTTGAACAACTTGTATCTTGGACTAAAAAATTAGAACCAGCTTTACAAGAAGCAGGAAATAAAAAAGTTGTTATTCCAACAGTTTTCACTGCTTCGCCTGGTGTAATAAAAAGGTTTGAACAAACTGAATATGCTCCAAAACTAAAAGCAATGGGTGTAACAGTTTCGTATATTTGTCCACTTATGTACATGAATAATCCACTTTGTGGAAAAATGCCTGTTATTACTTCTTCAAACAAACTTCGTACTTATACTACTACAAGGTATTATACTGATGATGAAATTTTAGTTCAAATTACAAAAGGGGGTACAAAGTAAATGAAAACTTTTAAAGGTAGAGTAATTGCCCCTGGTGAAGTAAGGGCTGAAGCAGTTGTTAGTCATGAAGGGCTTAATACATTGGCATCTTTTCAAAAAGCATTGCAATTTGGCGACAAAAAAGCCACCTGTGGCGATCAAAACAATAAAGATCTATACGGAAAGCAGATGGCAGGTAAAGCGCTCTGTTTACCCCAAACAATCGGCTCAACAACGGGTGGTCTAGTTTTATATTGTGCTTGCTCAATGGGTAGACAACCTGCTTGTATGTTATTTTCAAATCCAATAGACTCGCTTGCTGGTGCTGGTGTAATTTTAGCTGATGTTTGGTTGGAAGGCGAACAAACAAAAATGCCAGTAGTTGATAGTTTAGGTGAAGAGTTTTTAAATTATGTTAAAGACGGTATGACTATAACTATTAAACCAGATGGCGTTGTTGAAGTTGAATAATTAAAAATAAAATAGGTAGTTTGTAAAAACTGCCTATTTTTTTACTCTTTTTTATATGTTTTAAATTTTTATTAGTATAAGCACAAAAAAATATGATAAATTATAAATATAAAAGGGTTTCAATTATGGGATTTTTTAAATTTTTAATGGATTGGAAAATATTACACGATATAGGACAAGAAGAACTTAGTGAAGAAGATGAACTTGTTGATATGATGTATATAAACGAGCAATTTGATAAAGAGTTTGAAGAAAAGAAAAAAAATGATAAAGAAGATAGAAGGTGGTAATATATGAAATATTTAGTTTTTTCAGATATACATGGTTCGCTTTTTTATGCAAACAAAATAAAAAGTATTATTCAAGAAGCAGGAAAGTGTAAAGTTGTTTTGCTTGGTGACCTTTATTATCACGGACCAAGAAATAATTTACCACAAGAATATAATCCTAAAGAAGTTTGTAATATTTTAAATGGTTTTAAAGATAAAATTTTGTGTTGTAAAGGTAATTGTGATGCTGAAGTTGATGAAATGATATCTAGTTTTAAATTTAAAAAACATATAAAATTAAAAATATCAAATAAAAGGTTTATGTTTACACATGGACACAAATATAACAAAGACAACATACCAAAAAATGTTGATGTTTTAGTTTATGGGCATTTTCATACAGGATTTATTGAAAAGGTGGGACAAACTTTATGTGTAAATTCTGGTTCAGTTTCTTTACCAAAAAATAATACAGAAAATAGTTATTTAATAATAGATCATAATACTATTTTGTTAAAAGAAATAAGTACTAATAGAGAGCTTGATAGGGCAACTTTTTAAAATAAAAAGATAAAAAGGAGTTAATTTTATTAACTCTTTTTTTTATTTTTCAACATTTTTAACAATAAAAATTAAAACTGAATAGTATGGTTTAGAAGGTAATTTATTTTAATTACTTTTATAAAAATTTAAAAAGGTAAAGTTTATATGTGGGAAAACTCAAATTGTTATAATTGTAATCAAAGTTATTTTGGTAAAAGTTGTTATGGAGAACAAGAACAACATTCTTGTTGTAAAAAAACAGAAGAAGATAGTTGTTGTTATTACCCAAATTATTGGCAAGTAGAAAGTGAACAAAGTGAAGGTAAATTTAAACACTCTTGTTGTAAAAGACCAAAGTTTAATGGAAATACAAACGAAAATTATTTTGAAAATTATGGTCAAGAAAATTATTATGCTGGTGAAGAAAATATAAAAAATAATCAATGTTCTTGTTCAAAAAATAACTGGGGTTATGCAGAACAAAAACAATGTTTTAAACCTAAAAAAAGATGTTGTTTTTGTGACTTATTTAATTGTATTTGTGGCAGAAGATAAATAAAAAAAGGTAGTCTAAAAAAAAGACTACCGTATACATATTATTTATATAAAAAAGAAAAAAGCGACTTTTTAAATTTTTATAAATAAAAAATAATCTTTGAAATTAAAAAAAAGTTTAAGTTATAAAACCTAAACTTTTTTGTTTTTAATACTTAATTTTAAAATTATTTATTATGCTAGTTATTCCTAAATTTTTGTGAGTAAATCTATCTAAGCAGTAGTGAAGTGTAAAAAGAATAGAACCTATAAAGTGAACTAAAATATCTGTCATGGTATCTGTAACTGGTACAATATTATTAATTGCAGTTCCTTGTGCTGTTTGGTTTAAAAAAGTATCTCCAGCAAACTCAAAAAGTTCCCACAAACTTGCTGTAGCCATTGAAACTGCAAAGAAGATAAAAATAATTGTAAAAGGTTTTAATTTGTCAAACTCGTTTGTTTTACATAAATAGAATAACCCAATAAGACAAGCAATATAACCCCAAGAAAAGTGTTGTATTTTATCAAAAAAGGTAATAATTTTATTTACATTTAAACAACTGCCTACAAAAGCTGAAATTGTAACAAAAACCACATAAATAGTAACGAGAGTGGGTGTTAGTCTTGTTTTAAAAATATATTGAAAAATAAAAGGTAATAAAAAACAAAATAGTGTAAGTATACAAGCAACCAATCTATTTGTAGGGTCGCCAAAAATTAAAATTGCTATAATAAAACCTAAAAGAACAACACTAAGTGATAAACAAATTGTATAGTTAAAAATTGTTAAAATTTTTTTAGATTTTGGTAAAGAAGAAAAAGGGGACATCTGTTTTTTATTATTTGTGTTTTCTATATTATTTTCTGTCATATTTTTCACCTAATTTAATAATAAAATTTTTATAAAAAAAAGTAAATAAATAATAGTTTTATTATAAGTAATATTTTTATTTTTAAATAAAAAAAAGACCAAAAATAATGGTCTTTTTTAATATTAATTGTTTAAAAAGTTGTTAACTGAAATTGCTATTGCAAGTGAACCAGGACCAATATGGCAAGAAACACTAAGAGAAAGTGGATCAATAAAATGGAAGGTAAGTTTAGGGAATTTTTTTAATATTTCTTCTTTAAACTTATTTGCTTCTACAAGGTTTTGAGTGTGGGCAACACTAACAACCATTTTTCCACTTTCGTATTCAGCTTTAAACTCTTTTTCAAGTTCGCTTTTTATTTGTTGCATCATTTTTTGTTTGCCTTGACCAACAGTTAAAGCCATTGCAAATTTTTCAAATTTTTCACCACGACTTGATAAAATTGGTTTGATTTTTAACATAGTACCAAGCGCTGCAGCAGCAGGTGAAATTCTACCACCTTTCTTTAAATATTTTAAAGTTGTAGGCATAATATAAATAGAAGATTTATCTTTTGTTTGTTCAAGGTATTCTTTAATTTCTTTAGCAGATTTACCTTGTTTTGCAAGTTCAATAGCTTCAAGAACACTTTCTTTTTGAGTAACTGAAATTCTTTGGTTATCAACAACTTCAACTTTACCTTTATATGAACTAGCCAAGTTAATTGCGTTTTGGCAAGTAGCACTTAAACCACTAGACATTGGTATAAAAACAACTTCTTTATATTCCTTTAAAGTTTCGTCCCATAAATCTTGTAAGTAACCTGGTGAAGGTTGTGAAGTATTAACATCTGGGTTTTGAAGTAGTAATTCATAAAATTTATCTTGAGTAATTGTTATATTTTCAAGATATTCTTCGCTATCAATAGTAAAAGGCATAGGAACAACTTTTATTCCTAATTGTTTTGCTTCAATTTGATTTATACCTGAGTTTGAATCTGTTATGATTTGTACTTTACTCATTTTATAAAAAAAACTCCTTTAAACCTAAGATTTTTTCTTTAGTACCCAAAAGGTAAATAATTTATGCTAGGTATTATAACAAAATTATAGTTAATTTCAAAACAAAAATATATAACTTAAATATACAAAAATATTATTTTTATTGGATTACATAATAATATTTATTTATCTACACAAGCAAATATGACAAAAAGCAACAAAAAAACACAGAAAGTTTCTGTGTTTTTTGTTTTTGTTTTATTCTAAAAATTTAATGGAAAATTTTAAGATTAATTAGTTACTTCTAAGAGCAACAACAGGGTCTTTTTTAGCTGCATAATTTGCAGGAATAACACCAGCGATTAAAGTTAAAATAACACTTATTACAACTAATATTATTGCGCCACCAACAGGTAATGTTGCAAGGCCCCAGATACCAGTGAAGTGTTTTAAAACTAAGTTAATTGGTATTGTAAGTAATAATGAAACTAAAATACCAATCATACCACTGCTAAAACCAATAATGAAACTTTCGGCAGTGAAAACACGTTTAACATCTTTTTTAGATGCGCCCACGCTACGTAATACACCAATTTCTTTAGTTCTTTCGATAACAGAAATATAA
>JAFWWV010000085.1 GCA_017523305.1 Clostridia bacterium
ATAGGTTGTAGTACTAGTTGGACAGATAAACCAGTTAGTTCATATTCTATTAACTCAACAATGTTGGTTGATTGTGGAGAAGGTATTTTAAAACATTATTCAAAATGTAATATAGATTTTAAGGAAATAAACAATATATTAATAACTCATATGCATAGCGACCATTTTTTAGGCGTTGCATCTCTTATTAGTCAAGTTCTTGTTTATGAAGGGGAAGATCAAAAGTACAGACTTTCAATTTACGGCCCTAAAGGCCTTTTAAAAGCGTTAACTGCTTTAAAGGAACTTTATTCGTGCCCAACCACAAATAAGCGTGTAGAAGACTATATTAAGGTCGTAGAGCTGTCTTCTGGACAAACTTTTAATTTAGAAGGCTTTGAAATAGAAACAATTGAACTTGACCACAACGGAATGACCAATTTAGCATATATTATTAAAGAAGATAATAAAACTATTGGTTTTTCGGGTGATTGTACTTATGATGCTAATACTCAAAAGTTTGTAGAAAAATGTGATATGTGTTTTATAGATTGTTGCAATGAAAGAACAACAAAATCACATATGGGGGCAGAGCATTTACTACAAATGCAAGAACAATACCCACAAAAGCGATTAATAGCCGTTCATTGTACAGACGAGTTTTTATTAAAAGCTAAAGAACTTAATATAGAAACAACAGAAAGTGGAAAAAAATATGATTTTTAGATGGAAATAAAAAAGAGTAGTCATAAAAACTACTCTTTATTTTTTTTATTGTTTTTTTATAAAATTTGTCATAATTGTTTTTTCAGTTTTTGGTTTTTCAACTCCACTATTTTTACCTGCTTCAATACACTTTAAAAAGTATGCCATATTTCTGCCTAAAATTCTCATTGTTTGCATACCTTCTTCATCTTGCACAACATCACTTGGTGTTGCACCATGAACCATATTCCAATACCTTGAAGAAATTATAGGCATTTGGTTTATACCAAAATATTTATTAATTTGGTCGTAAGTAGCTGTTGTTCCTGCACGTCTTGCACTTATTACTGCGCTTGCAGGTTTGTAAGCAAAATATTTTCTGTTTCCACCACAACCAGCAGAGTAGAAAACTCTATCCATAAACGAGGCCATATTTCCAGCCATTGCAGCATAATGAACTGGAGTACCAAAAATAAAACCATCTACATCTTTGGCTTTTTCAACAAATTCATTAACAATATCGTCAATAGCACATTTGTGTAAATTAGTGCATGCATAACAACCAATGCAACCAGAAATAGGTTTTGTACCTATCCAAAACATTTCTGTTTCAATGCCTTCTTCATTTAAAGTTTTTTCAACTTCACTAAGTGCTGTATATGTGCAACCTTTTTGATGTGGACTACCGTTAACTAATAAAACTTTCATTTAATTTTCTCCTTAACATATATCTATGTTTTTATTGTAAATAAAATTTAGTTTTTTGCAAAATTAAAAAGACAAATTTTATATATCAAAAATATGTTTTATTAAAACAAAAAATTTTTCGGCGAAAATTTAACATATATGTAGGGGGAGAATTAATTTTTTATTTTTGTCGCCTTAATTTTACTTTATATAAAAGGAGGTGATAATTTGTGATAGTTTCGGGCTGGATACTTTTTGTTATAGGTCTTTTATCGTTTGTAGGGCAAGCAATAGGTAGCGCAGGTTTAACAATATACTCGTTTATTTTACCAGTAACAGGTGCATGCTTAGTTTTTGCAGGTTATAAAAGACAAAAGAAAGATTAGAAAAAAAGCAAAATCATTTTTTTTGATTTTGCTTTTTAATTATTACCTTAATTTATTATTTTTTCTTTTCCTTTCTGCGTTTATCATTAATTATGTTAAGTGCGTCTTCGTCAATAAGTTTAATACCTTCTTCTTTAGCAATTTTAACCATTTGTGTTAACGCTGCTTTTAAGAATATTCTTGGAATTTTAGTTAATTTAGCGCAAGCTTCTTCAGTAAATTTAACTTCAGGGTCAATACGTTCTGCTGCATAAATAACTGATTTTACATCACCTTCTTTAGCAGGAATTTTTTCTGAAATAGGTCTTGTAAATTTTGTGTACCAAAAGTTTGTGCTATCTCTGTAACCATAATCTACAGGAACTCTTGGAAAAGAGCAAGATTTAACTCCATTTACAATAGAGTTGTGATATTTTTCTTTCATTAAAATTTTATCAATTTTTAAAATGAAGTGAGCACCAAATTTACTTGTAATACCATTAAAGTTTCTGTAAGGTGGTTCATAACCTTCAAGTTGACCAGGTTTGTCTTTTGAAGCATCTTCTAAACTATCGTCCCAAGTGCATTCAAAAACTTGAAAACTTTCTTCAACAATTTGTGGTCTGTTTTTACCTAACTCGCTATCAACTAAAGTAAATAAACAGTTTTTCATTTTTTCTTCAGTTGTATCGCCAGGAAAACCTAATCTTACAGCTTCTTTAAAATATTTGCGTTTGTCAGGAATAAAATTCAATGTTGCTTTTTTAGTTCTTAAAATGTTTTGTGCTGTGTTTGAACTATTGCGACATTCAAGCACCATAGCATAATAATCTTTACCAGCAATATAATAAGGAAAGCATAAAGAATAAGCCCCTAAATTAGTTTGCCCGTTTTTACTAACAGTACTTATTAAAACAGTTGGCATAGGAAAGAATGCTGATGTTTGATAAAAGTTATCTACAATTCTAAGTTCTTTTAATTTATCCATTTTTAAACCCCTTTTTATTGCTAATTTTATTTTATATTTTTAAAAATAAAATATCAAACAAAAAAGAAGTTTTAATAAAAAAAACCAACTAAACTTAGTCGAAACTAAAGTTTAATTGGTTTATTTGGTGCGTCGTAAGGGATTCGAACCCCTGGCCTTTGGTTCCGTAGACCAACGCTCTATCCAGCTGAGCTAACGGCGCAAGTACTTTTAAATTAAACTTAAAACTAAAGTACTTTGTAAGTATAGTTTTAATTTATTAAAAAGTCAACATTTATTGCTTTTAAAAAAAAGGTATATTTTTAGGCATTTTACAAAATTACCATATATAAAAATATATTTTTTTTAAAGATTGTCAACATTTTTTTTATATTTTTTTACCTATTTTGGTTGTCTTTTTGCACAAAAATACTAAAAAATAGGCAAAAAAAGGCTAATTTTGTCGGGTTGGGTATTGAAAATTGACTACCGTAGGGGTAAAATATGCATAATCAACAATTGGTTGTTATATTTCAAAAAAAGGTAGGGAATTTTAATGAAAAAACTAACAACAGCAGTTATTATGGCAGGTGGACAAGGTACAAGACTTGCTTCGATAACAGGACAATTACCAAAAGCTATGGTAAACATTTACAATACTGCTCACGAAAATTATGGTAAAGCAAAAGATACTATTTTAGAGCATCAAATTAAAATGCTTTCAGAAAATGGTATTACTAATTTTGTGCTTGTAGTGGGCAACAAAAAAGAATACATTCAAAATGCATTCACTAACGAAACAATTAATGCAAATATTCCAGGTAGAAACATTACTATTAAATACTTTGAAGAAGAAAGACCACTTGGAACAGGTGGAGCATTCTGCTCAAAAACTTTAAGAGAAATGATTCCTGATGATGATTTCTTATTTACATATGCTGATGTTTTATTTGATGTAAACGTAGGTGATATGTTTAAAGCACACGTACAAGATAATTCAGATGCAACTGTTTTAATTTCACCATGTTCTGACCCAGATGATAGACCTTTATGTGTTTGTGCAAAAGGTAGCAACGAAATTATAAGTTTAATTCCTAAACAAGGTAAAAACGATGGACCAAGAGGTAGTATCTTCCCTAATACACCTAAAAACGGTCTTATGATTTTAAATAAATCAGTTTTCCAAGGTCTTCCTGAAGATCCTACATATATTGATATGGAAGAAGGTATTTTAACAAAAGCTATTTATGGTGGTTCTTCAAAAGTTACTGCTTGGAACACTCCTTGCTATGTTAAAGATATTGGTACTGTAGATAGATTTTATGAAGGTGTAAGAGATTTAGCTGCAAATATTCCAGCATTAAAAAATCCAGCAAAAACACCACAACATTGTATTGTTTATAACGAATCAGACTTAGTTTATATTGACGATAAAGGCAATGTTTCACTTAATACTCAACTTTCATCTTCAATTTTAGAAGCAAACGAAGCTGGTGTTATTACAATTTTAAATAAAGATAGCGAACAACTTGACGTTCACCCAAGAGCAGACTGGGTTGTTGATACATTACTTGCAAGAGATGGTGATGGAGCATTTGTTAATGCAAGATATGATAGCGAACAAGTTGAAGATTTAGTAACTACACTTGAAGGTTGGAATATTCCAAGAGAAAACGCTTACTCTGTTGAATGCTTAGAACCAAGAGGTTGCTTGCTTACTAACTTAGGTACAAAACACCAAGAAGTTCAAGCAAACGTTATGGGTGCAACATACAGCGTATTAGAAACCGTTGCTATTGCAAACCAAGACCAAGGAACTGCACAATAATAAAAATAAAAGACAAAGAAAACAAAAAAATCTTTGTCTTTTTTTTGTGTTTAAATTATACTTTTTATATAAAAATTAAAAGGAAATAAAAATGATAGATTTACATATTCATACAGTTCACTCAGACGGACAACCAACTGTAAAGGAAATTTTAACCCTTGCAGAAGAAAATAAACTTGATTATATTGCCTTTACTGACCATGATGCCGTTAGTGCTTTTGGTGAAGTAAAAGAACTAAACCTAAAAGAATATTTTTCAGGCAAAGTAATTCCTGGTTGCGAACTTAGATTTGTATATAATAATATGCAAATGGAAGTTTTAGGTTATGGTTTTGACTATGAAAAAATGAAAGGTAATTACTGGGTTAATAAAGAATCATACCACGCTATTAAAAAAGCAATTTTAGATACTTGCTTAACAAAAGGAAAGTTAGCAGGTTTTAAGTATAATAATATTGAATACAACCCAAATGAAAAATCAGAAAAAATATTTTATCGTGAACTTTTAAATTATGAAGAAAATCTTCCTATCTTAGAAAGTTACGGTGTTAAACACGGTGGCGACTTTTTTAGAAAAATGGTTGCTTCAAAAGATAGTCCTATGTATTTTGATCCAACAAATTATTCACTTAGTTTTGAAGATGCTGTTGACCTTATTCATAGTTGTGGCGGGTTAGCAGTATTAGCACACCCATTTGGCGTTTATAAAATTGACGAACCTAAAAAAGTTTTAGATGAACTTATTGCAAAAAATAAACTTGATGGTTTAGAGTGCTATCACTCAAGTATGACTCCAGAACATACCGAGTATTTATTAGAAGTATGTAAAAAACACAACTTACTTTCAACAGGTGGTAGTGATTACCACGCTTATCCTGGCCAAGTTTTTGCAAAAGCTCACTCTGGTTTAACACCAATTCCTACAAGTTTAATTGAAAAGTTTTTACAAAAAATTAATAAAGATACATTTTTAGGTTAATAAAATTATATAAAAAAAGGAACACTTATTGTTTTAAGTGTTCCTTTTTTTGTTTATTTTTTAAGTTGTGACCAAAGTATAATTGCAATTTGAATAGGTATACCTATAACAAAAATAAGAAACATATTGTATGTTAAAAATTGCATGTAAAAACAGGCTAGTAGCGACCAAGTTAAAATAGACATGATATAAAAACTAAAAATTTTCTTACCCCATATTTTGTTGAAGTAAAGTAAAATTAAGCATGAAGCAGGTATTGCCCATAAGAAAATCATCCAATATTTTGGTGTGCCTGCAAAGTTTGAGTAAACAAAAATAATGGTTGCTAAAATCCAAACAAATGAAACAGCCAAACAAGTAATAATAATTTGATTGCTTTTATTTTGGTTTTTAATGCTAAAAAGTTTTTCTTTTTCTTCATGTGGTTGGTCGTTTACTAAATAATCAAGAGTTACCCCATAATATTCGGCAAGTTTATGTAAAACTTCAATATCTGGCAAGGTATCCCCGTGTTCCCATTTAGAAATTGACTTGTCAGAATAATTCATTTTTTCTGCAAGTTCTAACTGAGTCATTTTGTTTTTCTTTCTTAAAAATGCTAAATTGTTAGCAATAACTTGTTTTAAATTTTCCATAATATTTCTCGCTTGAGTAAATTTTATCACAAAAAATTTTATATAACAAACAAAAATTTTTACAACAAAATTTAGTTTTTATTTTTAATTGAAAAAAATAAAGCAATATATTAAACTTAAACTATATAAAAGGTAAAATAAAAGTGGTTAAAATTTGTTTAATAAGTGACTCTCATGGCAATAGATTAAAAGTAGAAAATTTATTGTTAAATAATAAATTTGATTATGTATTTTTTATGGGTGATGGGTTAAAAGATTTTGAGAATATAGAAGAAATAATAAATCTTAAAAAAGTTAGTGGAAACTGTGATTTTTTTAGTTTTGAAGCAATAACTCAGTTTACAAATGTTGAAGGTTTTAAAATTATGCAAACACATGGTCACGAATTTAGAGCAAAATTAACACCACTTTTAATGTTAGAAAAAGCAAAAAATAACTATTGTGATATTGTGTGTTTTGGTCATACACATAAACAAAGCGCTGAAAGAATTGAAGGTATTTTATTTATAAATCCTGGTGCTTTTAAAAATGGAGAATATGCTGTTTTAACTTTGCAAAAAAATGAAGAACCAAAAGTGGAATTATTAAAGTTAGAAAAATAAAAAAAATAAATAGAAAAATATAAAAAAAGATTGAGAAAATATTAAAAATAATCTCAGTCTTTTTTAATTATAAAATTATTTATTTTTCTTTATTTATAATTGATTTTCAATATTTTTAATATATTTTTTTAAACCATCAAAATCCATATTTTTAACATAATAAACTTCTATTTTTTTGTGATAGTATTTTGCCCTTTCAATATAACTTCCAGCTTGTTTTAAAAGTTTTTGAATTATTGTTTTATTTTTAAAACTTTCAAGTAAGTTTTCGTTTATATTAAAAGCAAAAATTATTTTTTTTGTTTCTTCAATGTAAATAGCTTCACGTAAAGTTGGGTTTAGTGGCGACATAAAAGAAATAAAATTAAAATTGTTTTCTTTTAACATTTTAGATAAATTTTCAAGCAAAAGGGCATTTTCAAAAAAGTTAAAAGGTAATACTTCAATGTTTTTAAATTTGTTTTTATAATAAAAATTTTCTATACCATTTTTTGTTATAAAACTACAAAAAAGTTTTCGTTCGCTGCCACAATGTTTTTGTGGTATAAGTGAAAATTTTTCTTTTAAATTTAACTTATTAACTTTAAAGTTTGTTTTGTTTTCTATATTTATTAAGTGTGAAGTTGCCCTTAATGTTTCGTATGCTTTTTCAAAATTTTGTTTCTTTTTTATTAATAATTTTTCAATAGTATTTTTATGTTTTTTTATTTGGGGTTTTATAAATTCGCCAACGTTTATAATTTTTTCTTTTACCCCAGGAATAGTAGCTTCAGTAATATGTGGGGCAGTTCCGTCAACAATAGCAATATTTTTTTTGCAAATTTTTACACCATCAAGACTTTCTGGGTCAGAAGAGCAGTAAAAGTATTCAATGTCATAACCTTTATTTTTGTAAGTATTAGCAAGCATTTTCATAACACTGCTTTTACCCGTTCCTGGTCCACCTTTTAAAATATAAGTAAAACTATTTTTATCTGGGTTAATATTTTTAAATAAATTTATAAAACCATTACAACTATTGGCTGATGCTAAAAAATGTTTTTCCATATTATCATATTATTTTTTAGCGTAAAAAAATGTTATTAATTTTTTTTATTTTCAAAATGTTAATATGTCTAATGTGAAATTTATTTCTCATTTTATATTTATATAAGAATAAGGTATCAAATTGATAATTCTAAACATAAAATGATTTGAAAGGAAAGGGACTAGAAAAATGAAATTTATTTTGTACTTAAAAGATAGACGTTTAGTTTATGTTCAAGAACATTTATCTCAAAAAGGCTATAAAACAATCTCTTTTGATGAAGATAAATTAAACGAAATTGAACCTAGCGATATAGTTATACTTTCTCCAGCGTTTAAGTGGAATGAAACCTTAGTTAATAATATGCCAAGTGGTATTACAATTTTTGGTGGAGCAATATCTTTAGCGTTTGAAGAAACTTTTAAAAATAAAAATATTAATTACTTAAACATAATGCAAAACGAAGATTTTGTTTTAAAAAATGCAAGCCTAACAGCAGAAGGTATGTTGTGTGATTTAATTTTAAATACCCCTTTAAGTATGAATGACCAAAAAATATTAATTATTGGTAGTGGTAGGGTAGCAAAAGCAGTAGGATATTTGTTTTATAAATTAGATTTAAACTTTGATTTTGCTATGCGAAACGAAAAAGAATATAACTTAACAAAACTTTTTGCAAAAAATTGTTATTTAGGCGAGGAATATAAAAATCATTTAAAAGATTATGACGTGGTTATAAACACCGTTCCAGTTGTTATTTTTAACCAAAACGACGTGAAAAAGTTTAAAAACGGTTGTTATGTGTTCGAATTAGCGTCAAAACAATGCCTAGAAGGCTTAAAACTACAAAATATTAATTACGTGTTGTGTCCAGCACTTCCTTCAAAATACACAGCAAAATCGGCTGCAAAATTAATTATTGAATTAATTGATAATTATTTAGAAAAAGGAGAAAAGTAAATGAATATAGGATTTGGTATAACAGCTTCCTATTGTACACACCAGCAAATTTTAAAACCATTACAACAACTAGTAGATAGTGGATATAACGTTTACCCAATTGTAACTGAAAATGTTTTAAAATATGATACTCGATTTGGTAGTGCTGAAGAATTTTTAAAAACAGTTAAAGATATTACTAAAAATGAAGTTGTAACAAATGTAGTAGAAGCAGAACCCTTTGGTCCTAAAAATTTAATAGATGTTTTGGTTGTTGCCCCTTGTACAGGAAATACATTAGCAAAACTTGCAAACGCTATAACCGATAATGCAGTTACAATGACAGCAAAATCTTTAATGAGAAATAATAAACCTGTTGTAATAGGTGTTTCTACAAATGATGGTCTTGGTTTAAATATGTGTAACATTGCAAAATTACTTAATACTCAAAATTTTTACTTTGTACCTTTTAAACAAGATGACCCCGTTAATAAACCAAAATCGGTAATTGCTGATTGGTCTAAAATAGAAGATACAGTTATAAAAGCCTTAAAGAAAGAACAAATACAACCTTTGTTATTAAGTTAAAAAAAAAGAACACTATTTTTGTAGTGTTCTTTTTTAATTAAATTTTTTTATTGTTGAGTTGCAAAAGGGTCTGTAATTTTCCAATCTGTTGAAAGTACATAACCAGAAGCATTTTTAAAAATATCTTCTTCAATTTTAACTTCTGCCATATCGCTTGGTGAAGGGAAGTCTGTTGGAATTGTATCATAAACATTATGAATTCTTGCTTCAAGACAATCACAAACATCACCAATAATTCCTTGTTCAACATAACCTTGACAAGTAGAACGAAGTTCAGCATCTAACATATTAACTGTTTCAGTGTCGCCATAAAGTTCAGCTTCATATTGTTGACGGCTTAAATCAACTAAATCACTAGTCCTACTATTAATTAAACCATCTTTTAAACTAAATAATGCAGAATCTGCTTTGCCTACGTTTGAAAAGTCACCTGCAACATAGTCGTCACTTCTTTTAGTTGTAATAATATCAACAATTGTTTGATAGTTATCAGATTTTAAAATTAATTCGTTTAAATATTTAATTTGTGCATCACAAGTTACGGCAGTGTCAAAATCTTCACTTGCTCTTGCTATTTGTCTTTTTGCACAAAGGTCAGTATATCTTTGAGCTGTTTGTTCAAACATAAAAACTTGTTCAACATCTAGTATTTTGTCTTTCATTTTTAAACCCTTTTATGTAAAAATTTATCTTTCATAATTTTAAAGGGAAAGGGAACTAAAGTCAATAGTGAGTTTAAATATAAATTTTTATTTACATAAAAATAGATTATATATTAATATGTTACTGCTTAAAATTTAGGTGTTAATAATTTTAAGCGTGTACAAAAGGTGGTGATGAAATGCTCATAGAAGCTTTTATATTTTTCTTTTCGGCTCCCAAGTAACACCGTGGGAAACCACCTTATTCAAAAAATAAAAGACAGAAATTTTGTTTCTGTCTTTTTTTATATTAATAAAAAAAACTAGTAAGGCATAAAACCTTGCTAGTTTTAAAATATGGTTGCGGGGGTAAGACTCGAACTTACCTTTTATAAGCATAGCGAAATAAAAGTTATTGCTAAAGCAATAAAGACCTGGCAGGGTATTAGGTACGCAAGCCGAAGGGCGTAAGAAAATAAAAAAAAGTAGCAAGGCATAAAACCTTACTACTTATAAAATATGGTTGCGGGGGTAAGACTCGAACTTACGACCTTCGGGTTATGAGCCCGACGAGCTGCCAACTGCTCCACCCCGCGATGAAACTGAGAGTATTATAACAAAACAAATATAAGTTTGTCAAGACCTATTTAGTGTTGTTTTTAGTCTTTTTATTATTTTATTAATAATTTGTTAAAAATATTACTTAAAAGTAAAAAAAACAAGATAGATTCTTGTTTTTTTGTTTACTATTTATTTTCTATTAAAGTATTTTCTTCTGTTGAATTTAAAGCTTTTTTCTTTTTATTTAATTTATTCTCAATTATCATCCATATAATAATACCTAGAAAACTAAGAGAAGATACTATAAATAAAGCAATACATGTGTTTATTTTTATAGTAGAATTTGTACACTCAAATACCATTTTTGGCAAAGTAGCATCATTTGTTTCTCTTATTATGGAATAATATGAAATTTTTCCTACATAATTATAACTAGAAGATGATGAAGGTTTAAAAAATATAGAGCCTTTTAAAATATAGAAAGAACCTTCTACTATATCTAATTCTCCGTTGTTGAAAAGAACTGCATCATAGGTGTTATCATCGTTTAATGTAATTTTCATTGATATATTATTTGTTGTATCAGAATATTCAAAAAGATATTCGTTATTATAATTACACTCTTTAGAATTAAAGAATCCTAGTAGAATAGAAGAAACTAAAATAACTAATAAAGATAAAGTCATTATAAAAAATTGTATTTTTCCTTTCTTTGTTTTTAAGAAGTTCATTTTTATATCTCCTTTTTATTCAAAACTATATTATCATATAAAAAAAAGGTAAGCAATTAAACGCTTACTCTTTTTATTTTTTTTATATTAGTTTTTTGCTTCTTTTTCTTCTACAATAAAGCCTTCAATTTCTACATTTGTGTTGCCGTCAGTGTAAACAATTTCTTGAGCTGAAGAAACAGCTTTAACGTCATCTTCAACTGATTTAAAGAAATCTGCATTTTTAGTAGTAATTGTTACTTTTGTAAGTTTTGTTTTAAGTGAAAGTTTATTATCTGTTTTGTAACCCCTAATTTGAGAAACAACATCACAAACTTCTTCACCTTTTTTAATTAATTCTTTATCAACTTCAACTGGAAGAGCAGTTAAGTCAATGTTATGAATTGAAGCAATACCAACTTTATCTTTAAATGTATTTTGATAAATTTCTTCAGTAATATGTGGTAGGTAAATACCAAACATTTTTAACATTTCAAGTAAAACGTGGTAGCAAGCATATTGAGCACTTTCTTTTGCATCTTCGCCATAAATATCTGGGTTGTAAAGTCTTACTTTAACAAGTTCAATGTAGTTATCGCAGAAGTTCCAGAAATAGTTTTCAAGTTCTTGCATTGCAAGACCAACTTCATATTTTTCAAAATAGTTAATGAATCTTTCTCTCATTTCGTTGAATTTTGAAAGAATCCATTTATCCATTGGTTTAAGCTCTGTATTTGCTTTTGGTGCGTAATCTTCTAAGAACAACCAAACAAATTTGCTTGCGTTGAATAATTTGTTAGTAAGTCTTGCGCCAATTTTAAATTTATCTTCGTTAAAGATAATATCTCTACCTAAACTACCTGTTGCAGTCCAATATCTAACAACGTCAGCAGAGTAAGAGTTAATTAAATCAATTGGATCGTTTTTAGCGTTTGATTTGCTCTTTGAAATTTTTTGTCCTTGACTAGCCATAATAAATCCACTAATCATAACATTTTTCCAAGGTAAGCAGTTTGAGTGGTAGAATGATTTAACAATAGTGTAGAAGTCCCAAGTTCTAATAATGTCGTGAGCATTTGGTCTAAGTGTCATAGGCATCATTTTTTTGTAGAACTCGTCATCAATATTCCATTTTGTGTTGATTTGTGGAGTAATACTACTTGTAGCCCAAGTATCCATAATATCGCTTTCTGGAGTAAAGTTTTTGCCACCACATTTTGGGCAAGCGTGTTTAGGCATTGATGTAAGTGGGTTAACAGGTAAGTCTTTTTCGTCAGCAACAATAATTTCGCCACAATCTTTACAATACCAAACTGGGAATGGTACGCCAAAATATTTTTGACGAGAAATACACCAATCCATCATCAAGTTTTCAACCCAGTCCATATAACGAGATTTCATAAAACTTGGGTGCCATTCAACTTCGTTGCCTTTTTTAATCCATTCTTCTTTATTTTCTAAAGTTTTAATGAACCATTGTTTTTTAAGTTTAATTTCCATTTCAGTTCCACATCTTTCGTGAACAGAAACTTGGTGGGAAATAGGGTCTTGTTTAATAAGTAAATCTTCAGTTTTTAAGTCTTCAATAATTTGAGCACGAGCATCTTTTGTTTTCATGCCTTCGTATTTTCCAGCAAGAGCAGTCATACGACCATTATCATCAATACCTACTTTAAGTTCAAGTTTATATTTTTTAAACCATTGTGTATCTGTTTGGTCACCGAAAGTACAGCACATAACAACACCAGTACCTTTATCAAGGTCAACTTTGTCATCACTTAAAACTGGTACATAGAAGTTGTAAAGTGGAACTCTTACTTTTTTGCCAAGTAGGTGAGCATTCTTTTCATCTTTAGGGTTAATGAAAATGCAATCACAAGCACAAAGAAGTTCTGGACGAGTTGTTGCAATTTCAACATATTCATCACTGTTTTCAATGTAGAATTTTAAATAGTTGAAAGTACTTTCTTTTTCTTCACTTTCTAACTCGCTTTGAGCAATAGCTGTACCACATTTTGTACACCATAGTGCTGGAGCTTCAGCATAATATACTTTGCCTTTTTTGTATAAATCTAAGAAAGACATTTGACTTGATTTTTGACAAGCTGGACTAACTGTATTGTAAACAAGTGACCAGTCAGCGCTGTTGCCCATAGAAATAAATAAGTTTCTAAAGTCTTTTTCATATTTTTCAACAGTTTCCATACACATTTTTGAAAATTCTTCACGAGAAACTGTATATGCTTTTAAACCTTTTTCTTTTTCAACTAAAAGTTCTGTTGGTAAACCATTGTCGTCAAAACCAAATGGGTAGAAAACATTGTGGCCTGTCATTCTTTTAAACCTTGCAATAAATTCTGCTTGGCTGTAACTAAAAATGTGACCAATGTGAATTTTACCATTAACTGTTGGTGGTGGAGTATCTATTGAGTAAATAGGTTTTTTGCTATCTCTATCAAATTTATAAGTACCTTGTTCTTGCCAATATTCTTGCCATTTCTTTTCGGCTGTTTTAAAATCGTATTTTTTATCTAACATAATTAAATTTTTCCTTTATATTTTTTATTTGCAATTTAGTATGACCAGTTTAATACAAAAAGTCCACTTGAACTTTGCCATAAGTTCTTGTATCTTTTACTTTTGCTTTAAACTTTGTGTTTAAGTAATCTGTGGGATGCTCCCACACCACAAGTCCGTTAGGTGATAATAAACCAAATTTAAATATCTTTTGCAAAGCAACTTCTGCTAAGTCGCTATCATAAGGTGGATCTAAAAAAATAATGTCAAATTTTTTACCTTCCACGCTAGCCTTTTTTAAAACTTCGTAATAATCACAGGTATTAAGTTTGTAATCAGTAGCATTAATTCTTTCTAAAAACTTTTTAAGTAAAGCAATGTTTTGTTTATTGTTGTCAACAAAGTTAACTTCTTTTGCACCCCTGCTTAAACATTCAAGCCCAAGTGCGCCAGAGCCACAAAAAAGATCAAGACAAATGCTGTCTTGTACTTTAAATTGAATTATGTTAAAAATGTTTTCTTTAATTCTGTCTAAAGTAGGTTTTACAATTTCTTCTTTTGGAGAAGGTATAGTAACACCCCTAAATTTACCTGCGATAATTCTCATAAGTTATATAATAAAATAAATTTAATAATAAGTAAATAGAAAAATTAAAAAAAGTATTTACTAAAGTTAAATACTTGTGCTAATATATTGCACTAGAGGGAGTGAATTTATATGGAATTATTTGATTTATTTGATAAAAATAGGCTACCACTAAACAAAACAATTGAAAGGGGAGCCCCAGTACCAGAAAACTGCTACAGACAAGTTGTGCACTGCATTATACTAAACGAAGCAAAAGATAAAATGGTTATTCAAAAAAGATTACCAAACAAATATCCTTTTCCAGGGTTGTGGGATTTTTCTTGTGGTGGCTCATGTATAGCAGGTGAAAAAACTTGCGAATCAGTTCAAAGAGAATTGTTTGAAGAACTTGGTGTAGAGTACGATTTTTCAAACGAAAGACCAGCTTTTACTTTTAACTTTGTAAATGGTTTTAACGATTTTTATATTATCAGTGGCGATTTTGATTTAACAAAATTTAAATTGCAAGATACCGAAGTTGAAAAAGTAGAGTGGGCAACAAAAGAACAAATAAAGGAAAAGTTAGATAAAAAAGAATTTATACCTTATCGTAAATCACTTATAGACTTTATTTTTGACCTTAATACAACAAGAACAATTAGGCCACAATAATAAAAGTCAAAACTTAATAAATAAATCTTGACTTTTTAATAAATTAATATTAAAATTTATCTCGCATTAAAGTAATTTTCTGCGAGATAATATTTTTTGGGCCACTAGCTCAGTTGGTAGAGCAACTGACTCTTAATCAGTGGGTCCGGGGTTCGAGTCCCCGGTGGCCCACCAAAAAAAAAGAAAGTCGTTTTGACTTTCTTTTTTATTTTAAAGATTATAAATAGAATCTATTTTTTTAGAGTAATCGTTTATTATTTTTGTCATTTCTTTGGTTATATCTTCAACAGAAGTTTCAATATTTTGTATGTTAGAAAAATTATATATTTTTTCAACTTTAATTTCAGAATTGTTTATGCGTGCTACATTACCTTTACCTTTTTTAAACCCTAGTTCTTTAAGTGCAGATAATTCTTTATCTGTTGTTTTACCTTCAATATGTAAAGTCATAGTCAATTTAACTTCTTTTCTACCTAAAGCATCACCAGGGGCAAACATTATTTCAAAGTGTATTCCAGCATAATTATTTTTTTGCCAGTATTCTTTGTATATTTGAATATAGGTATTTGTAATATGAGAAGTATATTCTTCTTCTAAATTGCTTTGAATTGATGTAAAAATTTTTTTATGTAAGTTATAATTTTGGGTTTCATATTCTTCTTGTAGTTTTTTTATTGTATCTTTATTTTCAAGATAAAAAATAATATTTTCGTCAAATTGAATTTCATAGTTTTTCATGAATTTTTCTCCACTAATTCTAAACTCGTTTAGATATTTAAATTTGTAAGGTTCTTTGTAGTCATTTTTACAAATAGTGTTGAGTTTGTTTATAAGTCGCTCGTAGGTAATAGTTTGAAAGTTTTTATTTTTTGGTGAGGATTTATTATATTCGGGTTTTAAATAAATATATATAACTTCGTTATTGTCTTTAATTTTTTCAATTTCATTATAATAGTTTGTTGTAGAACCACCGTCCCAACTATCTATTTTGTTTTCTATTACTATCCACAAACCAGAATATTTTATAATAATATCCATTCTTTTTTTATCAACATTTACAACTTCTGTTTTTGTACTTATAAACTCTAAATTATCTATATTTACATCTGGTTTGTTATCAATTAACTCTAACAATAAGGATATTGTTTGGTTACCATTTATTAGACCATTTTTTGATGGATCTAAAATAAAACTTAACCAAGAAGAAACTAACATTTCTTGTGGGGCAACAAAATCAAAAAATGTAATATTTTTTTCTTTTAGTTTATAGTTTTTTAATTTTTCTTTAAAGTTATTCATTTGTATTCTTCCTTGTTTTTATATTAGCACATTTTTTATATTGGTAAAAACAAAAATTAATCTTTAAAATTTGCTAATTGTAATTCGTTTGTGTCCCAGTCTTTTCGTTTATATTTCTTTTTTGTTTTATTTAATAAATCTTCAAAAGTCCATTTTTCATCAGTGCAGTCGTTGGTTGATCTATAGAAAGAGTAGTGTTTATTACAATAGTTTAAAATTGATTTTTTATAAACATTAAAGTATTTGTAATCGAGTTTTTTACCAAGACTCCAACTTCCGTATTTAGCACGGAAAATAAGAATAAAAGTTTTATTTTTCATGTCAGGGTCTTCTCTTAAAAACTTAATAAAATCAATGGTTTCTTTGGTATTAAATTTTGGGCATAGGCAGTTGATAATTCCAATTGAAAAATCTTTTTTAAAATCATTTATCATATCTTTTAAATCCCAACCATAGCTCATTTCTACACGTTTGCAAGGAAAGTACATATGTGAATTGCTACCAGCGTTAAACAAAATAACTTTATGAGAATTCAATTCTTTTACAATTTGTGTTACTACATACAAACGGTCAAACCCGTAAGTGAATAAAGAAACACAATCGCCTTTTTCAATATTAATAAATTTATCTTTCATTTTAAAAATCTCCTTTTTATTAATATAAAAAAGAATATGTACCTTTTTTTGTACTTAATTAAAATTTTTAACAATAAATTTATTTTACAAATATTTATGTTTTAATTATTATGAATTTGTAATAAGTTAAACAAATTTTGAAAATACAAATGAAAAACTTGTAAAGGATAAAAATTATGATGAAACATTTTCCCATTACAAAAGTTTCTGAAATAAGAAATGAACAAATTTTTAATGAAAAACTAAATAAGTTTGGTTGTTTGCCAGGGTTTTATAAATGGTGGGCAGAAGAAAATTTTGTGCAAGAAATTTTATTTAAATTAGAAGTAGATAATAAAGAAGAGATTGTTAAATACTTAGAAAAAAAAGATAATTTATTTTGTATTTATGTTGGTATTACAACAAAGAGAACGGTAAAAGAAAGATTAAAAGAACATATTTTTAAACATTCTGATAGACTTATAAAAAATAATTTTTTATCCACCTTTCGTAAAACTATTGCAAGTATATTTACAAATAATATGAGAGATGTAAATACAACAAATAAAATTATAGATTCTTTATTTGTTGAGTATTTTGTTTTTGATGAACCAGAAGAATCTGCTTCTGAAAAAATAAAGCAAATAGAAAAAGAATATTTAAAAAATAAGACTGAAGATTATAACAACAAACTTTATATTTTAAACATTGATTTAAACAAGCATCCATTTAATCAAAGTAAAAAATTAAGAAAATTAAGAAAAGAATCCAGAGAAAAATCTTTAAAAGAAATATAATTAAAATATATTTTTAAAAAGAAAGTATGTACAGATTATTGTACATATTTTTTTTTATTATGTTCTTATCAAAAAAAGGAGAATTGTAAAAATGATAGCAGCTCAAAATTTTATTAGCTTAATTGTAAAAAGGGAAGCTTTAGAAAGGTTTGAAAAAGGTTTATCACAAAAATTAATTGAAAAATATAATTTAGATAAAGTTTATTATGACGAAAATCTTTTAGCTTTACCAGGTGCTATGAATCCTTATGATATGGAAGATGTTGTTAAAGAATACACCAAAAAATATAATTTAAAGTTCTTAGATGAAAATAAAAAAGCAGTTGATTTTGTTGTAATAGATGCCTTTTTGGGTCCAACAACAGAATGCGACTGGTTGAGTTCTAACACTAAAAAAGATTATTACGTATTAGAAGGAAAGAAAGTTTCATCAAACAGAGTTTATTTTTTTAATAGTAGTGCTTTAAGTAGTGATAAAAATAAAAGGTTAAAGCAACTTTTAGATTTACCACTTAACTATTTAACAGTTGAAGATTATAATATTTTACCTTTTAATTGGTTAATTAAATATGCAAAAAAACACAATTATAATATTGAAAATCTTTTTGAAATTTTCAAACCTGATTTTTATGAAAACAGTGAAAGAAACTTTATTTTTGATATGAAAAAGGAAATAGAAACTACTCAAAAAATTTCAATTTCATTTTTACAAAGGCATTTAAGTTGTGGATATAAAAAGGCCGTTAGTTGTATTAACGACCTTTTAGAAAATAATATTATTGAAAAGCAAAATAATTTTTATAAAGTATTAAAAGTTAAAGATTTAAAAGATTTTATTAATAAAAATAAAAATCAATTAATTTGATAAATATTTTCATATAAACAAAAGTATTTAGAAATTGAAAAATCAAAATGTAAATGTCCACAAAACCATCTTTTAAAATGTATATTTTTTTCTACAAACTCTATTTTTTCATAACTTCCAAATTTTAAAAGTTTATTTTCTATATAACTTGGAATTTGTTCGCCACTTATTTTGTAAGTGGCTTTTATTTCGTTTACCAAACTATTAGGTGGTAAGTGCGAAATTACATAGTCAACAGTTTTATTACATTTTTTTAAGTTGGTTATACTTTTGGCTAAATCATCAAAATTTATTCTTTCTTCGGGCCACCAAGAAACATTTTTAATTCTACCTTCTTTATCGTGAGAGTCGGCACCGCCTAAAGTAAAAAATATTTTATTTTCAATATTAAAAACTTGTCCACGCATAAGGTGATAAATATTCTCACTTATTTTATGAACTTTTCCACCATTCCACTCGCTTACGGGGTAAGAGTTTAACATATCGTAATTTTCGTGGTTTCCGTCAACAAACAATATGTTAGTGTAAAGTGATTTATAAGCTCTTAAGTGTTGGGGTAAAAGTTCTTTACTCCAAACAATTCCACAATCACCACAAATAATAATGTAATCATCAAAAGTTAATTTTTTTGCTATTGATAGTTCTTTTAATTTATTAAAATCTCGTGTTCCGTGGGTATCTCCACAAACAAAAATTCTTCCCATAAATATTTCTCCTTTTTTAACATAATAAAATTGTTTATGTACAATAAAGCGTACATATTTTGTTTTATTCTTTTAAAGTACAAAAGGGGGCTTTTTATGAGCGAATTTAATAAAATTATAGGTTATGAAGATGAAAAAGAAGAGTTAAAAAGGTTGTGCGATATTTTAAAAAATACCGAAAAATATACTAAACTAGGTGTAGAAAAACCAACAGCATTATTAATACATGGCGAACCTGGTTTAGGAAAAACTCTTATGGCAAAATGTTTTGTAAAGGAAAGTGGTAGAAACGTTTTTGAGTGTAAAAAAAGTAAACAAAGTGGTAATTTTGTTAAAGAAATCAACAAAGTTTTTTCTATAGCAGTAGAAAATCAACCTTCTATTATTTTGTTAGATGATATGGATAAATTTGCAGAAGATAACTTTAGTGCAAATAGTAATAAAGATGAATTTGTTACAATTCAAAATTGGTTAGACGAAATAAAAAATAAAGATGTTTTTGTAATTGCAACAGCAAACAAAATTAGGTTTTTACCATCATCTTTATTAAGAGTAGGAAGATTTGGTAGACAAATGAGAATTGATGTTCCAAACATAAAAGACGCTACAAAAATTATAGAATACTATGTAAAAAATAAAAACCTTGCTGATAATGTAAACCCTAAAAAAATTGCGATGTTAATAAATGGTCAATCTTGTGTAGTTTTAGAAAATATTATTAACGAAGCAGGTATTTATGCAGGGTATAAAAACCAAAAACAAATAGATTTTGAAGATATTATAAAAGCCTTTTTAAGAGTTGTTTTTAAAGGTGTTGAAAACAAATCAAGTGACGATAAAACCACAAAAATAATTAGAGCATATCACGAAGCAGGTCATGCTGTTTTATCTATGATTATTGGTAAAGAAGTTGGTTTACTTATGGTAAAAAAATATGGCGATGTAGAAGGTGGTTGTTTAGATTTCAATACTAAAAAAATCTCTACTATTTTTTCTTTGAGAAGAGAAGTTTTAAGTTTGCTAGCAGGTAGAGCAAGTGTTGAAATTCAATTTGGTTTTGCTGATATTGGTGCTGGTCACGATTTACAAAGAGCTGAATCTCTTTTAAAAGAAATGGTTGTTGAATATGCTTCATCTGGGTTTAATTATTTTTATAATACAGATACTTTTTCTTCAGAAAGAGACCCAAAATTATTAAGTAGAGTTTCAGA
>JAFWWV010000086.1 GCA_017523305.1 Clostridia bacterium
AACAAAGTAGACCGTTAATTTTCTAATAGTAGTAAACGCGCATCCCCTTGTTTAAGGTACCTAAGTATATTAACCCCTTTTTAATATTTTGTCAAGACTTAAATTGCTTATTTTAAAAGGTTTTTTGCTTATTTTTTATATCTATCTTATCTTTATTTTTTGTTTAACTTTTGTTTTGTGTTTTTTAAAAATTTTTACTTCATTATTATTTTTTTATATGTGTTTTTCTTAATTTTAAAAGTTATTTTGTTTTTATATGTATTTTTCTTAATTTTAAAAGTTATTTTGTTTTTATATGTTGTTCTGCTTTTTATTCTTTAGTTTTTATGGTTTTTGTAAACAAAAAAAGGTAAAAGTTTTTATTAACTCTTCCCTTTATTTATTTGTAAATTAAATTACTTAACTAAAGTAAATTTTGTTTTTATATCGCAATCGCTTGAAGAATCTATATACTCAAAACTTTCGTCGAGCTCTATTGATTTTTCAAAATAACTTTGATAGCTGTTCTCTCCTAGTTTAGTTAACAAATTAATTGTAACTGTTTTATTCTTATTTAAATCACAAGCAAAAATTACGCCGTTGTTAAGTTGGCCACCTAACTTTGGGCTGTTTATTTGAAATATATTTTTATATTTATTTTCCTTTGATAAAAATAAATCTTTAACACTTTCTTCAACAATAAGTTTCATTTTTGTTCTTCCCCTTTTAAAAGGTATGTTATTTAAACTTTTAAGCAACAGGTGGTTCTGGTGCTGCTGGTGCTTCTGGTAAAGAAACTGCAACTGCTTCTTGCCCTACAGCATCTTGAGTTACAAAACCTTGTTCGTTAGCATTATTTAAAACTGGGTTTACTTCTTTTAATGGTGAAGCAATTTCTTCCCCACTTACAGAATCAAGTTTAACTTTAGTTGGATCAAAACCTTCACAACTAGCAGCAGTCATATCTTCTTCACTTTCTGGGTGAGCGCCTTCTTTAATAATTCTATCTTTATCTAAAACACGCTCGCCGTTACTATTTCTATCGCTAACTTTAAGTAATGCCCTTTGAACTTCTGTATCACTTAAAACTTCAGCAAGTTCTCTTAAATTTTTTGCAAGAGCGTTTAAAGAATCTGCTAAAACATCAATATATTTTTCACCATTTTCGTTTGTTGCAAAATAAACAGTAAGTTCTGGTTCTTCTTCAGTTTGTTGCTCAGTTGTTGATGCTGTAAACTCTGCAGATTTATTAGCAACTTCTTCACTTAAAGCCCTTGAAGTTTGGTCAACATCATCTGTTTTTTCTTCAAATTGTTGTTTATATGGGTCAGCAATAAAATTTTGTAAAGCGTTATTAAAATCAAAGTTTTGAGCAGTTGGAGATTCAAAATGAGCAACAATGTTTGCTAAGTTTTGAGATAACTCGCCCTTAACTTGATATAAATCGTCAGGATGAACCTTACCTTCACGAATTAAGTTTTGCATTACATAGTCTAAAACTTGACTGCAACCAGCAAAACTTTGACCATTGTAAGTTAAAATAGGTTGGTTTGTATAATTTGAAAGAGCTGAATCAACTTTAGTAAAATCAATATCTCTAGCAGCATCATCAGTTTTTAAATTAGCAATAATTTGACTTGCAACTTCAAAACCTTGAGAAATAACTAATTGTTGAACCATAACTTGTTCATCAATTCTAGAAAGTGCTGAAGCAGATAAACTAAAATGACTAACTGAACCTTTAAACATATCACTGCAAACAAAAATTCTAGATATATCGTTTTGAGTTAAAGGTATACCGTATTGTGTTATAAAACTGAAAGCATCTCTAGCAACATTTTTATCTTGGCTAGAAAGAGCAAAATCAATATAGTCTTTAACAAGTTCACGCCTTGGAAGATATGCTAAAACAGAAGCAGCTGCTTGCACAGCTTTTTGATAATCAGTACCATCTAAAAACTCAGAGTTTTCAATTCTATCTAAATAAACTTGTTGAGAACTAGTAAAACTGCCCCTTTCGTTATAAGTTTTAGCAATAGATAAGTATTGTTTAAAACTAGTAGAACAATTTCTATAAAATTGTGGTAAATGGTTTACAATAAAATCGTTTTCTCTGTACCTAATTTCGCCAAGTTCAGTATTTTTAAGTAATGTAGTTTTTGTTAATTGTTCTTGTAAATATTGAACATTTTTAAAGTTCCCTGAACTTCTTGCATTTCTTAAAGCTTCAGTTAACAAAATTTCAGCAAAAGTATTTCCATAAACAAAAGAATCTTTTTCTGAACGGTTTAATAAGTAAAGAGTTTTTGCGTTATTTTCTTCACCAATTAACCCTGGAACTTGCTTTAAAAAACCTACTGTTCTTTGACTAAAGTTGCCCGAAAAATATTTTGCAAATTTGTTTAATTCGTGTTGGTGTTTGTGTTTTGCTTCGTGACCAATAATGTTTAAAAGCAAACCTAAATGTTGTGGGTCTTTAATGTATTTGTTTACAACCGAAATTGTATTACTTACATGTAAATATGTTCCTTGTGTATCACCCGATTGAAGTAAAAGTGGATTAAAGTTAACACCACTTTTAATACCAAGTTCAGATAAGTTTAAGGCAACAAGACTTCTTGCAAAACCTTCTCTATTTTCTTCAGGTATATCGCCTGAAAGCGCTTTTAAAATAGCAAACCTAGCAACAACTGGGTTTGGAGAAGGTTCAACATATGGTTTTATAGGGGTTACTGTATAACCAGAAAAATCAAATGAATTAGGCATATTGTTTTTCTACTCTCCTTTTTAACCACAAATTTTTATTATACATAGTATATCACTATATATTGTAAATGTCAAAAAAAGCATATTTTATTGTGCAAATATACATAAAAAAAATATTAATTAAAATTATAAAAAAAATACTTATAAAAAAAATCTAAACCCCTTTAAATTAAAGGAGTTTAGGTGTTTTTAAAATGTTTTTAAAATTAATGCAACTTGGTTGTAAAAGTTAGAACTATTTAAACTAGAAACAACCTTTTTATTTTCCTTTAAACAAAGTAGTTCCATTTCACTTTCCAACTCAAAAATATTAAGTTCAATAAAGGTATATAAACAGTAAATAAATTGTTTAAAGTTTGTTTTTTTATCAACAGCATAAAGTTTTTTAAATAAGTCCATTTCATTATAAAAACTTGCTTGAGTAGATGCAAAATTGCTAAGTAATTTAAAATACTTTCCAAATAAATTTCTTTCAGTGTGAAGTGACTTAAATATGTCTTTATCCACTTTTTTATATTCAGGAATATAAAGTTTTGCGTTTGTTACTTTTGCAATTGCGTTAACATATCCTTTTGATAAAACAGGGTCTAAAAACACAATTTTTTTATAAGCACCAAAGTTATTAAAGTTAGTTGGAGCTAAAATAATGCTGTTAATCCCACTGTTTGAAATTACTTCATACATATAGTGTTGAAAGTTGCTATCTTCCCCTACATATGAAAGCATTTCCAAATAACTTTCGTAACTAGAACACACAAAAAGAGTACCAAACAATTCTTCTTTAGCTTTAGTAACTAAAGTATTTAAAGTATTTTTGCTAAAGCTTTCACACTTTTTATTGCCTTCACTTTCGTAGAAAAGTTGTTTTAAATATTCGCCATATAAAACATCTTTTGTTTTAGGTTTTTCAAGTTTGCCAGTGTTGATGTTTTTAGCAATACCTTTTAAGTAACTTCTGTTTTTATACTTGCTAATTTGAAACTCCATTTGAATTTGTTTAAAACTACTATTTTTAAGAAGTGGTAAATATTTGTAAGAGTTAAAAGCAACAATGTTCAAATTTTTGTTTGTAATGTTTAAATGATTTGGGTGCTTAGACATAGGCACTGCTGTAGAAGTATTTTCCAAAACCACATTAAAAACAGGTTTAGGATTACCACAACCACAAGGTTCAAGCAAGTTAAGGTCGTTAATAAATTTTGAAGTAATTTGCTCGCACTTAATATCAAGGTCATAATTGCTGTAAGGCATAAAATCTTTTGGTTGATAGTTTTTAGATAAATAATCATTTAAACTTGTAATAAAGTTTTTAAAGTTTTTAGTTTTTATAGTAAGACCAGCAGCCATTTTGTGACCACCAAAAGCTTCTAAAACTTCCTTTAGGCTAGAAATAGCGCTAAATATATCAATATCGTTTACACTTCTTGCACTGCCCTTTAACTCGTCGCCTACTTCACTTAAAAGAATAGTAGGTCTGTTAAACTCGTTTGCAACTTTAGCAGAAACAATACCTAAAATACCACTATCCCACTTTTTACTGTATAAAACAATTGAGTTGTAATTTGCAATGTTTATTTTAGAAAGACGCTCAATAACATCATCATAAACTTTGTTACAAAGAGCTTGCCTTTCAAGATTTAAATTGTTTAAATTTTCAATAGTATTTTTAAGTAAAATTTTATCATCTTTAATATATAACTTTAAAGCAACACCAGCGTCGCCCATACGACCTGCAGCGTTAATTTTTGGTGAAAGTTTAAAAGCAACATCTGTTGCAGTTAAATTGCAATCAAGTTTGTTATCTTCCATAAGCATTTTAATACCAAGTGGAAGATTTTTATCAAACTCAGCCATACCAAACTTTACAATTGCCCTGTTTTCATCTAGTAGTGGTACAATATCAGCAATAGTAGCAATAGCACAAATACCTAAATATTTTTTAGCATTTTCTAAACCACTAAGTGCTTGAACTATTTTAAACGCTACCCCTGTACCACATAAAAATTTAAATGGATATTTTTGATTATCTAACTTTGCGTTAACTACAATTGTGTCAGGTATTCTATCTGGAATATCGTGGTGGTCAGTAACAATAATATCAATGCCTAAAGTTTTTGCAAACTCAACTTCTTCATAGCAAGAAATACCACAGTCAACAGTAATAATAAGCGTTGGATTGTATTTTTCTTTAATTTGCAAAATAGCTTCTTTTGTTAAACCATAACCGTCAATATATCTGTTTGGTAAAAAATAATCTACATAAAATTGAATGCTTGAAAAGTACTTAATTAATATCGCACTAGCGCTAACACCGTCAACGTCGTAGTCGCCAAAAATTAAAACCTTTTCTTTTTTCTCTACTGCCTTGTTAACCCTTTTAACAAGTTTATCCATACCACTAAGCAAAAATGGATCATAAAAGTTTTCGTCAGTTGGGTTTAAAAAATTATCTACCTTTTCTAAGGTGTCAAAGCCCCTTGTTTTTAACAAGTTAACAACCATTGAAGAAATATTGTACTTTTTGCTAACTGCTTGTTCAAACGATATTTCGCCTTTATTTTGCATAGGCAAATTATCTTTTTTATAATTTTTATCCTTATAGTTTTTTTGTTCTTTCATTTTTTTATTGGCTAAAATAAAGATGCGAAATTACCTCATCTTTCAGTATCTTTTAACTTTTTAATTTTTGCGTTAAATTTATTTTTATTAATTAAAATTTACCTAAAAGTTTTTCAAAAAAATCCACTACGCCCCTAATGGTAGTTTTAATAAAAAATTTTAACACAATAATACTTCAAATAAATAAACTTGTTTAAGTTTTAAAAATTTTACTAAATCTTTTTTTTAAAGCAACAAACTAACTGCTTTAAAAAATATAGACTTTTAAGGTTAAAAAATACCTAGCCTATCCTTTATAATTAATATTTAGTTTTAAGTTATTTCTTAATTAGTTTATCACAAATTTTTATAATATAAAATAATTTTTTTTACTTTTTTTGTTTTTTTATTAATTTTTTTATTTTTATTTTTCTATCAACTTAAATATTTTTTCTTTATTTATCAGTAAAATACTGTAATTTAAAGAATATATTTTACAATAAAAAAAATAAATGTTATAAATAATTAATATTAAATTTTTATTTTGGGGGAAATTTTATGGGTTCAGAAACAATAGTAGATTATTTTAAAGGTCAAAAATCTTCATATTCGACTGCATTTAAAAAAGTACAAAAAGGACTTTCTCGTGATGATTCATTATCAAAAGGTCGTTATGATGCAGCAGCATTTCAAAGCCTTTGTGCACAAATGGATAAAATTTCTAGATTAAAAGGTGAAGGCGTTCCTTTTGAAAAAGTTTTAGATGGTATTTTACCAAATACAGTTGAAGAAACTTTTTATAACGGTTCTCCATCTGATTATAGAGTACAACCTTTTTATTATTTATCAGCTATAGTTGCAACAAAACATATTTATAAAGATAGTCCTGATGTTACAATAATTTGTGGTGAAAAATTCACACAAACAGTTCAACAAATGATTGCTGACGGCAGAGATTATCATGAAGGTTATGGCGGTGGCCCACTTAGAGATTGTAGATATCCTGAAGAAACAGGCGACGTTTTAAAAGATATGCAAGAAGGCTTTGGTTCTCAACTAGGAGAAAGTTTAAGAGCTGAAGGTTTAGATCCTGTTATGGATGTAGCAACCGAAACAATTGCATGTACAGATTCTTTAAAACCATATTTTGAAACTTGGAGAAATCAAGAAGAATCAATAACACAACAACAAGCTACTTTGAGAGAACAAATGAGAAAATTAGAAAAAGAAGCTTTATTAACAAAACAACAACAAAGTGACGCTGTAGCTACAGAACTTAATGGTTTTAATCCTTTCACAGCAGACCCTGTTCAATAAAATTAATTTAAAAACAACTTAAAATTTAAAAGAGTTAAAATTTACCTTTTAACTCTTTTTTTATTTCTTTTTAATTTCTGTTGTTTTAGGTTATTTAATAAAAAAAGAAATAAAAAAAACTTGCAGGGTTTTTCCTACAAGTTTTTATTTTTTATTAATCGTTAACTTCAACAACTTCTGCGTTTTCGTCTTCGTTATTTTCTTCAACTTCAACTACTTCAGCATCTTTATCTTCGTTGTTAATAATTGCTGTTGGTCTTGAAAGTTCTCTCTTTTTGTTAATACTTGCCCAGAAAGCAGGAACAACAAAAATGTGACTTGCAGCGCTTACTGCTAAACCAATAAATGCAACTAAAGCAAGTTGTAAAACATTTAGTACACCAAAGATACCTAAAACAAGGGTTGCAATTAAAGCACTAGCATAAACAACAATAGTTTTCTTTAAATTTTCGCTTACAACAAGGTTAGCTAAATCGTGGTTAGTTTTATCAGTAAGCATAGGGTCTTTAGTTTTTTGTTTAATGCTAAATAAGAAGTCAGCAGAACTATAAACATTAGCAAATAAAACTAAACCAAGTACGCCTAAGAAGTAAGTATTAATTTGAATTCTTGCAATTAAAACAAAAGCAACTGTAAGAATTACACCAAAGAAACCACCAAAAGTTAATGTTAAAGCACCAGCAGTTTTAAATCTAATTAAAGCATAAATCATAGCAATAATTAAAGCAAAAATAAGTGTTGCAATAGTTGTAATAAGTGCTGTTGGAGAAATTAATCCATCAACAGTAGTTGTTTGTTTTGTAATGTCAAAAGCGTTAACACTTTCGTCATCTAAAATCTTTTCTTTTTGGTCATCAGGTAAAGAAGCGTAAGTATCAGTTGAGTTAAACTTTTCGTTAATTTCAAGTCTAATATTTCTTACAGTATCAATATCAGTACTTTGGAAAGTAATAACTAAACTTTTTTCGTAATATTCACCTTGAACTTGCATTGAGTTAACTTCAACGCCGTTGTTCTTTAAAATTTCTCTAATTTCGCTAGAAGTTTTATTTAAACCTTCTTCAGTTTGAATAGTGTTGTTACCAGTAAAGTCAACAACAAGTTGTGTACCACCAGTATAGTCAAAACCTTTATTAAAACCAAATATACCCCAGAATAAACCAGCAATAAAAACAATAATAAGTGTTGCAATAAGGCAAGGTTTTAAAAAGCTTAAAAAATCAAATTTATTTTCTTTAAGGGATTTATTATTAGATTTCATTTTTTACAGCCTCCCTTTTAAGATTATAAAGTTTTTTGTTTGTAGAGTTAATTGGTAAATAAATGTTGCATAAACCACGAAGAGTTACAAACAAAGTAAAGTAGTTTACAAACAAACCAACAAAAGCGCTAACAGCCATAGCTTTAAGTGCAGGAGTACCTACAATAAAGAACACTGCAGCAACAATAAGTACAAATACATATCTTTCAAGTGTTGGAATAACATTTTTCTTAAAACCAGAAGTTACACTGTTTGGAATTTTCTTACCACTTTGATATTCTTGACGTATTTTTTCAAACACAGTAATAATACCTGCAAATAAAACAAGGTAAGCAAATACAGCACCAACAATACCGTTCATATCCATTGTTACAAGTGGAATAGATTGTAATAAGAATGAATAAATAACAATGAAAATAATATTAGCTAAACAAGCAAGAGCACCTAAAACTCTGTATCTTACACAAAGGAATGCAAATGAAGCAACAAGCAATAAAGCTAAACCACAAATTAATAAAACTTGTTGATTACCAAAAAAGCAACCTGTTGAAGTATTAAGTCCAGCAGTAATTGTGTTGTTAACAACTTGTGTTAAAAGCATTGGTTTTGCAAGAACATTTATTTGTAAACTTAAAGCTTGTGCTGCTTGAGCATTTGTAGCTGTAAGTGTTAAAGATGAAACTGCATTTTCAAGTTCAAAACCATTAGCGTTGTAGTTTTCACCATTAACATACATATAAATTTTGCCATCACCATTATCAATAGCATCTTGTGTTAATTTTTTAAATTTTGTTTTACCTTCTTCTGTAAACACAATTTCAACATAGTCTGCTTGGTTGTAGCCAAAATTACATTTTTCAATATACTCGCCACTTACATAACCTTCTGCTTCACCGTCAGTAGCGTCTGTACTAAATGTAATGCCTTCGCTAGTACCAATTAAACTTAAAATATCAACACCATAAGTTCCTAACTTAGTGTTAACATTTTTGTAATCTGTTTCAGAAATTTCAATTCTTACATTGTCACCTTGTTTGGTAACATCAAAGCCCCAGCTACTTAAAACTGAGTCTAAATTTGCAACTGTTGTTGTAACTTTGTTTTCAAGGTCGTGACCAGCAAGTGTATCATCATAAGGTTTATAAATAGCCAATACACCGCCATCAACATCATAACCATAGTTTATTGCGTTAAAAAAACCTTTAAAAGTTGTGTTTGTTGTTGGAATAACAAAACTAAAAAAAGTTAAAAATAAACCAATTAAAGTTAGAACAGATATAATGCAAAGTTTTACTATACTTTTCTTTTTGGTCATTATGATTTTGTCTCCTCTCAATATGGATTTTATTATATAAAAAAACTACAATTAAGTCAATTATAATTTTTATTATAACCCCTTTATTTATAATGTTTTTGCCTTTTATTTACCCAAAAGTTTTTTAAAACATAAAAAAAATAGTTAATAACTTAAGTTTACTACCTAAAATTATTAACTATTTTTGTTTTTTTAGTATGTTTTTTTTTATTGTTGTTTTGTTGTATCCATAAACATTTTATCAAAAGCAACTAAAGCACAAGTATCTACTTGTTCAGCAAAATTATTAATTCCAAGGTGTTGATTACCAACAGCAGCAACTAATTCATCAGAGTTGCTATGAACAACTGTGTTACCTTCTACAGCAAGTCTGCAAGATTCGCCATTGTCATCGACAACAGAAAAAGTTCTTCCACCAGGGTTTAATGTACCAACAAAATGGTCAGTTGTAACTAAATCGCTTCTACCATCATCACCTTTTACAAGTTCATAAACAGTAACACGTGGTGTACGCTTTAAAGCTGCAGCTAAAGATAAAGTTTCATCTCTTTCTTCTTCTGTTAACTCTCCTGTTAAACCATTTTTTTCTGCAAAGAACTTTTGTAAATATGTAGTAGTATCATCTTTTTCTACATATTCTTTTGCACCATTTGCTAAAATTTGAATATTTTTAATTTCTCTATCTTCTGCTCTATGTGTACCAGAATAAAAAGCTCCATCATTTGTTGTAAAAACATCTAGAAATGTAGTTTTTTCAGTCATAAAAAAATTCCCCCATAATTTGATTGTATATATTTTATCATTTTCTTAAATCTCGGTCAATTTTTGTAAATAAAAAAAAGTTGAATCACTTATAATAAAAGTAATTCAACCCTTTTTTTTAATAAATTATTGTTTTTTAAAAAAAACTATTTTTTAGTATTTACAAATATAACCCCACAAATAAGACCAATTATGCTAGAAAAAATTAAATCATAAATAATACTTAAACCAAAACTAAAACTGGCAACTAATAACGAAAAAACTAAGTAAGAAGTTATTGTGTAAACAGCCCCTACACAACTGCCCTTTACCAAACCTTTAGATTTATCTTTTTTTAAACAAACTTTAACACCCAATAAAACACTAACTACTTTTATAATTTGATTTATAATTTTTATTAAAGTATCACTAATGTTTATAAACCTTAAAACCACAGCAAATAAAAGTATGCCAATTAGCGATACACATAAAGCAATTAAACACCCCTTAAAAACTTGTGAAATATTGTTTTTGCTAATAACTTTTTCCATTATTATTTTACCCCCAAAACAAACAAAAAAGAACTATATTTAAAAATTATGTTTTAACTAAAAAAAATATGATTAAAAAATATTTAATGATATTTAGAATTTAATTTATAAGTTCCTTTTTTGGTTTTAGTCCATGCATCTTTTGAGCCTATGAGTCTTACACCTTTATTATTAAGACTATAATTTACATTTGACATTCATAACCACCTATGTTAATTTATAAAAGACCACCAGCCCCTGTATGGGGAAGCAACTGAAGTAATTCGAGTTGACAAGAAAGAACGTTTGGTCTTCGTACGTAGACTTTCTACTTAAAACCAGTAGCTTTTGCTATTGGTTTTTTTTATTACCTATAATATTTGATTTTTTTAGGTTTAAAAGTTATATAAAAATATGTTTATAATTCTATAAAAAATAAACTTTAATTCCCTTATTATTTTTACTTAAAAAACATATTAAAAAGTTTAAACAAAAGCATAGTACTGGCAACAAAAACCACCCAAAAAGCCCCTTTTTAACCTTTTTGTTATGTTTATACATTATGCACATAAAAACCCTGCAAAATTGACTATATAACCTTAATTTGATATAATTTATACTAATAAATATGTGAAAAAAAGGGATTTATTTTTTATGAATAAAACACTTCAAGAAATATTATCTTCACAAGAACTCACAAACGTATTTGACTCTCTTTATAGGCAAGACGAAATAAGCCCAATAAATATGCTTTTGTTTACCGAGTTAATGCGTAACGATTACAAAAGGTTTAGTTCTACCATACTTGACCTATTTTTACATACCCAAAACCCACCAACACAAACTATTGACCAAACAGTAACAACCTTTAGAGAATATTGCGAAAGCAAACTAAACAAACAACCAACCGACAATTTAACCTTTTTAAAATACTTTAAAGATAGATTAAAAAACGAAGTATTAAGGGGAATATTTACAAAATCAGATAACGCCGAAGTTTTACAAAACTATAAAATAGATGCTCAAGGCTTAGCCCGTTTTAGAGAAGAAATAAGTTTTATCGCAAGCGTTATGAAACCTAACCCAGAAAAAATAAAAGACGACTTATTTATTTCCATCGCACAAGATAACCTAGATAGATTTCAAGCCTATGTAAAAACTTGCTCTGATATGAGTATAAAAGAAATGTACGATAACTATATGAGTTTATACAATAGTTTTATACAAAAATTTCCACCCGAAGTTGTAACTGAAGATGTTAAACAAATGTATGGCGTTTTATTAAAAACAAAATTAGTAGATAGTTATATAAATTTACCTGAAATATACCAAGCAAACGATAATTTACCTTACAGAAAAATAAGAAGAAACGTCCACTTAGGTTTTGATAAAAACCACTTTGACGCCCTAAAACTTTTTACCAACCTAATACAATGTTATGAATTAGGCTTGGTAGAAGAAGGCATTGTTTTTAACGGCGAGTATTTTATAGACCACGCAACAGGTTCAAGGGTAACAGAATCTACCAAACCTATTACCGTGCAAAATATTCATACAATAGGTCGCTTTAACCAAGCAGGCTTTATATTACCCGAAAACCTAGTTTACGGCTTTCAAAACACCCCACTAAATAACGACTTTTCGTTTACCCTTTCACAAGAAAACGTAACAGCAGCAGAACAGTATAACGGTTTTGGTTACCCACTAACCTATGCTACAAAAAACGGGTTCTTTGGCAAAAAACAATGTGAATTTTCAAAAACTGTTACAACTACAAACCCACAAAACCAACAAGTAAAATCTACCTACTATTACTATACCCCAGTTGAAAACGACACCGACGAAAAGTATGTAAAAGTAGTAGAAGAAAACTTAGACACCCAACAAATATCTATCGCCCTTTATGTTTTCCCACTAAACCATATAAATACAGGCGTTCAAATTTGCCGTATAGATAGCAACGACCCATCATTTATGGCGCATAATATAGGTGGTAAAGAAAGAATTTCTACCATATTCCATATGCATAAATACAACATAATCGACCAAGTAAGAAGTGAAGGCGAAGGCGAATTTGATATAATGTTAAAACTAGATGATAACCTAACCCACGAACAAGCCTTGCAAATTTTTGATAGTGTTTGTTCTACTGGCGAACCACCACAAAAAGTGTATGACGAACAAAATAGACTAATAGATGTTAACCCATCTTCAAGTGGTATGTCAAAACAAGAACTTGCAAAACTAAGAGAAGACGCCGTAACAATTCCAATACCAATACTTTTTCGTACTCTAGTTGGCAACGAAAATAGTGCTGAAGAATTTGCTGAAGATAGCGCAAACGAAATTATTGAAAGTGTTGAATCTACAACTCAAAAAATATCAACCCCACCACAACACGAACCTACTCCACAAACTTTTGTAAAACCTGCTACCCCACAGCAAGACAACGTCCCGCCTAGCGAACAACCAAACTAAACAACATAAAAAAAGAACTGTGTTTTTACACAGTTCTTTTTGTTTTAATCCTTATCGTTTTTTAAAAGTTCTTCCTTTTTATTTTCAATTAAACCTTGTCTAATAGAAGAAATTAAAGCATAAATAATTATTGGAGCAAGAAAAGCAGCAACAAAACCTAAACCAGCAAATACAAAATAAGCTTCTACAACACCAGAATCTGTTGAACCTTTACAAATAATAGCAACAACAACAGCAACTATAATTGCAGGTATTAAAGCAAATAAAGCAACTTTGCCTACTTTTTTTCCTATTTTTTCCTTTTTCTCGTCAAGTTCCCCTATTTTTTTATTTCTGTCAAAAAGTTTTTCATTTTTGTCATCTAATTCTTTCGCTCTTTTTCTAATTGAATCTATATCATACCCCAAAGCATAGCAAGTATATAATTCGTTATTTTCATTTATACCAAGATTATGAAACTCTTTTTTCATAGTTAAAAATTCTTCAGCATTTGTAGATAATTTATTTTGAACATTATATTCTGCAATTTCTTTTACTAAATACTGTGAATTTTTTTTAGCAAGTTCTTTAAGCCAACTTTCTATGTTTGGCATAATTTCTTCTTTTTGCTCTTTAGAAAGTTTTTCCATAATTTGTTTATAAGTTTTATCAATTTCCCCAAAGCCAAAAATCTTTTGACATTTATCATCTTTAATATGTCTTACATATAATTGTTTTTTTACAAAATCAATACCCTTTTCAAAATCTAAACCATATTCTTTGGGAAGATTTTCAAAATCTTCTTTCTTTGCAAGTTTATAAAAATTAGACATTTTTGATTCAAAGGTATTTATATTTTCCATTTTATCACTGCTAATATAAGCAACATAAAAATAATATTTTGCAATTTCTGGAGCTTTATCTATTGCTTGTTCAAAATTTTTAAGAGCAGTATCAAGTTTATCCAACTTTAAATTAGTTAATCCCCTATTAAAAAAGTCTTCTGCATCATCACTATCTTTACCATTAACAATTTTTGTTATATTGTTTGTTATGTTATTTACGGTACTGTAATTATAATTATTAATAGCATCTTGAGTAACAAAAGCAGTACCGCAATGAGAACATATACCTGCTTTTTTTGTGTTATCAATTTCAATAGCAGCACCACATTCGGTACATTTTGCAGCTACCATTGCCATATGCAAAAATCTCCTTTATTTATAAATATTTTAATATTTATCTGTTAATTTATTATATCTTTCTATAATTTTTATTGTCAAGTAAACATAAAAAATAATTAGTTTATATAATAAAAAAAAAGAACTGTGTTTTTTTCACAGTTCTTTTTGTTTTTTTTATTTAGTTTTATTCATTTGGTGCTACATTTTGTTCTAAGTTGCAAGCATTTGCATATACACCATGGTTTTGAAAAGGTTGACCTATAATTAAAGGTTGACCACTAAGCAAAGTTTCAACAGGGTCGCCTTGCAAAGCACCAAAGTTACCCATAGCATGATCATAAAGCATAAAGTTACCTTTTTGGTTTTTAATCATACAAAAAGCGTGACCTTCGTCGCTAGAGTTTTCAAATTTTGCTGAAGTTGAGCAAGCATAATAACTTTCTCTACCCATAAGAAGCCATAAATTGTGAGCAACTGCAGCTTTTTCAACGCAAGCCCCACAACCTTGACCTTTTAATACTTCTACTGAAGGATATTCAAAAGTATCAAAATCCAATTCAGTTAACTCTAACCTTTTATCTAAATCTCCGTTAAATGCTCCAAAATAATTTTCAATAGTAGTGTAAATAGAATTTACTGCCATAGTACCTTCTGGTTTTTCAATACCTTTTTCTTTACTATCAAGATATGTATTTCTTAAGTTTTCAAAAAAACTGAAGTATATATTTTTATCGTCTAAATGTACTGAATTTGTACCAATACCAAAAGTAATTCTTAATTCTTCTTGACTTCCCCAAAAACCATTTTGTTCGCTGTTTTCTTCCATTTTTTCTAACAATTTGCTAATAAGAGTTTCCCTTGCCGTTTTACTATCGCACTCTACAATAGTTTTCCAGTATCCAGCAATATCTGGTTGTTGACCATACCTAACACTTGCGCCATTTAAACTCATTTGGTCTAGTTGCTTTTTTTGTATGTAACTATAACTTTTTTCCATAAAAAAAATCTCCTATAACTAGTTTCATTATAACACATAATTAATTACTTTTCTATAATTAAACAAAAATTAGGTTATTTTGCTAGTTTTATTTTTTTTTATATAAAACAAAAAAAAAGAACTGTGTTTTTTCACAGTTCTTTTTATTTTTATACTAATCATTAAGCATTAGCAGGTTCTGCCTTTTCTGCTTTTTTAGTTTCTTTTTTTTCTGTTGATTTTTTAGCAGTTGATTTTTTTGCTGTTTTCTTTTTTGGTTTTTCTAAGTCTAAAGTTTCTTTTTCATCTTCTGCTTCTTCTTCAGTTTTTTCTTCTTTAAACTCTTCTTTTAAAACTTCTTCTTTAGCTTCTTCAGGGTCAATAACATTACCATCAGCATCTAAAACTAAATCTTGTTTACTATCTATACCATAAATAAAGTTTGCGTTAACTGAAACAAAACCAAATTTTTTGCCGTCTTCTTCACCTGTTTTAATTGTTAAAACTTTGCCCATATTTGTTTCTCTAATAGCAACAATTTCACCATAAATACCAGAGTGAGTTACAACTTTATCACCTACTTTAAGTTCGTCTAACATTTTTAATGCTTGTTCTTGTTGTTTTTTACGATTTCTCATTGTTAAAACAATATATGCTACTGCAATGATAAGTAAAAAAACTAACATAATAATTTGACCAATGTTACTGCCTTCACTTGCAGCTGCGCCTAATAAATTTGTCATTATTTTTTTTATCTCCTTTTTTAGTTTTATTAATTCTCTGTAAGTATAACAAAATTTTTTAATATTACAAACAAAATTATAATTATTATACTCACATATTGTTGAAATTTGTTGTTTTAATATTTTTTAAAACTAGGTATTTAACTTTAAAAAATATATTAAAAATTTTTAAAGTTTATGTTAACTTTTTAGTCTTTATATTTTTCGTAGAACTCTTTTCTAAAATCAAGAAGTCTATCTTCTTTAATAGCTTTTCTAATATCGCTCATAAGTTTTATTAAAAATCTTAAGTTATGTTTACTTAATAATCTTGCCCCTAAAATTTCGTTTGTATTAATTAAATGTCTTAAGTAAGCTTTTGTGTAATTTCTACAGCACTCGCAATCGCACTCGTCATCAAGCGAAGTAAAATCTTCTTTATACTTTGCGTTTTTAACAACAACTTTGCCTTTGCTTGTAAAGGCAGTTCCGTTTCTTGCAATACGAGTTGCTAAAACACAGTCGAACATATCAACGCCCCTAAGAACACCTTCAATTAAACAGTCTGGGCTACCTACACCCATTAAATAGTGTGGGCTATTTTCAGGAAGTTTATCTTTTAAAACGTCTAAAATTTCATACATTTTTTCTTTTGGTTCGCCAACAGAAAGTCCACCAATAGCAATACCACATTTAACATAAGGTTTTGCAAGTTCTAAACTTTTAATTCTTAAATCTGGAAATACATTACCTTGAACAATTGGAAATAACATTTGTTTTGGATTTTTTTGTGCTTCAAAACATCTGCCCAACCACAAGTGAGTTCTTTCTAATGCTTTTTTGCTATCTTCATAACTTGTACCGTACTCAGTGCAAACATCAAGTTGCATAACTATATCAGAGCCCAAATCATTTTGAATTTGAATACATTTTTCTGGAGTCATCATATGTTTTTCACCGTTTAAGTGAGATTTAAACTCTGCCCCATTATCAGTAATTTTTCTAAAGTCAGAAAGTGAAAAAACTTGAAAGCCACCTGAGTCAGTTAAAATAGGTTTCTTCCAGTTCATAAAGGTGTGTAATCCACCAGCCTTTTTAATAAGTTCATTACCTGGTCTTAAATACAAGTGATATGTGTTTGATAAAATAATTTGTGCTTCAATATCATATAAGTCTTCAGGGGTTAAACTTTTAACAGTAGCTTGTGTTCCTACTGGCATATAAATAGGTGTTTCAATGTCACCGTGTGGTGTGTGAAATATTCCTGTCCTTGCCCCACTTTGACTGCATACGTGAGTTGTTTCAAAACTAAATTCTTCTGCCACAATAATCTTTCCTTTTTTTATTTTCAAAAAGAATAATAACACACTTTAATTAAATTTAACAAGAGTTTTTATTTTTAAACTACATAACAAACTATTAGTTGTCTTTTATAAATTCTTTTTTTTACATTTACTTTATTTGCAAACTTATACAAAATCACTGTTTTTATTTAATAACTTCTACAATTTTTACTAAATACCTGGTTTAGTTAAATCCCACCTTAATACTCTGCTAAAACCATGTAATTGATATCTTAAAACAGTTTCATTTAAACCTGAAGTATTTTGTTTGTTATTAATTCTTAACTCTTCAAGCCCCCATAAATATCTTTTTACTAAATCGGCTTTATCTAAAATTTCATCAAAACTTTTTAAATTAATTTTTTCATAATCTAACTTATTGCTTTCTTTATTATACAAAAAATCAAACATCTTGGAAGGCAAATTTTTCTTGTTAACTTCATCAAATTGCATAAATAACAAAGCATTTAAAATTTCAGCATTATTTTCACTATTTTGTGATGGAAAGTTTGTTAAATTCATTATCCAAGCAAAAATAAAACAATCTTCATATAACCAAGATATTTTTGAAAGGTTTAATGATAAATCTTTATTTAGTAATTTATTTAAAAGTTCTTTATCTTTTCCACTAAAAAAAGATTCAAAATTATACATGGTATTTAAATTTCGATAAATAAAATTAAAATATTCTAAATCATAATCAGTTGTTGCTAATGTAGCAAATAAATAATATTTTGCAAAAAGATTAAATACTTGCTCTTTAGTTGGGTATATACAATTTTTTTGTGTAGGAATCATAGTTAAATTAGGTGAATATGGCAAACCTTTGCTTTCTATTAAATCTTTGTTCATTTTATTAAATCCCCCTGCTAATAAATCTTTAATAAATACAAATAATTTATAACAAAAAATGTTTATAAAGTAAAATTAAACTCACTTCTTATTATAATTTACTTACAATATTGCTATTATTAATTTTTGTTTTAAAAACAATAGCATTAAAAGCTCAAACAAATTAAAAAAACAAAAAATTTTATATATGTATATTTTATATAAAAAATTAAAAAAATTTTATTCTAACTATTGACAATATATTACACATAATATATACTTTCAAAAGTTTAGAGATTTTAAACTTAAAGTTTAATAAAAACTTACTTGTTACTTGCTAGTTTTATATTAAAAAATTGGTGTTCTTGTAAGTTTTTTTTATTTCAATTTTTCTTTTTTTTAAAATAAAAATAAAAGGATTTTTTAAAATGGAAATAGGTTTAAAAATAAAAAATTTAAGATTAACCAAAAACTTGACGCAAGAAGAACTTGCAGATAGATGCGAGTTAACAAAAGGCTACATAAGTCAGTTAGAAAACGACTTAACAAGTCCGTCAATTGAAACGTTAAAAGATTTATTAAACGCCCTTGGTACAAACTTCAGTCAGTTTTTTGAAGATGAAAGCGACACTCAAATAGTGTTTAAAAAAGATGAGCATATTGAAAAGTTAACAGCAGACACAAAAACCACATGGCTAGTGCCCACTTCACAAAAGAACAGTATGGAGCCCATTGTGGTAGAGTTACAACCTTCTGCCCAAACTGAAAAAGACTTAGCGCACGAAGGCGAAGAGTTTGGTTTAGTTTTAAAAGGCAAAATAGAACTTACTGTTGGTAAAAAAACATATATAGTAAACCAAAAAGAAACTTTTTATTTTGTGGCAAACAAACCACATTATATTAAAAACATTTCTAATACCGAAAGCAAAATATTATGGGTATCATGCCCACCAAATTTTTAAACAAAGGAAAATAAAAAATGGAAGAAGTTAAAAATACAGAAACAGTTTCTTCAAACACAAAAGAAACTAAAAAGTTAGATAATATTATTAAAATTAAAAATGTAACAAAAATTTTTGACGGCGTTACTGTAATTGATGATTTAACCCTATCAATAAAAAGGGGTAAATTTGTTACCCTACTTGGTTCAAGTGGTTGTGGTAAAACAACTCTACTTCGTATGATAGCAGGTTTTGAAACACCAACAAATGGTACTATTTTAATTGAAGACCAAGATGTAACTGATGTTCCACCATACAAAAGACCAGTTAACACAGTTTTTCAAAAATATGCATTGTTCCCACACTTAAACGTATATAAAAACATTGCATTTGGTTTAAAACTAAAAGATTTACCAGAAGAATTACAAAAAAAGGTAGATAAATTTGCTGAAGAAACAACAGGAATTTTCAAATGCTTTAAAGTTAAAAACTATGCAAGAAAATTAAAAAATGAATATATCTTAGAAAAAGTTAAAAAAGCATTAAAAATGGTTAACCTTGAAGGTTACGGCTACAGAAACGTAAACACACTTAGTGGTGGCCAACAACAAAGGGTTGCAATTGCTAGAGCTATTGTTTGCGAACCAAAAGTATTGCTTCTTGACGAACCACTTGGGGCCCTTGACCTTAAGATGAGAAAAGAAATGCAAATAGAGCTTATGGGAATTCATAAAAACTTAGGCATTACATTTATTTATGTTACCCACGACCAAGAAGAAGCCTTAACAATGTCTGACGAAATTGTTGTATTAAACGATGGTGTAATTCAACAAATAGGCACACCTAAAAAGATTTATGACGAACCAGCAAACGCTTTTGTTGCTGACTTTATTGGTCAAAGTAATATTTTAGGTGGTCAAATGTTAAAAGACTACTCTATTAAATTTTTAAACACAACTTTTGAATGCCTTGATAAAGGTTTTGAAAAAAATGAAAAAGTTGATATTGTAATTCGCCCAGAAGATATTAAAGTTTACCCAATAGATAGCGAAAAAGGTCAACTTGAAGGCAAAGTAATTTCATCTTGCTTTAAGGGAACTTTCTTCCAAATGGAAATTGAAACAAACGACTATCAATTTACCGTTCAATCTACAACCGAAGCAAAACCAGATAGTTTAGTTAAACTTGGTATTAAACCAGACGGTATTCACGTTATGAAAAAATTAAGAACTATCAACGAGTTTGTTGGCGAAATGACAAGTCCAAATACAGTAGAATTCTGTGGTGGCGAATTTGACGTAGCTACTAAAGAAGGCGAATACGAAAAAGGCGACAAAGTTAAAGTAAAAGTTAAATTTGAAGATGTTAATTTAACCGACGACGAAAAAGATGGTGTTATTGGTGCAAACGTTACCCAAACATTTTATAAAGGTAACTACAACCAAGTTCAAGTTTATACCGATACCGACGAAGACTTTTATGTTGATACAACTGACGATTGGGATATTAACGACCGTGTAG
>JAFWWV010000087.1 GCA_017523305.1 Clostridia bacterium
CTTGCAGTTGAATTTTCTTCTACTTTATAACCGTTTTCATAACCACTCCAAGCATCTTGCTTTGATTCGTTCAACCAAAAAGTAACAACGGCATTTCCATTTTTATCTGTTGAAATATATGTTGGAACCCATCTTAGTCCACCTATTACATAAGAAAGTTTTAAACTAATATCAGGTAGTCCAATTTGAGATAACCAATCATTATAATTTTTTGCTATGGTTGCCATATTATAAAAATCATCAACAATATAGTTTTCGCCAATTGAAGAATCTAAATCTGTTAAGGTCATAAAACCTAACATCATTTCAATGGCCTTCTTGTTGAATTGACCATTTTCTGCATCAAAAAGATCTGTATTAAGATCAACCGTTTCTTCTTCACTTGTTGTTTCTGCTTGTACTTTTAAAAGTGAAAAAATATTTGTTGGTAAAAAGCAAAAAAACATTAAAATTGACATTACAAAAACTAATATCTTTTTTTTCATATTACCCTTCTTCTCCCCTAAAAACTTTTATATTTTTATAATATATCATTTTACTGCTTTTTCAAAACATATATGGTCTATTTATGTGTTTTTTGTAAATTATTATTAATAATTTACATTTTATATATACTTTTGTTTGCTTTTATAATTTAAAATAAAAAAAAACACTAAAATTTATAGTGTTTTTTTGTTTTTTTAATACCCTATTTGTACTCCTAAGAAAAGTAAAAGAAGTGAAATTAAAAATATTATAAGTTGAATCTTCCACGTCCACTTTACCCACTTTCCGTAAGAAACATTAGACATTGATAAACCTATTAACAATACTGGGTTTGTAGGTAAAATAACATCACTAAACCCATCAGCAATACAGTAAACTAAAATTAATAAATTTGGAGATAATCCTATAACATTACAAATAGGTAAAAGTATAGGCATAATTAAAAATATTTTAGCTGAAGCTGAACCAATAAATATTTGTAAAATAAAAATTAAAAGATAAATATATAAAACACAAACAAAAGTGCTTTTGCCTTGTAAAAAGTTAATTACTGTATTCATAATTGTATCAATAATTTTACTTTCGTTCATAATAAGGTTTACAGATGAAGCAAGTGCAATTAATAAAACTGCTGGCAACATTGATAAGGCACCTTTGCCAAGATATACAAAAACTTTTTTCTTTTCATCAACAACAAGCAATCCTGCAATAATACCACCTATTAAAAATGTAACAGATAAAATAGGAATAGCAAAATCAGAAATTGCCCTAATTGAAGCAATTAAAATAAGTGTAACAAATTGAACAATAAAGAAAGTTAAAAAGACTTTAAAAATTCTGTTGTTTTTAGCAGATTCTCTACTTTTTGAAAAATCTAAATTTTCTTTCTTTTCCAAATCATCTTCGTATGTATAAGATTTTTCTGGGTTCTTTTTAATTTTCTTTAAATGTCTAAAAATAAATAAACATACTACAGCATAAACAATTACAAAAAATAATATTCTAAGCCATACACCACTTAAGGTGCTTATTCCTGCAAAGCTTGAAGCAATACCAACTGAAAAAGGGTTTGTAATAGCAGCAGAGAAACCAAAACAAGCAGACATTAAACAAACACCTAAACCTGTCATAGTATCAAAACCTAACGATAACATAAAAACTGTTACAAAAGGTAAAAGTGTTACAAGTTCTTCAAACAAACCAAACAAACTACCAAATAGCATAAAAAACAATATTGATAAGCAAATAACAAGTCTTTTTTTTCTATCAAACTTTTTAACCATTTTACTCATTATAACTTTCATGCCGTTTGTTTTTTCTAAAAGATTAAAAACGCCACTCATAACAAGTAAAAATAAGCAAATCATTATAATAGTTAGTCCACCATCTACAAAGAAAACTCTAAATGGTGCTGTTATAATTTTCCAAAAAGCAATACCACTTGCTTCGCCTTGAGTAAAGGTTCCAGCAATAATTTCTCCGTTTTCGTTTTTTAAAAACTCACCTTGTGGAATTACTAATGATAAAATGCCACAAATAGCAATCATACAAACAAGAATTATAACAACGGACAAAAATGATTTTGTACTAATTGTTGTAAAAGATTTTTCTTTTTTTACATTTTCTTCATTTGTCATTTTTATTTCCTTAAAACTATTCCTTTAACAAACCACTAACTATGTACCACATTACACAACTACGTTTATCTTTTGGAACGAAATACCAAAGTTCTTTTCCTTCATAAAGTTCAAAGTCTTCGCCAGCACCAAAAAGTACACGATATATACTTTCAAGGGTAAATACTTTTTCAATTTCTACCCCATCTTCAGTACCTTTGTAAGTTAAACCATTTCTATCAAATTTACAAACACCATTACCGGCAAATCTTGTTAATTTTTTGCCATCTTTTGATAAATGTCTTAACTCAACTTCACTTTCTAAGCAAAAGTCTTTATTTTTCTTTATTTCTTTTCTAACTTCGTCAACTTGCCAATCGTACCAATCAGCAAAAGTTTTAAATTTTGTACCACTTAATTGATATCTATTACCTACATCAACAGTTAATCCACATTTTGTACATTTAATGTGGTTTTTCTCAGTTTCTAAAGAATATTTTTCGCCACACTCTGGACAAATATTTAAAATATTTTCAAGACCCACAGCAATATTTTTGTGTTTATAAGTAACTTCTGGATGTTCTTCTAACCACTTAAATTCGTCATAGGTTAAAGCGCTATCAATTTTGTTTTTAAATTCTTTTTCAGGTACATTTTCTGCTTCGCCAGCTTTAAATAAACAATTTAATTCTACTTCAACTAAACCACCTTTTCTCATCTTGTCGCCCCATTTAGGTTTAGCTAAATATGCACCGTTTATTTTAACTGTGTAAACAGTAACATTCATTTTTTGAATAAATTTATATGTACTTTCTTGTATACCTTCAAACTTACCTACAGTTGAAAGTCTTGCTTCAGGCATCATAGCCAAAACTTCCTTATTAGCAATAACCTTCATACAATTTTTTGAGTTTTCTATATCAGCAGCTAATAAACTTTTTGGGAATGCCCCTGTTCTGTTAATAATCCAAGCAAGTTTTTTATTTTGAAAATATAATCTTGCAACAACAAAGTGTGGACGCTCTTTCATTAAAAGTTTACCCGAATAAATAAAGTCATAAAAGGAACCATGATTACACAAAACAATACAAGGTTTATCTATCCTACCTACATTGTTTTTCAACTTAACTTTAACTTTTGTTCTTATGCCAGCAAAAATTAATCTTCCAATACCTTTGAAAATAATTGGATTATAATTTCCTACTTTTTTTTGTGCTTTTTCTTGATTCTTTTTTACAAATTCATTTACCTTTTTAAATATTTGAGCTTTGTATTTAACCATTAAAATAAGCAATATAATAATTACTACAAAAACAGTAATTGAAACTGCCCAACTTGTTTCCATTGTCATATGTCCTAAACCTACATCTAAAATAAGAGAAGGTATTGAACCTATACCTGTTACTAAAATATACTTTGGATATTTCATACCAAGTGTAGCAGCAAAGAAACAAATAATTCCATAAGGAATTGCAGGTAGCATATATAAAATAATAACAATTAAAGCAATTTTGTTAGATTTCTTTGCCATATTAAAGTCAAAATCAACATTTGCAGCAAAGTAATCTGTAAGTTTTGTCCCAAAAATTTTATATAAAATATAAACAATAGTATTACCAACCATAATGCCTGCTAAACAAACAGCCATACCTTTCCACAAACCAAAACTTATACCAGCAATAACATGTAGTGGCTCGGCAGGAACAAATGTTAATATTACTTGCATCATTGAAATTAAAAAGACTACTATATACGCTCTAATTCCCAGTTTACCAATAGACTCTTGAATTTGGTCCTTTGTAGCATTAGAGTTAAAAATTTCTTTTAATACATTAAAATTATCACCATAAAAAAGAAAAACTAATAAGCCTATAAAAATTGCAATAAAAATTGCTAAGGCAATAATTTTTTTCTTTTTTGTTTCGCTTATAGGCATTATATTTCTCCCTAGTAAAATATCAGATTTATTATATAAATTTTTTATTAAGTTAGTCAATAAATATAAGTACTTTTTTATTTTTACAATAAATAGTAAATATACAGCATATAAATTATTTTTTATTTATTTTTTAACTGTTTTTATTTTGTTTTTTATAGTATTTTTGCTAGAATAATTTTTATGAAAATTCAAAGCAAAACAAACTTAATTTTTACACACAAAATGATAAAAGCATTTGCTGATAGTATGATAAAAGTTTTTATGCCTTTAATCATTTACAAAGCAAGCAACAATATGCTTTTTGCAATAATCTATTTATGTGCTTTTGAACCTTTGTGCGCTTTATTAAATTTAGTATTAAAAAAAGTATTACAAAAGTATGGCGTAATAACAATAATTATTCATTTTATACCACTAATCATTGTTCAGTTTTTACTTAACCTAAAAATGACTTGGTGGCTATGTTTAATTTTTGCGCTACTTATGTCGCTGGCTGAAGTTTTATATTATGTTCCACTTAACCTTTTATTTTCTTTTACAGATAGAAAAGTAAATGTTGCAAAATTTCAAATAGCAACAAACGTAGGTAAACTTGTATTTATAGTACTTACTGGTTTTATTTTAGGCTCTAATTTTACAAACTCTTTACTTATTGTAACTATAACTTGCTCTGTTTTATATTTACTATCTTCAATACCAATTTTATTTGGTTACGGAGTACTTAAAAAATCTTATAACAAAGCAGTTAAACATAATAGAGTTGTAAATACAAAATCATACAAACTATTTAATTTATATCACATTGAATTTGGTATTTTTCAAGTCATTTTAGAAGTTATTTTACCACTATATTTATACATAAACAATTTAACTTTTCAATCAGTTGCTATTGTTATGGCTTTAATAGAAGTTTGCAAAATAGGAGCAAACATATTAGCAAAATTCTTAGTAAATAAAAAACTTTCTTTTTTAAGTGTTATTATTAGTATAAGTGCAATGACAATAAGTTTTGCTGGAATGTTAATTTCAACTAACCCACTCTTGTTATACATTTTTAGTTGCTGTTTAGGTATAAGTTTTCCACTTTTATTTGTACCAATGTTTTCTAGTTTTATTAAAAAAATTGTTAAAGACCACAACCATTTTGATGGTATGACTTATCGTGAAGCTTACATATTTTCATGCAGAGGATTTTTATATGTACCATACTTTGTTATTCCAAGTTTTACAGCCCAATTTATACTAGGTTTTGTTTGTGCTGGTTGTATAGGTTTTACAAGTTATAAAATATTAAATGACAAGAAAAATAAAAAACAAACTATTGAAATTATACCACAAAAAATTAATGAATAAATAAAAAAAACACCTGTTTTTTAGGTGTTTTTTATTTTTCTATTTTTTGCTCTTTTTGCGTTCATTAATAACATTGTAAGATAAAAAGTTAGGTATATTAAATTTAAAATTAAAACAATTAAAAACAAAATAAAGTGTAA
>JAFWWV010000088.1 GCA_017523305.1 Clostridia bacterium
ATATACCTATCTATTAAGTAAGAGAAAGAATATATATCTGTTAAGAATAGATAAGAAAAGAATATATATTCCACCATAAGACAATAAATATTCAGAAATTATCCTTTTATGCGGAAGAAAATTGACTTTTGGTAAATTATGTGTTATAATAAAATAAAAAGCATATAAAGGAGTTGTTTTTATGGCTTTAATTAAATGCCCCGAATGTGGAAAAGAAATATCCGACAAATCACCTGCGTGTATTCATTGTGGCTTCCCACTTGATACCACAACAACAAAAGAAGAACCTACTAATGCTAACATAGTCAAAATTGGTGGAGTGGATTACGATTTAACAGAAGTTATTGAACTTATAAATAAAAACGAAAAGATAAAGGCAATAAAAATCCTAAGAGAAAAAACTGGACTTGGTCTTGCTGATGCCAAAGATGTTGCCGACAATCTTGAACAAAAAACTAACCCCACAACGGGTTTTACACCTAAATATTCTACTGTTTCTGCTGATATAAAGGCAACTTTGATTACTTGTAAAGCGTGTGGCAAACAAATATCTAATCAAGCACCAACTTGTATTCATTGCGGACAACCTACTGGAATCCAATTATGCCCTAAGTGTGGTAGTTCAAATACCAAAGTTATTTCTGGGGCAAGCAAAGCGGTATCTATTGGTTTATGGGGAATATTTGCTGCTAACAAAGTAATGAGTAAGTATGAATGTAAAAAATGCGGACATAAGTTTTAATTTATTACATAAAGAAAGAGAATATATATGAAAACAAAAAGATGTTTAAAATGTGGGGCTCTTTACCCAGATGATATGAAACAATGCCCATCTTGTGGGAATGAAAACAATTCAGAGAACACCAAATCTATTGAAAATAAGCCACATTATCAATATCAAGAAAGCCAGCAACCGAAAAAACCAGTTGTTGCTTGCCCATATTGTAAATCAACAAATACTAAAAAAATAACATCAACAGAGAAAGCCGTTAATATTGCCTTGTTTGGAATCTTTGGAAACAAGCGAAAATATCAATGGCATTGTAATAATTGTAAGAGTGATTTCTAATAGTTAGGAGTGTTATAAATGAAGTCAATTACTTGTTGTATGTGTGGAAAACAAGCTGAATGGAATAATGGTTTATATAGATGTGAATGTGGTGCTAAATTTGATAGTTCAAAAAAGATAGTAAATTTAAACTCATCACAAAGAAGTAATGGCACAACTGCTCCAACTGTAATGTGCCCATATTGCCGTTCTACGAACACTAAAAAAATTAGTGGTCTATCAAAAGCGGGAAGTGTTGCTATGTGGGGTGTATTTGCGTTAGGGAAAACAACAAAGCAATGGCATTGTAATAATTGTAAATCTGATTTTTAGTTAAATAAAAGTTATATTCTGACATTTTCTGCCGTATAATATAGAGTAAGGGAAACCTTACACTCTCATATCTATTTTGTTAGTCTAAAAAGAATAACAATGGCAGGAAACAAAATGGTTAAGAAATGGTATTACTCCTGCCCTATGGGGCAGGCAATAAATACAAATGGTAGGAATATTCAAAAACCGTCAGAATGTGTATTCATTCTGGCGGTTTTTCTATTAAGGCGGTGTATTATGAATAGTTTATTTTCAGTTGATTTATCAAAAATGAATTACAAAGAGATTGCCGATTGGATTATCAGTTGCCGACAATATATAGTTCGTGAAAATTTTGATAGAATTGAAGATTATTATATTGAATTAGAAAAGTTTTGTGATGAATGGGAAAAGCATTCAGAAGCAAACGAAAGCATTTACAAAAGTGAAAAATATAAGAAAGCGATTATTTATATTTCATACCGAGATATGATTTCATTTCATTTTGATTTTGGTAGTGGAAAAGAAACAATCAATCCTTTTATTTATAACTTTGAAAATTCTATTTTTGCTTCAAATAAAATAGAAACTGAACTTTCACAACAATTTAGTAAGTATTATGATAAACTGATTAAAGTCTTTGAACAGAAAGAAGCAAAGGACACAGACAGTTCAAAAGAAGAAAAAGAAAAGCACGAGATATCTTATAAAGACACATTACACGATATTATCTTAAATCAGCGATTTAATGAGTTGAAAATAAGAACAAGAGTATTTATAGACAATAAGTGGCTTAAATCATCTTCTTATGATGAATTCTTGAAAGAGTGCGACAAGAAAAGAAATTATGAAATTGAATTTACTGAAAGAACAAGTAAAAGCAGTTATTGTGAAGCACTTGAAGAATATGGAGTTCCAAAAAGTGTTTATAATGATTTCATCAGTAAAAACAAATGTGAACAAGAATTCAGAAAAAAGATATTTATAAATCTTTCTTTTGCTCTTTCATTTCCTTTATCTCTTACAGAAAAATTATTAAACCTAAACGGCTATACTCTAAATGGTAGTGATAGAATTTTTGACATCATCTGTAAGAAAGCATTTTTCATAGGTTTTAGCAGAACAATGACAAATGACCTTATTGAAAAGAAAAATGCTGAATCAAGAAAAGACTTTAAGACTTATAAGGGAATACCAGATTTGAATAAGAATAGAAAATAATATAAAAGGACGAGAAAATATGAGTGATAATCCAAAAGTATTTATAAGCCACGCAAGTGAAGATAAGAAAAGATTTGTTTTAGAATTTGCGACAAAATTAAGAAATGTTGGAATAGATGCTTGGGTAGATAAATGGGAAATGCTTCCTGGCGATTCATTAGTTGATAAAATTTTTGAAGAAGGAATTAAAGAAGCAGATTCATTTATTGTTGTTTTATCTATAAACAGCATAGAAAAACCTTGGGTAAGAGAAGAGTTAAATACTGCTATTGTAAAGAGAATAAGTGATAAAACAAAAATCATTCCAATAGTGCTTGATAATGTTGAAGTTCCAGAGTGCTTGAAAAGTACTTTATATGAACCAATTAAAGATATTAATAATTATAATGAAGCATTTTCAAGAATAAAAAATAGTATTTTAGGCATAAATGATAAACCAGAACTAGGTGAAATCCCTGCTTATGTTAATAAGCCAGTTTTAAGAATAAGCGGATTAAATAATATTGATAACTTAATAATTGAAACTGCTTGTAAGATTGCTATTGAACATGATGATGAAAAACTTATAGCAACAAATCCAATATATAACAAATTATCATCATCGGGGATAACCAGAGAAGACTTTAAAACATCACTAGATTTTTTATATAGAAAAGGTTATCTTGGTGGTATAAAAACAATGAATAGAGAAAATCCATATCCATTTATAGAATTAAAGTTTATATCACTAGAAAATTACATATTGGCAAACTATGACGATTATGAAACAATATTTAAGACTGTTGCCATTGAAATTGTAAATGGATGCCATTCAAGTAATAGAATCGCTGAAAAGCATAAAATATCAATAGTCATTGTAAATCACATTGTTGAAACATTATCAAGAAAAGGTATGATACAATTTTCTCATACTGCGTCTTCAAATTGTAGTATATATGATGTTTCACCAGAAT
>JAFWWV010000009.1 GCA_017523305.1 Clostridia bacterium
ACCTCTGTTCCTTGTAAACTCATTCTTACAATAGATTCGGCTGCGTCACCTGATGAATTCATTTTTTTCCACTTCCTTTCCTTTTTCTTTTTCATCATTTAACTCTTGTAGATTTTCTTCCATTTTTCTACTTCTTTCTAAAATATCTTTACATAGCACCACCTCCTCTCGTAATGGCTTTATTTGTAAATTAAGTTCATCAATTTGCTTTCTTATTTCGTCCTTTTCTTCCTTACTTTTAGATTTTTTATGCTTGTACCATAACTTACTTCGTCTATCTATTAAAGAATCAAGTTCCTTTTCTTTTTCTTCCTTAAACGAAAAAAACTGCTCGTTAGTTTTTAATTCATTTCTAACGAGCAGTCTTGCTTCTTTTGATATTTCTTCCATCTTTCGTACATCTGCACGAATAGTTGGTGATAATTTTTGATAAGGATACTTTTTAGGAAATACTTTTAATAAGTAGCAATAATGAATATATAATCCATAAATACCTTTTCTTCTTGGTTTCTTATAATCAAATTTGTTATAAGTTTTTTTATTACTATAAGCCTCAATAAATGGTACTCTTGGGGCTTGTGTAGTTTCTATTCTTTCTTTTATTCTATCTATACTATAATCTTCGCCAAAATATCTTTCTATACGAATATTTTTCTTATATGGGCTTCTTCTTATACTTAACTTGTTTGCTCTATAAATAAGTTCATAGTCCATTGCTTTCATTAACTTTTCAAAATCTTTATAAGAATATGCCTGTGCAATAGCACGATCTAAATCTTCTTTTGCAATAGTATAATAATTTGTCCTTTGTATTGTTCCTTTTTGATAATTAGCATAATTTATTTTACTATTCCTACAAGCCTTTTCTTCTAAAACACTTAATCCATATTCTGCACATAGCGAATCAGATATGCTGCGAAGTTCTGCATAGGTATCTCTTTTATCATAATACCTCTTACCATCTTTAAATGATACAGAGTTAATTACAAAATGATTATGATAATGTTTTGTATTAAGATGGGTACTTACAACAACTTCAAATCTATCTCCCCACATTTCTTCGGCTAGTTTAACACCAATAGCGTGTGCTTGTTCTGGTGTAACTTCGCCCTCTGCAAAAGATTGAAATGCGTGAAATCCTTGTATGCCACCCATTTTATTATATTGTTGTTTTGTTATTAACATTTCTTCCAATGCAGTTTCCGGAGTACAATTTATTCCAGATACATAATATTGTTTTTCAGTTTTAAAATCTGCCTCTATATAATCTATAACATTGTGCAGATTATAATAAGTTTCTTTTCCATATTCGCTATTAACTGTCTTTTCAATATTCATTGTATAGTCAATAACATTATTTAATCTTTTACCTATCTTCCATATTCCTGTCGTAGCAATTTGTATCACCTCTTTCCAATAAAAAAAGCAAATCTTTTTAGATTTGCTCATTCTTAAAATTCTTTCTTTAAATAAATTCTTTCTGATATCTTATATGAAATAATTAAAAATATAATTGCAATAATTGGGATTATAATAAACCAATATTTTTCAATAAAGTTTATAAAATTTATTGGCGTTTCAACATTTAGAACTTTTGATAATCCTGAAATAATACTTACAATACCAAATACTGCTATAAACAACCCTATTCTACCTTTTTCTATACCAAATTTAAAAATAATTGGATATAAAATAGATTCTATAATTATAATTGCTAATAAATACCCTGACATAATTGATATTATTTGTTCCAAATCAAGATTTTTATTTATATATCCAATAGTAATGTTTAAAACAAGTGTAATAATAATTGATATACCAACTAAAATCAAAGTTGCAATATATTTAGACTTTACAATATTTTTTCTTCCATTTGGCATAGTTATTGCATAAGCGTCCCACTTATTATATTCATCATAACTAAATGTTGACATAAATATCATTATACAAATCATAACCGGTAGAAAAGCCAAATCATAAGTTCCTTGCATAGCCATAAAGAAAAATATTATTAGCATTATTCCAATTAACTTCAAATTATTTTTCATTAACAATAAATCTTTTTTAATTAAAGCCAACATTATATTTCCTCCCCTTTAATAATAAGTACCATCAATTCATCAATAGTAATTTTATCTATTATATAGTCCTTATATTTTTTTATCATTTTTGTTTTATTTTCAACTAAAATTTCATAATTATATTTATTCTTTTTATATCTAACAATATCTTCTTTTTGTATATTCTCAAATTTATCTAAATCACATTTTAAAATCCCATAATTATCTAATAATTCATCTCTATATTTATCAAAAACTATCTTTCCATTATCAATAAAAATTATTTTATCAGCAATATGTTCTAAATCGCTTGTAATATGAGTTGATAAAATAATAGAATGTTCTTCATCTTGTATAAAATTCATAAATATATCTAATATTTCGTTTCTAACAACAGGATCAAGTCCACTTGTTGGCTCATCTAATATTAGTAATTTAGGTTTATGTGATAATGCTGTTGCAATTTCTAATTTTTTTCTCATCCCTTTTGATAAAATTTTAATTTTTTGATTTTTTGGAATAGAAAAATCTTCTAAATATTTATAGAATAAATCTTCATCCCATTTTTTATATGCTTCTTTCATAATTGTATTAACATCTGCTGTAGTCAATATTTCTGGAAAAAACATATTATCTAAAACTACACCTATTTCTTCTTTTATTTCTGATTCATATTTATTTATGTCTTTCCCAAATATTTTTATTTTTGCATTGCCAATACTAATAATATTTAACAAAGACTTAATAAAAGTAGTTTTACCTGCACCATTTTCGCCAATTAAACCAATAATACAACCACTAGGAATTTCTATATCTATTTTCCCTAGTTGAAAATTACTATCATATTTTTTTATTAAATTGCTTACTTCTATTATATTTTTCATTTTTCATCACTCCCATATAAATAATCAAATAAATCTATTATTTCATTCTTGGATATGTTAAATTTGCTTGATATTTCAATAATTTTAGAAATATATTGTTCTATTTCTTTATTCGCTTGTTCTCTTGCAAGACCTGTATTTTTAGGTGCAACAAATGTGCCTTTCCCTTGAACAGATTTAATATATCCTTCTTTTTCTAGTTCATCATAAGCCTTTTTTATTGTCATAACACTTATCTTAATGTCTTGTGCAAGACTACGAATTGAAGGTATAGAATCTCCTTCACTTAATTCATCTGACATTATTTGTGTTATTACTGCATTTTTTATTTGTTCATATATTGGAGTTGAACTACTATTGCTAATAATAATTTTCATACTTCCTCCTTAACTGTTATAGATAGTATATAACACTATATAACATTAGTCAATAGATTTGCAAAAATATATTTTAATTTTCTTCATTTTCTTTCGGTAGTAAGTATCTTTTTTTTATACCTAAAATAATCTCATTCATAGCATTAACATTTTTCCAATATTCTGGCTCATCTATAAAGCCTAATGCGTTTGCTTTTCTTGCAATTTGATTAAGATTATTTCCATATCCTCTTAATTTTTTTAGTTCATCATAAAACTCAATAGGTGGCTTTTCT
>JAFWWV010000089.1 GCA_017523305.1 Clostridia bacterium
AATAATACAACTGCTATTGGTACACTTGCTAATTTGAATACTACTGAAAAATCTAATTTAGTTGGTGCTATTAATGAAGTTGATACTAATACAGATAATAATACAACTTCTATTGGAACATTATCAAATTTAAATACAACTGAAAAAACTAATCTAGTTGGTGCTATTAATGAAGTTAATGGAAGATTTTCAGGACTAATAATAACAGATGAATTTACTTCTGATAATATCACCGTTAGTGCAAACAGTACTTTTAGTTATTCATTTGATATAACAAAAACTGGTTATAAGGCACTAGGTATATTATGGGTAGATTGTTTTTCTTCTGATGTTGTATTAGCCAAATATTCACAATATGATAATACTGCATATATTAGATTTAGAAATATGACTTCAAGTAATATTACAACTAATTATAAAATAAAAGTATTATATATAAAAAATTAAAGGAGATGATATAAATGAATAAATTAGATAAAATTAAACCCTTTATAAATATGTGTGGAACTATTGGAAATATTCCAACATCATATTTAATTAGTATGTCATACGAAGAACAATTATTATGGTTATGTAATTTTCTTGAAAATACTATTATTCCAAATGTTAACGCTAATAATAAAGCAGTTCAAGAATTACATAATTATGTAATGAATTATTTTGTTAATTTAGATGTTCAAGAAGAAATTAATAATAAATTAGATGAAATGGCAGAATCTGGTGAACTTGAAGACATTATAAGTTTATATTTATCAATGAATTGTATCTTTGGTTATGATACAATAAGTGATTTAAAAGACGCTATTAATTTAATAGATGGAAATATCGTTAAAACTTTAGGTAATACTACTTATAATGATGGTTATGGTTCTTTCTTTAAAATAAGAGAAATAGAAGAAAGTAATGTTATCGATGAAATTCATCTATTCGCTTTAACTAATTTTGATAATCTACTTGCAGAAAAAATTATAGATAATAATATCGTTAATCTTGAAAATGCAGTAGATAATTTAGAAAATAGTTTAGATAGTTTAGAAGAAAATACTAATACTATTGGTATTTATGCACCATCACTTGCAAATAGTGAAGGAAGTCAAATGTGTACTTTATTAATAGGAAATAATAAAACTATATTATTTGATACTGGTAGAGTTAATGATGCTACTTCTAATAAAAATTATTTTGAAAATAAACTTAATGGACGTAAAATAGATTATATCATACTTTCTCATTATCATAATGACCATATTGGTGGTTTCTCTAGTTTCCAAAGTTTATATAGTGATAATATAAAAGTTTATTTACCTATGAACTTCGATTCATATTATAACGGAAGTGATAAAGCACAAATAACTCAAAATAGAACAGATATTATAGATTTTTTAACTACTAATAATATTGAATATGAAGAAGTTAGTACTGATAAAGTATTAGATATAGATAATTTTAAAGTTGAATTAACTAACTCAACTACACAGGCTTATACTTATTATTTAAGCGTAGTAGCACCAAGTTATAATAGTTATTCAATGAACGCTTTAGTTAGATATGGTGATACTAAAGTATTGTTCACAGGTGATTCTAACGAAATAACTCAAAATTATTTACTTTCTCAAAATCAAGTTGAAAAAGTAAATATTATGACATCACCACATCACGGCTATGAAAGATACGCAAATACTGAATATGTAAGAAAAACAAATCCAGATTATGAATTTGAAAGTTTAGGAAATTCTTCATATACTCAAGAACAAGCGTTCTATTATGATTATGCTTATAAATTAGATAATAAATTATCTAATCAATATTATGGTAATGTAGAATATGTTATTTCTAAATACGGTGTTGAATCAGTAAATGGTTCATTCGTACGTGGAAATAAATACCCTTTCAAAAACTATACTGTCTATGTTGACCCTAGTTTCACAGGTGTTAGTTATGGTACTTCTACTAATCCATATAAAACTATTGGACAAGTTTTTATGGATTTACCAAAAAATCTAACAGATATTAATATTAAACTTGCTAATGGAACATATGATGATTTAAGATTTAATAATATTTCAAATAATATATCTATAAGTGGTATATCAGATACTCCTGTAATTATATTTACTCAATGTACAATAAAGAATTGTGGTTCTATTAATATATCAAATGTAAGTTTTACAGATGGTACACTAAATGTTATTAATTCAAAAGCATTCTTTGATGATTGTACTCTTGCTTGTCCTGATACTACATCTGGAAATTATTGTATTAGGTCATCAAGAAGTATAGTTGAAATGAATAACTGCTCTTTCTCAAATTGTCATACTGGTGTATATGCACAAACTACATCTATTTATCATATAATTGGTTGTACATTTAATTGTAGTACTTATGCAATATATAGTGATGGTTCATTTGTTGGTATTAAAAATTATACTTTAACTTCTGGAACACTACGTCCTACTGGTGGTGGACAAATTGTATCAGAAACTGCAGGTACAACAAGTGCAAGACCAGTATTCAATAATTCAAATTATATGCGTGGTTATACATATTTCGATACAACTCTTGGTAAACCTATATTCTATTATAATCAAAGTTCTCAAGATAAATGGGTTGACGCAACAGGTACAATTGTATAAATCACCCGTTGACAAAACGTATGATTTATGTTATACTTATAGTGTAAGTGATAATCGTATTTCTTACATTATATAAATTGTATTGATGTTGTATACTCGATACACTCCTAAAGGTGTTCCCTTTTCTATGATTATCGTGA
>JAFWWV010000090.1 GCA_017523305.1 Clostridia bacterium
CGCTCAAGGTTGTGGACATATTGATATTGATATTAAAACACATAATATAAGTTTTTTAACTTTTGCTGGCCATAAAGGTTTTTTAGCACCACAAAGCATTGGTGGTTTATGTATAAATAGTAAAGTAATACCAAAACCAATTATTTATGGTGGAACTGGTAGCGAATCAATAAATATGTTACAACCTACTGCTCTGCCTGAAAGATTAGAAAGTGGAACTTTATCAACCCCTGACATACTAGCGTTGAACACTGGTGTTTTATTTATTAGAAAAAATTTTTATAAACATAATAAAAAAGTTTACTTATTAACAGAATATTTATTTAATAAACTTAAAAGCATAAAAGGTATAAAAATTTACAGCAAACCTAATTTTATTAGTGGGATAATTAGTTTTAATTATAAAAACTATGATTCAGTAGAAATAAGTGAATATTTAGATAAAAAATACAATATTGCTACACGCAGTGGTTTACATTGTGCTCCACTAACCCACAAATTTTATAACACAACCCAAAAAGGTATGGTAAGAATAAGTTTATGTTTTAAAAATACTAAAAAGCAAATAAACCTTTTAATTAAAGCCATAAATAATTTTGAAAGATAAAAAAAGAAGCTGTTTAAAAAACAACTTCTTTTTATTTATATTTATTTAATTATTTTCTTGGATTTTTAATGTTTGCTTGTGCAGCAGCAAGTCTAGCAATTGGAACTCTGTATGGTGAGCAAGAAACATATGTTAAACCGATTCTATGGCAGAAATCGATTGATGATGGATCACCACCGTGTTCACCACAAATACCAAGTTTGATGTCAGGTCTTGTTTGTCTACCACCTGCAACAGCCATTTCCATAAGTTTACCAACACCGTTTTGGTCAAGTCTAGCAAATGGATCTGATTCATAAATTTTTGATTGATAGTATGAATCTAAGAATTTACCAGCGTCATCACGGCTGAAACCAAATGTCATTTGTGTTAAGTCGTTTGTACCAAATGAGAAATATTCTGCTTCTTTAGCAATTTCGTTAGCAAGAACAGCAGCACGAGGAATTTCAATCATAGTACCAACTTTGTATTGCATATCAACGCCAGAAGCTTTGATAAGTTCGTCTGCAGTATCGCAAACTAATTTTTTAACGAAAGCAAGTTCTTTTACTTCGCCTACAAGTGGAATCATAATTTCTGGAACAGTATTCCAATCTGGGTGTTTTTTAGTTGTTGCAATAGCAGCTTTAATAACAGCTTTAGTTTGCATTACAGCAATTTCTGGATATGTAACTGCAAGTCTGCAACCACGGTGACCCATCATTGGGTTGAATTCATGAAGAGAAGCAATAATTTGTTTAACTTCTTCTACTGTTTTGTTTTGTGCTTTTGCTAATTCTTTAATATCTTCCTCTGCAGTTGGAACGAATTCGTGTAGAGGTGGATCTAAGAATCTAATATTTACAGGAGCGCCTTCCAATGCTTCGTATAATTTTTCGAAGTCACCTTGTTGCATTGGTTCTAATTTAGCAAGAGCTTTTTCTCTTTGTTCAACTGTATCTGAACAAATCATTTCTCTAATAGCAGCAATTCTGTCTGGTTCGAAGAACATATGTTCTGTACGGCAAAGACCAATACCTTCTGCACCAAATTCTCTAGCTTGTTTAGCATCAGCAGGAGTATCAGCGTTTGTTCTTACAGCCATTGCTTTATATTTGTTAGCCCATTCCATAATTCTGCCAAATTCACCATCGTTAGTGTTAGCTGGAATAGTTTTAATAGCTTCACCATAAACTTTACCAGTAGAACCATCAAGAGAAATAACATCTCCTTCTTTATATACTCTACCTTTTAAAGTGAATTGTTTGTTTTCTTCGTCCATTTTGATATCGCCACAACCAGATACGCAGCAAGTTCCCATACCACGAGCAACAACAGCTGCGTGAGATGTCATACCACCACGAACAGTTAAGATACCTTGTGAATAATGCATACCTTCGATATCTTCTGGAGATGTTTCAAGTCTTACTAAGATAACTTTTTCTTTGTTTTTGCCATGTTCAACAGCATCTTCAGCTGTGAAGTAAATAGCACCACATGCTGCACCAGGAGAAGCTGCTAAAGCTTGAGCAACAGGTTCAGCTTTTTTAAGAGCTGCTGGATCGAATTGTGGGTGTAATAATGAATCTAAACTCTTTGGATCAATTTGCATAAGAGCTTCTTCTTCAGTAATCATACCTTCATCAACTAAATCACAAGCAATTTTGATTGCAGCACGAGCTGTTCTCTTACCATTTCTTGTTTGAAGCATATATAATTTTTTGTCTTCAATAGTGAATTCCATATCTTGCATATCTCTATAGTGATTTTCTAAAGTTTTGCAAATTTCTTGGAATTGTGTATAAACTTCAGGCATAACTTCAGCCATTTTTGCAATAGGCATTGGAGTTCTAACACCAGCAACAACGTCTTCACCTTGTGCATTCATTAAGAATTCGCCCATTAATTTCTTTTCACCAGTTGCAGGATCACGAGTAAATGCAACACCTGTACCTGATGTTTCGCCCATGTTACCAAAAGCCATCATTTGTACGTTTACTGCAGTACCCCAGCTGTATGGAATATCGTTTTGCATTCTGTAGTAGTTAGCTCTTGGGTTATCCCATGAACGGAAAACAGCTTTAATAGCACCCATAAGTTGTTCTTTTGGATCATCTGGGAAGTTTGCACCAATTTTTGCTTTGTATTCTGCTTTAAATTGATTTGCAAGTTCTGCTAAATCTTCAGCTGTTAATTCAACGTCTTGAGTAACGCCTTTTTCTTCTTTCATTTTGTCGATAAGTTCTTCAAAGTATTTCTTACCAACTTCCATAACAACGTCACTGTACATTTGAATAAATCTTCTGTAGCAGTCCCATGCCCATCTTGGGTTGCCTGATTTGTTAGCGATAACGTTAACAACTTCTTCGTTTAAACCAAGGTTTAAAATAGTATCCATCATACCAGGCATTGATGCTCTAGCACCACTTCTTACTGATACGAGTAATGGATTTTCTTTATCACCGAATTTTTTGCCAGTGATTTCTTCCATTTTGCCGATGTATTCCATAATTTGAGCTTGGATTTCATCGTTGATTTGCCTACCATCTTCATAGTATTGTGTGCAAGCTTCTGTTGAGATTGTAAAGCCTTGTGGAACTGGAAGACCTAATTTAGTCATTTCAGCTAAGTTAGCACCTTTACCACCAAGGATTTCTCTCATAGTAGCATCGCCTTCACTAAATAAATATAAGTACTTTTTTGCCATATATAAATATACGCTCCTTAAAAAAATTTTTTGTACGGGAAAATTTTATAACATAAATAAAAATAAAGCAAGAACTTTTTTTATTTTCGTCTCGCTTTATTTGTTTTTTTATATAATTGTTTACAGTTATTGTTCGGTATTTTGAGTAGTTGTTGTAACAGGTGCTGAATTTGGTTGAGAAAGACTTTGTTTTAATTCTGGTGGAAGGTATACATTTTTGTCTTCTAAATCAATACCTAAATTTTCAGCACTAGCGAAACACCTATCTACTATTCCCTGTTGAGTTTCTGGGTCGGCAGTCCCACGTGTTAAAATATCTATCATATAACCAGTTGCTATACACAAGTCATCTTCGGTAAGTTCTGATTGTATAATTTGTTGTGGAATTGCCAAATCAATAAGAGAAAAACCTGCTTTATCGTCATATAAAAAATTATCAGAATGACAATCCACACCCCTATGATAAGAAAAAACTGTAATCAAATCACTTAAAAATCTATCAAAATGAGTTTGATCTGCTTGTAAATAACTTTCTGCAAATGCTTGGTTTTGGGCTTTTACTTGGGCTTTTATTTGTTGAGAATATTCAAAAGCGCTTTTAAGTTCTGGGTCTGATTGAATTCTACCTTCAATATACTCGTTACATTTAGACTCAAATTCTCTACGTTGAGACAAAGACATAGTAAAATAATCAGAAATAGAAAGGTCGTTTAATTTAAAGAACTCATCTTTTAATCGACTATTTATTTTTATTTCACTAGCTGGCAACTCTAAACCCTTTGATAAACAAAATGATTTTTCATTTCTAAAATAAACCGGATGTCCCATAAGTTTATCTTCTACCCAATAAAGTTTACCTTCGTCGAAGAATAAATTTTCTATTCTTGCAGTATTTACACCTTTTGATTGTAATAAATTAGTATATTCTTGTGCTTTCAATGCTTTTTCATAAGTACTAGAAGAAGCAGTTTCAACTAAAACAACCCTGTCGTCAACATGGTAACAAGACCTGCTATTACCACAAGCAACAGGGTTTAATGAAGATATTGTTTCTTTTACAATTTGTACATTTTCCATATAAATATTATATCACAATACAACTAAATTTTCAATAAAATCTAAATCTTTAACAGACTTTGTTTTTAATTCTTCAAGCTTATTTTGCCTGCAATATTTTTATAATAAGTAGAATTTTTAAAGTTACTATCTAAATACTCTTTAATTTTACTTCTTGTTAACTGCATGACATAACTCCTAAAAAATTGCTTTATTTTAAATATTAAAACTTGTATTGAAAAATAGAAACTTATTTATAAAAATATAGAGTTAATTTTTATTTCATATTTAAAATTTATATTCTTAACTAAAAAGCTTAGTGTTTTTTCAATTATTCCATTTGATAGTTTAATTGTTGATAATCTATCAAAATCACATCCAGATAGTATTTTTAAGGCTGAAAAGACCGATTTTTCAAGGATTATACTATCTAGCGCTTTACAAGCTGGACAGAGAACATCTCCCCTATTTAAGTCAAAATAAAGGTCAGAAACTAAAGGACTTTTACAATTGCTACATTTGTTTAAGTTAATATTAAAACCTTCGTGGTTCAACAAACTTAATATAAATTTACACAAAACTAACCTACAATCAACATTATCTTTTGTCATTTGTTGTAAGGTTTTTAACATATCAATAAAAATAGAAATGTACTCTTGGTTCTCTGCACAAATTTTATCTACTAATTCTAAAACACAAAAAGCATAACTAAATTTATCAATATTGGTTGTTAAGTTATAAAAATTTTCAATTTCATTAACGCCAGTCAAAACATAACCAGCCCCACTTGAAGCTAGTTCAAAGTCAGCAAAACAAAAGCTTTGACAAAAAGCTTTTAATTTTGACGTTGATTTTTTTACCCCTCTTGCTTTTACTAAAATTTTACCTTTTTCTAAGGTTAAAATTGTTAATAGTTTATCATTATCTTTATATTCGGTTGTTTTTAAAACAACACCTTTAACCGTTGTATCCACTTTATTAAATCTTTACTAAAATTTTTAACTACATTTATCCTAATATTTTTGTTTATTGAGTAAGACCTAAATCTTCTCGTTGAGAGTTTATATAATTTTCAAATTGTTCATTTGAACTTGCTACAACTTTACCTAATGTATATATTCCAATATTACCAGCAAAAGGAGATGTTAAACTATAAAAGTGTTTTTCACACATAGAACCAAAAGCAACATTTGGCTCTCCATTATCTAATACTTCATAATCTTCCATACTATCACCTCTTATGTTAAGTTTGTAATATTAGGTTGTGTAGTTTTGGCGAGATTTATTACTTTTAAATCTCATTAATATTATACCCTAGCGAGTTTAAAAACTCCAAATTATTTTTCCAATTTGGCTTAACTTTTATAAATATGTTCAAATTGACTTTTTTTTGAACAATCTTTTGAATACTTACTCTTGCACTATGACCTATTTTTTTAAGCATACTGCCTTGTTTACCTAAAATAATTGCTTTATGACTATCTTTATCACAAACAATATCGGCATCAATATTTATAATATTATCAAGTTCTTCAAAGGACCAAACTAAAACTGCTATACCGTGTGGAATTTCTTTATCTAAATAAAATAAAGCTTTTTCTCTTATAACTTCTGCAACAATAAATCTTAGTGATTTATCTGTATACATATCTTCTTCAAAATATCTTTGACTTTCGTCAACTTCTGGTAAAAACTTTTTAACAACATCTACAATAGTATTTACATTTTTATGTTTTAAACTTGATAGTGGTACAACTTCACATTTATCCATTAAAGGCGAAAACTCTGCTAAAGTTTCAAAAACCTTTTTATCATCAACCAAATCAATTTTAGTTAGCGCCACCACTACTGGAACATTACTTTTATTGTATCTATCAATTAAATCAGTTTCTTGTTTAGTTAAACCTTTAGTTATATCAACAGCTAAAATAACGGCACAAACATCTGTTACTGCGCCTTTAATACTTTTTTGCATATAATCATCAAGACCGTTATGTGTTTGATTAAGTCCTGGAGTATCTACAAAAACAATTTGACAATCATTTGTGTTATATATGCCTAAAATGTTATTTCTTGTTGTTTGTGGTTTTGGTGAAACAATTGAAACTTTTTCACTAATTATTGCATTTGTTAAACTACTTTTACCTGCATTAGGTTTACCTATAATGGCAACAAAGCCACATTTTATCTTCATTTAAAAATCCCTTGTAATTTTATATTTTTTTAAAACAGCTTCTTCTAAAGCTCTCATAATTTTTTTATCATCTTCTTCCATATGATCATAACCTAAAAGATGTAAAAAACCATGAACTGTTAAATAACAAACTTCCCTTTCAAAAGAGTGACCATACTCTTCGGCGTGTTCTTTAGCAACAGCTTCACATATTATAATATCGCCCAACATCAAATGTTTTGTTTCTGGGTCAATATCATCTTTATAATCTTTTATATTAATTTGTTGCATTGGTTTTAAATTTAATGTTGGAAAAGATAAAACATCGGTTTCTTTATCAATGTTTCTATACTCTTTATTAAGTTTTTTTATTTCTTGTTTATCAACAAAACTTATATCTATTTGAATTTTGCGTTGGTTAAACTTTGAATATTTATTTGCTGTTTTTACTAATTTTAGTAAAAGTCTTTTAAAATTTTTTGATAATGCGTAATCGTTAATTTCTACTTTCATATTTTACCTTTTGTTAAAATGTAATGTAAGTTTTTAAATAAGTAGTTACAAAGTATATATTATCTTCATAAGCAATTGTACTAAAAACTTCTCTATCTTTATCTATATCACTAGTAAGTTTATTATACAATATTTTTTTGTTTTGTTCAATTATATTTTGTTTAACTTTATCAAAAGGAACAAAGACATTTTTTTCAATAAGTTCGTGATATATAGTTTTCTTTTTTTGTATAGGAACTATAAAGTTTTTAAAAGGATAAGTTTTTTCCACTTCAGTAGTATACTTTTCAAACTTAGTTTTAGGTAACGACGAAAAGTTATAATTAAAAATACTATATTCTTCAAAAGTTTGAGTTCTACCCGACTTTATCAGTTCGGTGTGATTTTCCATATATTCAGTAGTATTTGATACTTCAACATACGCTTTTACTTCAGCTAACGCTTCTACATTTAATTTGGTACCGTCTTTGTAATTAATATAGGGTAAAACTAGTTCTTGCCCTTTTTTAACGGTTTGTCCAACACTTACAACGGCTGTTCCTGATTTTAATGAAATACTTTGTATAATACAGTCATAAGGCGCCACCATAGGTTTATAATCGTAAATATCTTTATCGTTATTTATTTTTTCGTCTATGTTTATTATTAAAGTATTCCCTTGTATTATTGCTGAAGCAAAACTTATATCCTTTATTTTTGTTTTTAATAATAACTCAATATCGTCAAGATTATAATTAGATTTTGTTTTAAACATTTTTATATTGTTATCGTTTAAAACTTTAATAATTTCTTGTTTAGATATATTTTGCAAACCAAAAACTTCTGTTTTATACACCATATTACAAGAGAATACTACACTTATTATTAAAAAAACTATTGTTAAAAAAAAAGACAAACTTCCTTTTATCTTTTTTTGTGTAGTTAAAAATAAGGTATCTTTAATTTCTTCTAAAACATAGTTAAGTTTTTTGGTTACTTGCAAAAAGGATTTTTCGTCTTGTTTTTTTATTGTTATAAAAAGCAAGTTATATTCACATCTTTTAAAATTAAAAACTTCTATATTCTCTTTTTTTAATAAAGTTAAAAATTTTTTAAAGTTTAAACCTTTAATTTTATATGTTAATTTTTCACTATTTAAAATCATATAAGTCCTTTTAACTTATTTCTAGATTAGTTATGCTTCCTACTATTAATATAGTTTCTAAATTCATATTTTTAATTTTTAAGTTTTCCCCTTGAACTTTTACTATTCCACGTTTTAATTTAATTATAATTTCTGTACTTTCAAAACTTACTATATTTACAAAACCTTCTATAAAAACAGTTCTATTACTAAGATTTACAACCCGAAAACCTTTATTAAAAATATCAAGTGGTAGACCTGACAAATTAACTATTTCTTCAAAAAAATCATACATAAATACTATTCTCTTATAAAATGTATATTCTTTTAACTTCTTTTTTAGAATTTTTTTGTAAAAGTTGTTGATATTTAATTGAAACTTAAGCAAAAAAAATGTATACTTATTATCATAAAATTTATATAGAGGTAATTATGGGTTTAGGTTTAGTATTAATATTTTTTGGACTTGTATGGGGTGGCATTCCAACAATTACTGTTTTAGGTATGGTTTTTAATGAAGGCGCTCCTATATTTGTAGTTTTTCCAATGCTTATCTTTACAGTTATTGGAACAATAATTGTAGTAACTGGTATTAAAAAAGTATCTTTAGCTGTACAATTAAAAGCACTTCTTCACACAGGTAAAGATGGATATGGTAATTACATTTCTCACTCAAGTAATGTAAGAACAAATGGCGTACCAATGTATTATATTGTGTTTACATATACAAACGACAAAGGTCAAATTGTTCAAAGTAAAACAGAATCAAAATATCACTCTGAAGAAGCAACTTATTACTCACAAGTAGGTAAATTTAAAATAAAATATAATAATAAACACGCAGTTATTAGCGAACCAGTTGATTATGCTGTTTTACACAAAATAAGAGCAGAAATGATTAACTCTCCTACTTATACAGTGGGAACTTCATATCCACAATATACAGTAACTTCAACATCACACGGAACCGTTGAAAAAGAAGTTTATTACGTTTGTGATTATTGTGGTGGAACTCAAAATAAGCCAGGAAAATGTAACTACTGTGGTGCAAATGTTTCTAAAAGAAAAAAATAAAAAGTTAAGAGCATATAAAACATATGCTCTTTTTTTATTTAATAATTACCGTTTTTGTTTGAGTTTTTTTACAAAACCAATTATATTTGTATATATAAAATATTTTTTTGTAGGAGAAAACCCTTATGTTTTTTTTACTTTTTGGTTTTGTTTGGACAATGGTTCCTTTAGTATGCCTTTTTGCTGTTCTTGCTAATGGCGAACAAGTTGACTCTACTCTATTTATCATTTTACCTATTTTCTTTATTGTAGGTTGTGCTTTTATGTTTTTTGGCATCAAATCAGTTATACATGAAAGAAAATTAAAAAAATTAGCAAAAACTGGTATGGAAGGAATAGGAACATATATTTATCACGCAAGTAATGTTACTGTTAATGATAACCCACTTTACTATATTGAATTTTTTTATACAAATAGCAAAGGACAAAGAGTTGAAGTTAAAACACCTAGCAAATATCATCCTGAAGAAGCTTACTATTACTCAAAAGTACAAACTTTTAGAATTAAATTTGATGATACCGATGCTGTTATTGTTCAACCTGTAGACCATAAAATAGCTTCTCAAATGAGATTAGAAATGTTTGGAAATGTTGTTAATAACTATTCTAACAAAACTTACCCTACACCACCACAAAAACCTGCTAGTTATGTTTGCAATTATTGTGGAAATATTCAAGATAAACCAGATAAATGCAGTTGCTGTGGTTCAAGTAGATTAAAGAAAAAAGACCATTAATTAAGTCTTATTCCCTTTGAAACTAGTATAATATTATAAAAACACTTTATCATAATAGATAAGGTGTTTTTTTTTGTTATTCGGTTGACAAATACTTATTATAAAAGTATAACAAGTATGAAAAGTATAACTTATAATACAAAAGGAGTTTAATATGAAAAAAAATAAAACTGATAAAAACAAATTTGCTGGTATTTGCAAAGTAGGCGAAAAAGGACAAATTGTTATACCAAAAGAAATAAGAACTATGTTTGACATAAATCCAGGAGATTCTGTTATTGTTCTTTGCGATAAAGAAAAAGGTATTGCACTACTCAAAGCAGATGTTATTGATAGTTTAACAGATAAAGTATTAAAGCAATAAGGAGTGTTATATATGAATATTATAACAATCGATAATGTTTGTAAAAATTATAAATCAAAGAAAGCATTAGACAATGTTTCTTTATCAATAAAACAAGCTGAATTGTTTGGACTTTTGGGTGTGAATGGGGCCGGAAAAACTACTCTCATTAAAATTCTTTGTGGTTTAACAAGAAAAACAAGTGGAACTATAACAATAAATAATTTGAATTTAGATAAAGAGATTGATAAAATCAAAGAAATAATTGATATATCACCTCAAGAAACATCAGTGGCAAACAACTTAACAGTAAAAGAAAATTTAGAGTTTTTTGCTAATATATACAACAATAATGATGCTGATACAATAAATGAAATTATAGATATTTTTAATCTAAATGAAGTGTTAAATCAAAGAG
>JAFWWV010000091.1 GCA_017523305.1 Clostridia bacterium
ATAATATTAGCGAAACTGATACAAATTTCAAAATACAAAATAAAATGAATAAAATAAACCCTCTAACTGATGAAGAAATCAAAATTTTAAGATTAAGAAAAAATTTAAGCCCTGATAATACCTATAAAGATATAATAAAACATCTATCAACTCAGACATCCGAGAGCAGTTTAAAACAAAAAGTTAAATGCATTAATAATAAACTGAGTGGAACCAATATTGACGAATCTATTCGTTTTTTTGAAAATGATTTGTTTAGTTTATAGAAATTTATAACCGAAGTTATAACTTGGGTTAGCGTATTATAACTTTTAATCTGCTTTAATTTATTTGTACATAAATTAAAGGAGATTAAAAAATGACACAACAAAATTTAGAACTATTAAATTGTTCAGAGTTTGCAAAAATGTTAGGGGTTAAGACTGGCACAATCTATGTATGGATATGCAAGAAACAATTACCTCAATCCATTTACCGAAAATTAGGTAGAAAACCTGTATTCATTAAATCTGCCGTTGAAAAATGGGTTATTGACGGTGCTGAAATGGTTAGGGGGTAGTTATGATTCTAAATAAAAAAGCTCTCATAAGAGAGCAAAATGAACATACCTATACATCTATTATACCCGAAAAACTGCGTAATTACAAATCTTTGCCATTAATTGTAGGTAGTTTATTATCGTGTAGCAATATAATGTTTTATGATTTAAACGACTCAATGAAATTAAATGCGTTGATTGTTAAACTTGCTCAAATGTTTAATGCAAAAAGAATTAAAATTGATGAAAGTGGAAATCGTGTAATCCCAAATTGGTATGGAATGTTATATATTAGTAGTGGTCTTGGGAAAGATAGACTTATTAAAATATTTGATAATTACTTTTTTAAAGGCTTTAGAAATTGGTTTCAAGAAAAATCTGATGAGTTTTATAAATTGCAGATTCAAGAAATTGAGAAAAAAGCTAATATTACTTATTCAAAATCAAATATAGCTGAGGAAAAGAAAAGGCAAAATTATATCAATGAAGAAGTGAAAAAAATCCGTAAGTTAGTGCTAGAAATTTCAAACGGAACACAAGAGGGATTATGTGCTGACGCTAAAGCCTTTGAAAAAGCAAAGTCTGGCTCTATGTTTCTAATAATATCTGAATTAGGTAATTTTATTGGAGTTAAAACTAATGAACGAATACAGTTTCTTCATTGTATTTATGAAGCCTATGACGGAAAAATTATTAATAAATGTATTAAAGGTGAACAAAGAGAGCCTGATGTTGATGATATGCCGTTAAATGCTCTTTTATATAGCGACCCGACAAGGATTCTTACAGATTTAAAGAGTTATATTTTCTCTTTGCTTGCTACGGGTTTAAATAGACGTTGTATGATAAGTTTTCAAGTTAATACCAAATTAAAAAAAGTTACTTTATCTGATGAAGAAGAAAGAAATTTTTATAATCAAGCAACGGAATTAGGAGAAAAACTTTTTTCAATTTTTGAAGCTGTGGAAGAAAATGCCGTCTTTGTCTTATTACCAGAAGCAAAAGAGTTATTAAGAGCCTATAAGCTAAAATTAATTGATTTATTTAACAATGAAGAAGATAGCAACTTGAAAACGGAGTACAAATCAAGAGAGTTAAAAGCTCTTAAATTATCTGGCATATATGCTTGTTTAAACCACCCTAGAAAAACGACTATTGAAATTGAGGATATGCAACAAGCGATAGATACAGTTGAATATTTAAGCAAGGATTTCGCTAAATTTGTTAATTATAAAGTAGCGAGAAATGATTTATATGATGATATTTTTGAATTTTTTAAAAAGAACTTAAATGAACCTTTTACAAAGTATTCACTAACTTACACCCATAAGAAAGAATTTAGTATTTCTAGGGGGAAATTTATAAAGGAATTTGATTCAATAATTGACATCGTAAAAGGTCTTGCAGTGGAAAACGGCTATTTTCTTGATAGCAAACCTATAAATAAAAATTCTGGTATGGAATACACATTAATATTAGCACCACAAAAAGACAACGAGTTAAACCAGTTAATTTAGTGAATGTGTTGTTATTATTGCATTTGGGATTAACCATTGTAGGTTAATCCCGATAATGCAGATTAACGGCATTAACAATTAACGGATAATACAAAAGCTAGTCATATCAAGGGATTAACTACATTAACAGAATTAACAAAGGAGTATTTTATGTTAGACATAGAATTAAATACATTACAGGCGTATTTAGGGCAACAGGGCAAAATACAAGGCAGAGAGGTTGTATTTGCTTGTAATAAATGCAGAGAAAATGGACTTGATTCGAGAGGGGATAATTTGAAGTTTCATCTTGATAAAAAGGTCTTATACTGTTTCTCTAGTCCTCATCATTCAAGGGAAATTTTAAAAGATATTGCTAAAATATACGGCTATAAAAGTAATAACTGGCATGAAAATATAATTGCTTATGATAAGTATGCCGAAGTCTTAAAACCTAGTAAACAGGCTGAATTTCAAAGCTATATGGAAAAGTGCAACGAAGAATTACTTACAACTGTTCCAGTTCTTGAATATTTGGAAGAAAAAAGAGGGATTAATAAAAAGACAGTAGAATCAACATTTATCGGTGTTGATATTATAAAAAAGCGTTGGGTTATTCCTAATTTTAAATATAATACCAATGGTAAAAATGAAATAATTAATTTTGAATATAGAAATTTAGGTTTTCAAAAAGATAGTATTAGAAAAGAAAAAGGTTGTCCGAATGGACTTGTTCAGATAAATAAATATACTGATAAAAGCAATAAATTAGTGGTTTTAGAGGGTTTTTATGATTCGCTGGTGTTTTATCAATATTTAACCGAAATAGGCGAAATTGAACATTATCATATAGTTACGCCCTCAAATGGTGTTAATAGTTTGCTAAACTACATTTCAGATATAGATTTTACAAAGTATGAAAAATTTAACCTTTATATTGATAATGATGAGGTTTCAAGACCAATAGCAAGCGAAATAATAAGCCGTTACCCATTTTTTAATGACATTGTACCTAATTGTAATTGCAAGGATTTTAACCAGCATTATTTAGAGTGTATAAAGGCTAAAAGCTAATAATGACAGTAAAAATAGTATAATTAAAAAAGAAAGGAAATTGGAAAAATGAAAATTACTTACAGAAAATTAATGCACGTTGCCTGTGGTCAAAGTTTGGCTCTTGGAAGATTAGAAGCTTATTTAAGTATATTTAACGAGTTTATAACTAAATATGCCAATACTGAACAACTGAACGAAAAAAATATTAGAGATTTCTTAAAAATATTTAAAAAAGAAACAAAAATTGCAATTAAAGAGAATGGGCGAATTATAGATATTACAGAGGATTTAAAGTAATTACTTATCTAAAATGCTTGTTACAACTCTATGAACAAGTTTTATTTCATCATCTGTTGCACATTTCAAGATATTTTCTAAATCTTTTATTAATTCTCTTGTATCTTTCTGATGATTAAACATATATAGCTTATACGGCTCTATTTTTAGAGCCTTTGCTATTTTTTCAAGGTTTTCATCACTTGGGTGGAAATGTCCACTTTCAATTTTACTTATGCTTGAAGCTCCAATATCAGTTAATTCTGATAAATCTTCTTGTGTAAGATTTCTTAAAATTCTAACTTCTCTGATTCGTTTGCCTAAAAGTTTTTTAATCTCTGACATAATAGCTCCTTTCTATTAATTCTCAATTAAATAATTGCAAAAATGAATTAATCGGAACTACATATAAACTTGACAATCTTGTGATTAAGTGCAATAAATATGCATATAGAACAATGTAAATTAATAAAAGTTGTATTTTAACATCAAGTTAAGGAATGGAGTTACTATGAAAAAGATTTTATTTTTGTTATCAATGCTATTAATCACAAATACTTGTTTTGCTGCAGAAATTGATAGAAGAGTTGCTATTGATACTAATATTGAAGAAGCACAACAAATTGTTTTAGATGTGATTAAACAATATGAGGGCGTTGTAACAGTAAAAGAAAAGGACTTACAAAAAAATACTTATGTTGTTGATTACAACAAACATACGGCTTTAGCTTATATAGGTGTTAGCAACGATAAATGGGCAAAAGGCAAATATGCACAAGCAGCTTTTTCTTGTCAACTAAAACCTTTAAACAATGGTAATGATACCTTAATAACTATGAGAAAACACTCTTATCACGGTGGTATTTTTAGTATTTCAACATTCAACCACTATAAAAAGATTTATAATGAGCTAAAATTCAATGGAAAAAGAGTTGTTAAATATAAAAAATATTTAGCAGAATCAAAATCATAGCAGTTAGTATAAAAAGGTTATCTAAATGAGTATTGGTTTAAGTAATATCAAAGAAGAAGATTCTACATCTGAAATAAAAGAAGAACAAGTTTTTCAATATAGTAAAAATCCGTTTACACCTAGTGGTAAAATGAGAAGATTATATTATTGTTTATATGTTACATTAATCAATTTTGTTTCATATATACTTGATACTTATGCTAATAAAACATCTATATATGAAAATATAGACCAATTATGCATAGTTCTCTCTATTGTTTTTACTATATTAACTTTTCAATTATTTATAACAAAAAAGCGTATTTTAGATATTACAAACAATAGTAAAAAATCTTGGATTTGTGCGAGTTTGTTTGTTGGTATCGGTACAATATTGAGTATAATAAATCAATATTTAGTTTATATTTTATTACCATTTGGATTTTATATATTATTTAAAGAGCCTTATAAAACAAAAGAAACTTATCTTGGTATCCCCGAAGATAATCAAGAAAATTCAAATACTATCATTTGTAATCATTGTAATAAAACTGTTAGAAAAGCAAAGTATTGTTCAAATTGTGGAGGACAATTAGATGAAGTGCAATAAATGTAATGGGCAATTATCTTTATTTGATAAATATTGCACTAACTGTGGCGAAAAGGTTACTAAATTTTGGGATAATATTAAAATTAAGCCCATTAAAATGCCTAAAATCAAATTACCACGAATTAAAATTACTAAAGAAATCAGCTTAATTATAATTGCCTTAATCTTTGCTGGAGCTTATATTACAGTAGAAAATCAAAAATTAGACTATAAAGAAAAAATAAGACAAGAAAAAATAAGAGAAGCTGAAGAAAATGAAACTTTAAGGAATGTGTGTTTAGATAGTGCTTCTGATGATTATGATAGATGGTGGAATAGTTCTTGTAAAGCAAGAGGGTTGAAAAAAGATTGTTCTTTGCCGTCACATCAAGCAGATAGTTATAATAAAGCATATAAAAATTTAAAAGACGAATGTTTTAAAAAATATCCTGTAATAAATCCATAGGAGTAAATTAATATGGAAATAATCTTAAACATAGCAAGCCATATATGGAATATTATTGTTTTTTGTATTATATTTGGAATTTCATACTCAATAGGCATTTTTTATTTGTTCAATGGGATTGTGCCTTTATTATGGATTCCTTTTGTTACATATAAAATACTAA
>JAFWWV010000010.1 GCA_017523305.1 Clostridia bacterium
AGTGTATGACATTTTTGATTGTCGTTCTGAATTATTAACAGATGCGTGGGAAGTAAAATAAAAAAAATGGCTACCTTATTATAGGTAGTCATTATGAAGGTGTAGCCAAAGGGTAAGGCAATTCACTGCAAATGAATGAATAAGTGTTCGACTCACTTCACCTTCTCCACTTCTTCTGCATACAAATTAAATACTTGTATCACGAAAAAAGATAGTAACTTACCTACTATCTTTTTTTGTTTTATTTATATTCTTTTTGTAAACAGAATAAACTTGGATGTTCATTTGTGTCTATTCCGATTTTTTCATTGTTTTCTGCTATAATATATATTATATCGTTATCAGTCTGAAATATTACATCATACCATTTTCTTCCTACAAATAACAATATATCATTACCTTTTTTATCTTTTTTATCATCAATTAAGTCTTGATAAAACCAGATTCTTTTTATTTTAACCTTCATTTATAATAATCCTTATCTTACTTATTAATGTTTCATATATATTCATTTTTATTTTTCTATCCATAGCCTTATTGAACATATATGAAGTAATATTTAATTTTTGTGCAAAATCTTCAAATGAAATGCCTTTTTTTAATATATAATTATATACTTGGCTATATAATTTGTCATCAATTTGTTTTTGTGGTTGCTCTCCTACCATTAATTTCAACACCCCCTTTCATTAAAATTTCTGCAATTTTTTTGTATTTTCTTAAAAGAGACCTAACAGGCTTTTTAAGTTCTTTAGAAATTTTATCTACTGTCATACCAGACTCATATCTAAGAGCAATTAAATTTTTGCTTTCAGAATCTAATGAATTTATTAGTTGCTCTATATTTTTATATGTTTTTAATATTTCCTTTTTATTATTAATTAAATTTAATATATCATTACAAACTTTCATAGTATCTACTACATACATAGATTTAACTGCTCGTTTTTTAACAGCATAATTAATGTCGTCTAATGTAAGTTTTATGTTGTAAAATTGTTCAAGTGTCATAATTATTCATTCCTATGTATATATATTAGTTCTATCAAAAAAATATGTCAAACAAATTTATTAAAAAAAGAAAGCCTATTCTTGGCTTTCTTCCTTTTTTTCTTCTGGGTTCTCTGGCTCTTTTAATAGCATATAGAATTTATTTAATGCTTTTTGATGAGAAATGTTATCTTTTTTTGTAGTTATAACCAAATATTTTTCAATAATATAGTTTAGGTCTTTGCGAAGTTTTGTTTTCCCATTAGCAATGCCTTCGGTATATGTTTTAGGCCCAAGTCTTTGATTTATCATAGTTTTGCCAGTTGTTCCACCACTTTCTATATTGTATAAGTCATATCCAGCACTTTTATATAAATTTATATAATATGCTTCTTTTTCGTTTAATTCTTCTTCTTTAAAATGCAAAATATTTAATTTCCAGCCATCTTTATTGTCTTTACTATAAAGTCCTCTCTTTTTAGAAAGGCTAATATCAATTCTTTGTTGATATCCTCTCATATGACTAACCATTCTTTGAATTAAATCTACTGCTTTCCCAATATAAATATGTTTTCCCTCGTGGTCTTCTCTTATTAAGAAGTAAATTCCTGGTTTATGGTCTATTTCTGGGCAAGCAATTTTTAAAATTTTTTCTATTTTATATTGTTTTTTAAAGAGTTCTGCATAATCAATCTCTTGTTTTTCTTCTATTTCTTCCATTTCTTGCCTTCTTTAATAATTTTTTATATTCTCTTTCTAAGAACTTGTCCACTTTTCGTTGATATTTTGTGTATAACTTATCTGCATATTTTTTAGTTTCTATGTGTATTTCATAATTATATACAGATATATTTTTTCTATATATATCAAATCTAGGCTTTTGAATTTGACTTTTAAAATCAGAATTTTCTATGCAACTAATTAAAGCATTGAAATTAGTCATACTTATATATGGTATGTGTTTTTTATCAAAAAAAACTGGAGTAGTTTTTATAAAATCTAAAATTTTTTCTTTTATAGTTTTACTCATCTTTAACTCCTAAACTTCTTAATTTTGTTAATAATCTTGAACATTCTTCCACATAACTTAATGTTTCTTCCATACATATTTGAACTTTTCTATGAATTGGTTTTTCACTAATTGCGATTTCAAACATTTCAAGTCTTTTAGAAAGTTCTTTAATTTTTAAATTGGCAGCAAATAAACTTTCTTTTTGATTTAATACCTTTTTAATAAGTTCTTCTTTTGTTAATGAAGACAAATCTTCAAGTTTTTTACTCATTCTCTGATTCCTCAATTTTTTCTATTAAACATTTCCATTTATTAATTTTTTCAACTGGTTCGATAGTAATTCTTGCTGGTTGTTTTTTTATAATGGAATTGTATTTGTATCCATTCATAACAATAACTTGGCCAGCACATTCTTTAAGTTTATTAAACTCTTTTTCTTCCAAGTGGAAAGCATATGCAGTTTCTTCTAACATTTCGCTTTCATTTTCCATAAATATTTTTAATCTTCCAACTTGCCAATAAAACATTTCAGTATTTTTTCTATCAATTTCCCATTGACCTATCTTGGCAACTAATTTATAGGCAAATGCTTTGCTTGGACAGTATGAACGGCCATTCTTGTCTGTTTCTATCTTATTTGCTGGAATTTCTTTTAATTTTTCTTCATCATATAAATTAAAGTTAATTAAAGTTGGCAAGAAATTTACATTATCAAAAATTTTAACAATATCTCCAACTTCTAAAATTTTATTTTCATAATCTTCTTTTGACATATAGAAAGTGCAATTATGTCTAATTTCGAATTTTTGATTACCTTGATGATTTTCGCAAATCAAACATTGTGCACTATATATAATAGGTTCTTTTGAATAAGAACTATTACTTTCAAATTCTTTATATTGAATTTTTTTAATTCTTGCTTTAAATTCTTTAATCTTCATTTTATTTCTCCCCAAAATTTGAACTTACTAAAATTATTATAAATGCGACCATAAAGGCTCCAATAACATATATCATTTTTTTACTCCTAAATTTAGGCTTTAATTGCCTTTATTTTTAAAATTACAACTGCTTTGACTATTTATTCAAAAAAGTTATTTTTGTTTAACACAAGCGAAATATGAAAGCCACAAGTCGTTTAAAACTCTATATTTGTATTTGGTAATGCAATATATACATTTTCAGCATACTTTTTAAATTCTTTATTTAGTGTTTTTATATTTATTAGACCAGAATTGCTTAAATGAGATAAAACCAATACTTTCGGTTGTAAGTTTGTTGTTTCTAAATATTCTGCAACTTGCTCTTGAGATAAATGATTTAGATAACCTTTGTTTTGAATTATGTATTTTTCGGCTACAGTCATTAAATAATCTTCACTCCAGTTTGTTTCTATTATCAAGCAATCAACCTTATTTAATTTTGGTATTATAGTTGTGTCAGTAATGTATGCAATTTTTTTATTCTCTATTTTATTGTATATAAGAAAACCAAAGCACTCAACATTATGTCTTAGTCTTATAGGTAAAACTTTCCAATTTGTTGTATCAATTAACTTCCCGTCTGAAACATTTTCTGGAGAGTAAATATCAATACTAAAATTTTCAAATTGTTTTTTGCTTAATGAGTGGTCTTTGTGTTCGTGAGTTAAACAGATAAAATTTATTTTATTAAAATCTATAAAAGGCATTATTAATTCATATTTAATTCCACAATCAAGCATTACTTGATTTTTATTAGAATCAGTTAATATTATGCAGTTTCCACTACTCCCAGATTTTATTATATTTATATTCATTATTGCCTCTCAATTTGATTATAATCTAATAATCTTTTTATTCCATTTTCGTATATTTCTGGTATCTTCTCAATCAAGATACAATTTCTATTTGTTTTTATACAAGCAATAGCAGTTGTAAAACTTCCAGCACAATTATCTAAAACGGTTTCACCTTCATTTG
>JAFWWV010000092.1 GCA_017523305.1 Clostridia bacterium
TAATTTTATTAATTTTTTAAAAAAACAATTTTTATTTTAATTTTAAAAACAAAAAAGACTATAGCAAAAAGTCATAGTCTTTTTTTTATTTGTTTCATATTTTTTTTGTTTATTTTATGTTTTTATTTTCTAAATCTTTTTTAGTTAAAATATAAGCCATTTTTGTTTCTTCAGTTATTTTAACTTTATCGCTAATTTCATAACCAAGTACACACAAGATTTCGTTTCCTACTGCTAATACAGGAATATAATCTCTTAGTCTGTTAGGAATTTTTTTATCTATAAAATAACTTTTTAAAGGTTTTGTACCACTACCAAATTTTGTAAAAGAATCTTTGTTTTGCCTTGTTCTCCAAACAGCATCTTTTGGTATTAGGTTTGCATCCATTATAAGAGCATTTTCTGGGCGTTCTAATTTTTTTGTTCTTTTAACATTAATTTCAACTACCCCACCAAAATTTGTTTTGCCTACATTAAAAGGATATTGTTGAACAATTACAAATTTTTCATTTTTAAATATTGTTACATAGTCATATTCTTTTTGAACAATAATATCATTTGGTAAATTAATTTTTTTACCATTTTCACCTATAGCTAAATCTTTAATAAGTTCAATGTGTTTTCTTTCAATATCTTTAGTAACTTTTAATTTTTCTAGACACTCAAAAATAATACGATTAACAACACTAGGTTTATAGTGAAAATATAAAAGTGGAATTTTAACTAAGTTATCTTCTTGAATAACACCACCACAATTTACATGACTTAAAATAAAATCGTTATCTTCTTTACATGAAACACTAAAGTTAACAAGGTTTTGTTCTACTCCAGCCCATCTTTGTTTAAGTTGTGGTAAGATAACATTTCTTAAAAAGTTACGATTATATTTGCTTTCAAAATTAGTACTATCTTCAACATATTCAATATAATTCCTTGAAGCATATCTAACTAAATCATCTTTTTCAACGTTTAAAAATGGTCTAATGTAAACATTATCTCTAATAAGCTCCATACCACTAGCACCATTTAAACCTGCACCCCTTAAAATGTGCAACAAAATTGTTTCTGCTTGGTCAGAAAGATGATGAGCAAGAGCAATTTTATCTACTACATTATCTTTAAGCAAGGAATCAAAAACGCCGTACCTTGCTTCACGTGCAGCTTGTTCAATACCTATGTTTTTTTCTTCAGCTAATTTACCTGCATCAACAGAAACTTTATGACAGTAAATACCATTTTCTCTGCACCAATTTTTAACAAATAAAGCATCATCAAGAGATTCTGCACCCCTTAACATATGGTCAACTGTAATTGCTACAACTTGACAATCTAAAACTTCTTTGTGGTCGTTTAAAAAGTGTAGCAAACTCATAGAGTCTACACCACCACTAACAGCAACACCAATAGTTTCGCCAGGTTTAATCATTTTCTTTTGTTTAATTAAATTTAAAACTTCATTTTCCATAACAACCTAAGTATAAACTAAAAAACAATTTATTTCAATATGCAAAATAAACTAAAAAGTTTAAATTAAAAAAAAATACCTTAAAAATTGCAAACACTTACATTTTTTTAAGATATAAAATTTTATTTCATATAAAACAATTTATATAAAACAAAAAACTATTGTAAAAAAACTTAATATAAAAATAAAAAAAAACAAAAGGTAACGCAATTGTTACCTTTTGTTTTTTATTAGTTAAATTTAATTAACTTTGCCACCCTACCCAAAGTTATTAAATTTAAATTAAGTTTTTGGCTTTTTACAAGTTTGTCAACCTATATCTTACCACCAAGAAGTCTTAGTTGTGTTACCACCATAAGAATAGTAACTAGTAGAAGCACCAGAACCATTATATTTATATGAGTTAGATGAAATTAAAATCTTATTAGAATATGATCCAGTGTTATTACTAATAGTTGGAGAACCTGTTACAGCAATATAAGCAGAAGATTGAGCACATGTACCGCCAGCACCACCCATAGAACCTTTGTTATAAGTAATAGTAGCACCACTACCAATACGTACTTTACCTTTTACAACAGCAAAACCACCACCGCCGTTACCAAGAGACTTACCTCCAACATAAGTGTTATTTCCACTTGTATATTGAACGTTATAAGAAACTTTACCACCAGTCATGTTAACTCTTGCTGAAGGATCCCAAGTTGCAAAACCACCACCATAAACAGATGCAGCATTATAAAGAATATATCCACCAGTAATAGATACTACACCTGTACCATAATGACAGAAACCACCACCAGTAACACCAGCTTTATTACTGCAACTACTACTTGAAGCAGTTGAACTTGCTGAAGTTGCTCCTAAGTAACCACTAGACATACTGAAGCTACCTGAACCCCCAATGAATAAACCACCACCATAGCCACTTGCTGTATTACTATAAATTTTACCACCTTGTAAGTAACCAGAACCAGAACCTGTTTTATAAATACCAGCACCATCACCTGCAGTGTTATAGTCTACCATACCACCAGAATAAACCCAGAATTGTGCAGTATTATAAACATAAAGACCACCACCACAGTTTGTAGCTGAGTTTTTCCAAATATCTGCACCATCTTCTAAATCTACATAACCAGAAGAAATAGATATACCACCACCCCATTTAGCACTATTTTCTTTTAAGGTAATATAAACATTTAAATTTGCTTGTGCGTGAATACCACCACCATGAGCTGAAGCATTATAATAAATACTACCTTTATTAATATCCATAGCTCTATGTGTACAAATACCACCACCAAAGTTGGCTGAACGGTTGTAGTAAATATATGAATTTCCAGTATAAGTTACTGAACCACCACTGCTACAATAAATACCACCACCAGCATCTGATGCATAGTTACCATAGATATCTCCACCATTCATCTTAAGTGTACCACCATTAACGAATACACCACCACCATGGCTTGCCTTATTTGAGTAAGATGAACTTGTAGCAGTTGATGTCTTATCACCGATTTTACCAGTAGTATGAGTAAATGTACCAGCATTAACATACATACCGCCACCATAACTTGAAGCTGTATTAGCTTTAATAGTACCACTAGTCATTGATGATGTACTTGATGAATTATGGTAGATACCAGCACCATAAGCTGCAGTGTTATTTCTAATGTTACCACCAGCTACATACACACTACCACTACCTACATAAATACCACCACCACTAGTTGATGCGCTATTATAATAGAAATCAGAATTAGCATTAGTTGTTAAACTACCACCAGCTACATAAATACCACCACCATAACCTGCTGTATTGTATCCAACACGCATATTTACAGTTCTTGAACCACCTGAGATATAAATACCACCACCACGAGAATATGCTTTGTTATCACCAATATATGCAGTTGATGTACTATTTGAACCAGTAAATGTACCACCTGATAAGTATAAAGCACCACCGTAAGATCCAGCATAGTTACGTTGAACCCAACTATTTCCAGAGAAATGAAGTGTTCCACTATTTAAGTAAACAGCACCACCATAACTTGAAGCATAGTTATAGAAAACATCTCCACCGTTAAGTTTTAATGTACCATTATTAACATAAGCACCGCCACCATAACTTGCTTTGTTAGAATATGATGAACTTGTAGCAGTTGATGAACTTGATTCACCAAAATAACCACCGTTAAGTGAGAATGTACCACCATTAATATAGAAACCACCACCATTGCTTGAAGCTGTGTTATCTCTA
>JAFWWV010000093.1 GCA_017523305.1 Clostridia bacterium
AATAAAAGAGATAAAACCAAACGGTCGTCTCTTTTATTTTTTTTTGTATAATAAATTAAACTCCTTTATTTATGCTAAATGTAGCAAAAAATACATTTGGTCGGGTATATTAACAAAAATAATAAAAATATTAAAATAAAAACCAATTATTATTATAAAAAAATAAAAAATTAATTTAACAAAATAAACATAAAAAAATCAAAAAAATTAATAAAAAAAAGACACAAATTAATGTGTCTTTTTAAAGGTATTATTTTAATTTAATTATTTTCTTTTTTTGCCTTTTTTAGTTTCTTGCATCATTGCACAAATACCAGCACCAGCAAAACCAAGAGCTACAGAAAGGTAAGCAAACCAGTTGCTAACTTCAAAACCTCTTTGGAAGAAAATCTTTGCAAGTTCGCCAGAAATGTTATTAGCAATAAAGTAAATGCAAGTTGCAATTACAAATAAAACTGCCATAGCAACAAGAACCATACCAACTAATTTTTTAATATTGCTGTAATCTGCTTTTTTGTTTAAAAGTTCGATAAGTGAAAGAACTGCAAAAACAACAACACAAGCAATAGCAATACCAACAACAACTGCAGCAATTATTTTAAAAACATTGCTGTATGTTGCATCTAAACCTTCGAAAAGAGCAACATATTCGTCAGCTAAATTTCCAAAAAGACCAAAAGCTGATTTTTCAAAAACAGTTTTTGTTTCGCCTGTAACACTAAAATATTGAAACATTGGTAAAAAAGCCATAACACTTGCTAATACGCCAAGACCGATTGAACAAACATTGGTAACTAATTTCTTCAAAATAATATCCTCCTTTTAATAATTTTTGATAGTAATATTTTACAATTTTTTTGTTTTTAAAGCAAAGAAAAAAGCAAAAAAGTTTACTTTTATTACTACGCAAAAAATTAGGTTTAATATATATATGTAATAATTATAAAAAAACAAACTATTTAGCTATTGTTATAAAAGTATAAAATACATAAACAAAAATTGACAAAAAATTTTTAAAAACCTACAATTGAATAGGGGGATAAAAAAATGAATTGGTCATCACTTATTATATTTTTTGCTTTGGGCCTATTAGGTCTTTGGGTATCGTATAGTTTTTTAAATAAAAAAGGTTTGTATTTGTTTTCGGCATTAGCCACAGCAATAGCTATGACAGCAGTTTCTGCAAATATGTTTGATTTAAGTATTTCTTTAACGGTTGTCTTAATGCCATTAGTTCACCTTGCTTTACTTACTTGCTACAACAAGTTTGGTAAAGAAGGAAGCGTAAAACTATTTATTTTAACTTGCATTGTCCAAACAGTATTATTTATTTCTACTTTCTTACAAGCAGCATACATAGATGCTTCAGTAGGATTGCAAATGTTTTTAAGTTGGGAAGTGTTAGGTAAATATGTAGCAAACATTGTAGGCTTTGTTACAGCAAATCTCGTAAATATTTATTGTTTTGATAAAATTAAATTTAAAAAATTAAACCATTCAATCAAAAACTTTGTTGGTTTGAGTATGGTTTCAACTGTTGAAGTAATTGTTTTTGTTTGCTTATCAAGTATAGGTGTATTATCTTTTGGTTCAATACTTTTAACACTTTTAATTTCAGTAGTAATAACTATTGCAATTTGCTTGTTGTTAGGTTATTTTGAAAAATTTTTAAATCGTCAACTTGCAGTTAAAATAGTAGCTAAAGACCAAACTGAAAATAAAGAAACAGAAGAAGCAACAACTGAAGAAGAAGTAACAGAAGAAACAAACAGTAAACCAAAGAAGAAAAATAAAGAAGAAGCTGAAGAAGAAGTTAATTATGAATCTTCTGCAGACTAAAAATTTTTTACTTGACATATACAAAAAAAAGAATATTATATTAAAAGTAAATTTAATTAAAAGGCAAGCAAATTTGCCTTTTATATGGGCAATTAACTCAGTTGGTAGAGTGTCACTTTGACGTAGTGGAAGTCAGCAGTTCGAGCCTGTTATTGCCCACCAAATATAAAAAGAGTTTAAAATTTTAAACTCTTTTATTTTTTATATTTAAAATATATAAACCTTTATTTGATTATTTTTTTTTGTTTTGATAAAATCAAGGTATGAATAGATATTATACTTTGCATCAAACAACATTAACAGATAATAGATTTTTAATAAAAACATTGTTTGGGTTAGAAAAAAAAGTTGCTATTGGCGCACAAGAAATTCCTGCTGACTTTGAACGTAGCAAAAAAAATCCTAACCAAGTTTTGTTGCCGGCAAGATTTAGTGCTGACCCAAAACAATATAATGTTTTTAAAGATGGGTACGAAGCTTTAAAAGTTTTAAAAGATTTAATTAATCACGAGCTTCAAATTAAAGACGATTATTTTACAGAAGATAGTCAAAAAACTAAAGACAGAGAACTTTGTTTTTTGATTTTTAAAGATAGGGAAGATAAAAAGAAAAAACCTAAATTCAGGGGTATTTTGTTTGCAACAATAAAAACAGGCAAACGCTCTTATTGGGTTGCTTTAAATGACGAATTACAATTTGATTGCGATAAAGAAAGATACAATATATAACTTATTTAAAATAAAAAAAAACACGACTTAAATTTAGTCGTGTTTTTATTTTTTAGTCTTTTTATTTTGTTGTTTTCTTTTTTGTTGTTTTTGCTTTTCCTAATGTTTGTATAGTATCTTTAATAGTATTGTTTCCACCAAAAGCATTTAAAACTTCAATAGGTATTGCAAAAATAATTGTATTTGATTGGTCTGAAGAAACGTCATTAATAGTTGATAATGTTCTTAAGTGAAGAGCACCTGGAGAATTAGATAATTGTTGAGCAGCAAGTGAAAGGTTTTTAGAAGCTTCTAATTCACCACTAGCTTTTGTAATAACAGCAGCTTTTTCTCTTTCTGCTTCAGCAACTTTAGCAATAACCCTTTGCATTTCAGCAGGAAGGGCAATATCTTTTAATTCTACGTTTTGAATTTTTACGCCCCAATCATCAGTAGCTTTATCAACAATCACACAAATTTCGTTTGAAATTCTTTCTCTATCTGTTAAAAGTTCATCAAGTGTAACGCTACCTACAAGGTTACGCATTGTTGTTTGTGCAAGTTGTGTAACTGCATAGTGAAAACTTTCAACCGAAAGTATTGCTTTTTTAGCATCAAAAATATTGTAGTATAAAACAGCATTAATTTTAACAGAAACATTATCTTTTGTAATTGCGTCTTGTTCAGGAACATCAACTACTTTAACCCTTATATCAATTTTTTGATATTGTTGAAAAATTGGTATAACAAGGTGCCAACCTGGTTCTAATACTTTTTGGAATTTACCAAAATTAAACCTAACACCTTTTTCAAATTCGGATACTTGGCGAATTGAAATTAAAATAACAAAAAGAATAAAAGCTAAAATACCTATAATAATACCTAATGGCATATAAAAAAATCCCCCTTTAATAGTTTAAATATATCACAAATGTTTTTATAAAAACAAATAAAAAAAGGCTTTTTTAAAAGCCCTTTTAATATTTTTTTAATTATTTTTTAAATACTCTTTTACTTTGTTAATAATTTCTTCAACAGAAACATTTTCTACTGTAAAACCAGCTTCCTTTTTATGTCCACCACCACCAAAAAGTTCAGCTATTAAATTTGCTCTTTCACTTAAATTTGTCATTGTTTTAGCAACAATAGTATTGCCTTGTTTAATAAGCATTAAAAAAACATCAATTCCTTCAATTTTTCTTAAATCTTCGGCAATTCTTTTTACTAAAGCATTGTGAGTTAAATCTTTAAAAGTTTCGTCGTCTTTATCAACAACAACATAATGAAAATAATCAAATTTAATTTCGTTTACAAGTTTAGCCAAGGCTTTAAACTCATACATACTGCGTTGAGAATAAGTCTTTTTAATAATTTCGGTATAATTAATACCAGTGTTAATTAGTGTTTGAGCAATTGCAAAAGATTTATTTGAAAGTCTTCTTGTAAAACAATTTGTGTCGTTCATCATACCACTATAAAGTAGAGAACAAATATCTTTTGTTAAATATTGTTTTCCACTTGTTTTAATAATGTTAAAAACCATTTCACAAGTAGAACTTTTGCCAGGTAAAGATAGGGTATAATTTGATTCGTATTTATTGTTTTGATGATGGTCAATATTTATTGTTTTATTAGCTTTATCAAAACCTTTTTCATAAACACCAAGCCTATTTTTTTCGTTAACATCAAGTGCTACAAAAACATAGTCTTTGTGTTTTACATCTTCTACTATTAAAGAGTAGTTGTTATACCAAGCAATAAGGTCGTTATCTTTTTTTTCTAACAAAACAAAAACTTGTTTTCCTAAAGCTTTTAAAAACTCAGCTAAAGCAATGCAAGAGCAAACAGAGTCTTGATCTGGTTTTAAGTGTCCTGCAAAGTAAATAGGCATTGAGTTTGGTATATTTACTAATACTTCATTAATTTCTTTATATTTTTTCACTATTGACCCCCAAAAACGGTAACAGTACTATTGTTAATAACACCAGCTTGTTCTCTGGCAATAGCAACTTCCCTAAGAGAAGAGCTTGATAATTTAGTTTCATCTTCTTTACTTCTATCTAAGCAAGGAACAAGTTCAATAAATGGATAATTTTCTTTTAAGAAAGCCATTTCAGCCCTACTTTCAGGACCTTTCTTTTCAGGGTGGTTTGTCCAGTCAGAACCTAAACCAATACCAACTCTACCACCTTCAGCAAAAGATCTTGACATTTCATCTAAAACTTCTTGTGGTGGTAAAATATCGTTTTCTGTTAAGAAAGCATCTTCAATACCTCTAATATGACTCATTGTTGCAAGCCTATCATTTTCAGGGGTAAGTGGTTCTTTACCTTTTCTTGTTCTTACATAGTTATCTGTTTTAACACCAAAATAAATTTTTGCTGCATCAGGTTTTGTTGCGTGTTTAATGTGACCAGCGTGACATAAATCACAAACACCAGAAATATAAAATACATCATATTCATGCTCAACTTCTTCTTGTTCAGCAAAAGGAATAGGAGCAATGCTTGTCTCGTAAGTAATTTTTCCGTCAGTATCTACAATTGAAGTTCCAGAAACATTTTTAAGTTGTTCTGCTCTAAATCTTCTAAAATCTTGATTAAATACTGTAGGCATACCAGAAACTTGTTCAGCAAATTCATCACTAAATACGCCTAAGTGAACTTCTCTAAAGTTATTTTTTAAAGCGTCAATTGTAATAATATCTTTTTCTCTTAATCTATCAAAAATACCAGAGTAAACACAAATACCTTGTCTAAAACTACCTCTAGTCATTTTTTCCATTCTAACATAATCTTGATAAGGCATTTCAGCAACATCTTTAACTGTTTTTTGTAAAACATCTGTATAGTGCATATTAAAATTATCTAAGTTGTTTTGTTTATAAATAAATCTAAAAACCCTTTGAACATTTGTTTCAAGTAAGGTTGATTGTAAAACAGAATCTCTAAATGTAGCGTCAGAGAATAATTCTCTGTGATTATCATAAATAAAACAATAAGTTGCATAAGTTATACAAGCGTCATTGAAAACCCTAGGGTGTCTTGCAAATAAATGCTTGTTTCTTGTATAAATTTCTTTAATATCTTGTTTAACTGATCTTTGTTCTTCAGGTGATAAACTATCACGGTGGAAGTGCAAGTAGGCACTAGCTTCAAAATAAGGGTACATTTTATCTGAAATTTCACGTTTTAACTTTTCAGCTTTTTCAATATCTTCTGGTCTTGAACTTTCTGGTTCAAGGTGAGGAGATTTATAAATAGGGTCGTGGGTTGCATAGTGAGCAATAAATTGTTCACGAGTTTTTACTTGAATTTCCATAGGGTAGCCACGTCTAACCATATGAACTCTAAAGTTTTTATAACCGTCTTCTGTGCTATAGCCTTTTGCAGGAAAAGGATCAAAAGAAGTATTAACTATAGCATTTGGAGAAAGTGGGTTAATATCTTGAGAATATCTTTCCATTAATGCGTCAATTAATGTTTGACCATCTTGCGGTGTTGTTACTACAGCCATAAAGCCCAAAAAGTCTTTTGCTTGCCTTACATCGTCAGAATATTTTTGTGGCTCTTTGTGATATTTACGAGCAAGTGAAGTTGCAGACTTAGGCCTTGCAAGTACTAATTGAACATTACCTGGTAGGTTTTCTAAAATAGACTTTTGTTGTGCAACAAAGTGTTGAAAACCTTCGTCATTTAATGCGTCGTTTCTCATTTGATAAACTTGTGTGATAATTGGTTTTTTGTCGTTTCCCATAATAGTTTTACCCTTTTATAAAAGCTTTTGTTTTAGATTAAAGATTTTAATAAACTCATTAAACCTTTGTGTGTTTGATTTTCGTATTTTTTTACAATATATTTTGCAGTTTCTAATTTTTTGTTTAATGTTTCAGTATCTTTCTTTTCTTTTAAACTTTTAATTACAGCTATATATTCGGCTAATTTTATTTTATTAAGATAAGTGTACTCATCATTATTAAAAATAGTTTCTAAATAATCAGGGTTGTTTTTATCTAATAGTATACTTGCCCCAGTTATTACATAACGACTAAAGTTATCTGCTAATCTTTTAATATCCGAACCTGTTTTTTTACAGAATAAATATAAAAGGGCTGTCTTTAAAACTATGTCTTCGCACCCATTTCCATCGTGCACAAGTACATAGATGACAGCCTTTATATCACTCATTATTTTTTCTGCTAATTTTTTACTTAATTTCTCGTTTAAATAATCTTCTACAAAAGTATAGGTGTTTTTCCATTCTTTTGTAAAAGATAAAGTAAGCCAATTATTATCGCCAAAAAGTGCGACTCTATTTTGTTCTATATTTTTCATCTTTCCCTCTTTTTTTGTTTTTCCAATTAAATTATAGCTATTTTTAATTTTTTAGTCAATGTTCAATCTGCCAAAAAAAAGTTTTAAAAACACACTTTACCAAAGTTTTTAATTAAAATCAAGACCCTTTTTTATTAAATTTTGTTTTTTAAAAAAATAAATAAAAAAA
>JAFWWV010000094.1 GCA_017523305.1 Clostridia bacterium
AGTTTTAGTTAAAAAAACAGGTTAAGAAGATTATTCTTCTTAGCCTGTTTTTATTTTTTGTTTTGTGGCACCTAATATTGAAAAAACATATTTTTAAATAGTAAAATATTGTTAAAAAAGGAGAAAAAAAATAATGCAAAAAATTGATTATTTACAAGAAAAAGTTAACAATATTTTAAACGAATTAAATGCTGTTTTAACTGAACTAAATTATTTAAAAAATAAAAAAATAGAAGAGTGCGAAACTGTTTATGATAAAAACAGTGATGACGAAAAACTTAACTGGAATTTAAAAAACGGAATAATGGGAGCTAAATCAAAAACAGGGTTAGACTTTTCAAAATATAAAGCATTAAGAATGCATATTTTATTTGGCAATAAAATTACATATATAGCAGAAATTTCATTAGAAAATCCTACCGTTAATTCAACGAGAACAGAATATTATTCAAGCATAAAGGTAGGTGATGAAAACGGAACTGTAAACTTTTATTATGGTCTTTTTAAAGTGGTAAATAAAAATGCTTTTTATAATGTAGGTATGGGGTATTTTTCAGGTTCAACAAAAACAGTAAGAAATAGTAATGCGAGTTATTATGTTTATAAAATAGAAGGAATATATTAAAAAACTCCCTTTTTATAGGGAGTTTTTTTAATTAAAACTATTCTTTAATTTAATAAACATTTCTTCAACATTAATTTTTGCAGACCAACCCAATGTTTTTATTTTTGATGTATCCAATTGTATTTTTGAGTCAGATGAATAAACTTTTCCTTGCTCTGTATTTGTTTTTATAACGATTTTTGTTTTGTTTGGTTTTAAAGTCTTTATTGCTTTTTCTGCTAAATTATAAATGCTTAAAGTTGCCTCTTCGTTGGCTAAGTTATATGTTCCAGTGTAATTATTTGTTAATAAAAACAAAATACCCCTTAAAGCATCGGAAGAATAAATTACACTTCTAATTGATTGTCCAGTTGTTAATAAAACGATATCTTCATTATTTAAACAAGATTTTAAAAACATCATAAAAACTTTGTTTTCTTCATATTTAATTCCGGCACCGATTGTTTGAGCAAGTCTAACATTTGCTACTTTTAAATTATTTGTTTGGGCATATGTATTACATAAAAATTCAGAAGATATTTTAGCAATAGGATATGAATTTCTTGTGTTATATAAATCAAAAGTTCCACATTCTTCTTCATTAACCACTTTTAGTGTGTTATTTGAACTATATACTTCCATAGAAGATAAATTTATTAAATAAGCATTATTCTTTAGTGCTAAATTTATAATATTTTTTGTTCCGATTAGTATAGTATCAAAAGTTTCAATTGGATTATTTTTTAAAAATGAAGAATCGGTTGGGCTTGCAGTATGAATGATAAAATCTATTTTTTCATTAATATTTATTTGTTCAACTATATTTTGTTTTATATGCTTCAAATATTCTTTTCCATCAAGTTCTAAGTACCAGTTTGAAAAAATTTCTTTTCTACTAGTAGTTATTATTTTTATATTTGCATTTAAAGTTTGGTTTGCATATAAAAATGTTGTAGTGAGTAGTGAGCCTAAAAAGCCACTAGCACCAGTAATTAATATTGTTTTGTTTTTTAAACAATCAAGATTAATATTGGATAAAATATCTTTTATATCATCAACAATTATTTTGTTTTTTATTTTCATAAATAACCCTTATAAATTAAATTTTTTATTTTTAACTGAACTAACAAGCCCTTTAAACATAAAGAAATCGAGCGGAGTAGTGATTTTGATATTTTCGTCAGGACCATTAATAGTATAAAGAGTTTTACCAACATATTCAAAAACAGAAGCAGAGTCTATTAAATCTTCTCGACTATCTTTTTTTGCTTTTTCATATGCTTCAAGAATTTCATTTAAATAAAAGCTTTGTGGTGCCCTAGCAAACCTGCACATATCTCTATTTAATGTTGTTTTTATAGAAGAGTCATCATTTACAATTGATATTGTTTCGGTAGCTCTACCCATTGTTATTGCATTACCACATTCTTTAACTTTTTTAATATTTTCACTAATAATAGTATCTGTTATTATTGGGCGAACTCCATCGTGCAACAATACTATATTTTCTTTTGATTTATCAGCTATATTATTTAAATGCCTTAAACCTAAAATTCTTGATTCAAAACCCGTTTCGCCTCCTGGAATAATATCTAAAACTTTAGTTATGTTAAATTTTTTTAACATATTTCTTAATTTATTAATCCAGGATTTAATACAAACAACAATAATACCATCTATATCTTTACAATTTTCAAAATTATCTAAAGTATGAATTATTATTGGTTTTTTTGATATTTTTAAAAATTGTTTAGGTGTGTTGTCAGCTGATTTCATTCTTTGTCCTGTTCCACCAGCAAAAATTAAAACATAATTCATTTGTTTTTATCTCCTGATAATGATTTTATATTATGGAATAAGATTTTTCAAGATTAGTTTTATTAATAAAAATTTTTAAATTTAATTTTTGTTTTTTAAATGATTTAATATGATGTTATAAATTTTTTCACAAGCCTTACCATCTTCATAACTTTCGTAAAAATTTAATATATTATTACAATTTTCTTTTACGTTTTCTTCTGATAGATTTTCTATAATTTCCAATAAATCTTGATTTGTTTTTGCAAACATAAATGGAGATTCTTCTATATTAAAATAAAGTCCACGGTCCTTGTTTTTATAATCATCGTAATCGTCAATATAAAGTATTATTGGCTTACCTAAATATGCAAAATCTCCAGCGCAAGAAGAGTAGTCTGTAATTAACATATCAGAAGCAACCATTAGATCTGCCATATCATCAAAATTTTTCTTGCCATCAAGCGAATTTTCGTTACAGTTATAATCTTTGAAATGATGAGCTCTAAAAACAACAACCCATTTTTCTTTTGTTTTTTTCTCAAGTTTTTTTATAACTTTTTCAAAATTAATTTTTTCATTATTTTCTGAAATATTTTCTCTAAATGTTGGAGCATATAAAAGTATTCTTGTGTTTTTATCAATATTTAATTTTTCTCTTACTTTATTGTGCATCTCACTGTTTTTACAAAATAGAATATCATTTCGTGGGCAACCTATTTTTAATAATTTACCCTTATATTTAAACATTTTAAAAACTATTGGTTCTGCAAACTTTGAGCCTGTTATAAAATAATCAAAAAGATTTTTATATTCAAGAGTAAAAGGCAAATATGGTTTAAAAGTTTTTGATTCGTAAAAACACTTTTTAAATCCTTTGTCTCCATGCCATGTTTGAATAAACAGTTGAGATTTTGATTTTGGCATTTTAGCAAGTTTATAAAAATAGACTAAATAATCATTGTCTATTACTATTTTGCTTGAAGCAATGTGGTGTAGAAGGGTTTTTCTATTAAATTTTTTACATTTAACATTTTTGGGTAATATATCTTTATATTTTTTTGGTTCTTGGAAAAGCCAAAGTTGTTTAATATTTGGATTTTTTTTATGTAAATAATCAGATATTGCTTTAGGGTTATCAGAATATTGCTTTCCACTAAAACTTATAAATAAAATTTGTTTTTTGCTAAATAATCGAGAAACTATATAGTAATAACATTGTTGTAAAAAAAGTTTTATTTTGTGAGCGCCTAAAGACTTCATTACTATTAACAAAATATTTTTGATTGATAAAAATATTTTGTTTACAAAAGATCTTTCATCTTTATTGAAACTTAACAAATATATAGAAATTAAATAAGTAACAGAATAAATAAGTATGCAACCGAAATAAACGACTAAGTTGTCGAAGTTGATGAATAAAAGCATTAATAACCCGGAAATAATAGGAAATATAAAACCTAAAGAAGCTTTAAAAATTTCTTTCCAAAATTTAATAATATTTAAGCCTAGTTTTTTATGGTAATAAATATTCATTGTAATAATTTGACCTAAAACATTTGCTATTAAAGTTCCTAACACAACGCCAATTATACCAATGGCTTTGCAAAGAAAAATACTAATAACTAGATTGCCTATTGCAATTCCAAGAAAAACTAAACTTCTAAATTTATGTTTATTTTTTGCTCTTTGAACTTCTATGGCTATATTTTGTATTAAAGGAACTGTAGCTGGAATTATTAACATTAAAATCATATAATATGTTATTGAATAGTCATTTCCCACCCAAAGATTAATAAATTTATAACCAAAGAAAATAAATCCAGTTAATACTAAAGCTAAGATAAAGTATTGAATTCTACCAATTTTTATAAATAAATCAGTTAAGGTTTCATCTATTTCTTTTTTATCTTTATTTGAATTAACAATTTTGTGTACCGTAGGAACAAAAACGCCAGAAATAGAAGTAGAGAGTGTTACATATAAATTTCTAATAGTATCTGCAACTGCGTATATAGAAACAGCTGTAGCATTTATCATTTTTCCTAAAATTAATTTATCAGTTTGTCCATTAATTTGATCAACTAACAAGTTAATTGCAAGGAATAATGAAAAAATGAAAATTTCTTTTAACAACGCAAAATCAATTTTACCAAATTTTACTTTAAACTTTAATTTTTTAAAACAATAAAAAATATTTGTAAAATCAACTAAAATTGCTATGGCTGTGGTTACTAAAACCATGCCAATAGAACCAAAACCTAAAAACAATAAAACAATATTTAAAATTGGATTTAAGATAGTCTTAAAAAGGTTTATTGTTTTTTGAAATATAAATCGTTCTTGCGAAGAAATATAAGATTGAAAAACACTCATTGGAAAAGATAGCGCCATATTAAATGTTAAAAAGATCATTAACTTTCTTGCAAGGTTTAAATCTTGCTGAGAATATGTGGAGTTAAATAAAATTTCAACGTTATTTATTAATATCGCTCCAGCAATTGCCACTATAGAACCTAGAATCATAAAAACTGTAAGAAACAAGCCGTTAAGTTTTTTAATCCCTTCTTCATTGTTATTTTTTTTATACCTTGAGTAAAATCTTACATAACTAGCACCAAAACCTAAAGAAAACAAACTTAAATAACTTATAATTGATGAAGCTAAATTATATAAACCATGCTCACTTTTTCCTAATAAATTTATAATTATTGGGGTGCAGAACAGACTTATAATGACGCTTAAAAACATTTGAATATAAGTTAAGAATATACCCCATTTTATTTGTTTGCTAACTTGCATTTATTTATAGCCTTTTAATAAAATATTGACACTGAAAATAGTATAACATTTTTATGGATAATATCAAAACTTTTTTATTTTAATAATAAATATAAATGTTTTTAAAAAATAATTTTAAAAGTTTTATAATTATTTTGAGTTAGTTTGATTTGGAGGTAATATAATAAAAAAGTTATCCACTTTTGTTTACAAAATTGTTGATAAGTTTTAAAAGGAAATATTGTTTTATGCAAATGAAATTTAAGAACATTGATGACAAGTATAGGTATGATAGAAAAGCTCAAAAAATAATGTTTTTCACTTCAG
>JAFWWV010000095.1 GCA_017523305.1 Clostridia bacterium
AGCGGATATAAATGGTATAGAATTGCAGATGGACAATGGATTGCATCAAGTGATAATTGGACAACTGTATATCCAGCACAAACACCAACTTACAAATATAAAGAAGGAGATAAAGTAGTTATTAATGGTGCTTTATATGTTAGTTCAAATGCTGCTAATCCAAGTGGTTCAGTAAGTAATAAAGTAACTAATATTACAAGAATTGCTGTTGGTGCAGCACATCCATATAATACTACAGGAGACCTTGGTTGGATGAATGAAAGTGATATTAAACCATATGAAGAACCAACTCCTACACCACCAAGCCCAACACCAACGACTGAAAGAAAAGGACTTGACTTATCTAGTTACCAAGCGGGAATAAATTTTGATGCAATTAAAAATAGTGAATATAATCAATTTGTTATTTTAAGAGGTGGATTTACTGGTTGGGGAACTGGAGTATCTTATAACAAAGATTCAAGTTTTGAAACATTCTATTCACAGGCCAAAGCAAAAGGAATACCTGTAGGATGTTATTGGTACAGTTGTGCTGACACTCGTGAAAAAGGTGTTACTGAAGCAAACTTCTTATATGAAAATTGCTTAAAGGGAAAACAATTTGAATATCCAATTTATATGGATGTTGAAGATTCTCATTGGCAAGTTGGTAAGAAAGACGGTGTAACTGCTGCAATCAAAGGATTTTGTGAAACTTTAGAAGCAAAAAAATTCTATGTAGGTATTTATGCTTCTGATATTTCAGGATTTAAAGAAAAAATGAATATTGACCAATTAACAAACTATGATAAGTGGGTTGCTAGATATGGTTCTAAACCACAATATGTAACTTCTTATGGTATGTGGCAAACTTCTTCTGAAGGTAGAATTAGCGGATACGGAGAAAATCTTGATACAGATATTGCTTATAAAGATTATCCAACAATTATCAAAGAAGCTAAGTTAAATGGTTATGGAGACGAACCTCAACCAACACCTCCAACACCAGAACCACCTACTCCTACACCTCCAACTTATAAATATAATATTGGAGATAAGGTTGTAATTAATGGTCAATTATATGGTAATGCCGATGGAGGTAATCCTGGTAGAGTTGTATCTAATAAAGTCACAAATATTACTAGAAGAGCCGATGGACATCCATATCCATATAATACAACTGGTGATTTAGGTTGGATGGCAGAAAGTTCAATTTCTCCATATACCGCTCCAGTGGGTTTTGCCGTTGGAGACAAAGTTGTACCAACTAAATTGGTAAGTTATACTGGACAAAAATTAGTTCAATATGATGATTATTATTATATTACTGATTTAAAAGGTAACAGGGCTGTATTGAGTGCAAAAAGAAATGGCAAATATGTTGTTTGGGCAGCAATGAATACGGCAAATATAAAAAAAGCATAATGAAGGGTTATCCCCTTCTTATGCAGAAAGAAAGGATGATTTAAATGACAAATAAAAAGAACCAAGCAAAAAAGGTTGAAAAAATTGAAGAAGTAAAAGAAACTAAACCAGAGGTTAAAGAAGAAAAACCAAAAACTATTAAACTTGGGACTAAAGTAATTGTTAATGGAAGAACATTTGGTAGTCATACTTTAGAAGCACCAATGAAAACATTAAGAAATGTTGAATCAAAGATTATTGGTATCAGTGAAGACAGCTATGAAGTTAAAGAAGGCTTTGTTTCTAAAGATTCTGTAACAATTAAATAAAATAGAAAGGGGAACAAAAATAAATTAATTTTTATCAAAGTTCCTCTTTTTTATCAATTTTAACTTGACATATTTTTTATTTTGTGATAGACTTAAGGCAAGATAGAGGATGATGGTTGAGGGAAAGGGGTTTTAAAGGGGAGAAGGAGAAGACAAAATTTAACATTTAGTATAGAGATAATAAGTTTACATTTATTATTTGTATAGTGAATGTCAAGTAAGGAGGTTTTTATTGTGTGATGTCTAAAGAAATTTATGCATATAGACGATATGTTGCTTGTTATTATGATAAACATTATATGAAAGCAATGTATTACTATTTAAAGTGGAAATATTATGAGAGATTGAATGAGAGGATGTGGATGAAATGAGAAATGAAAATAAGATTTTATATACTCAAGATAAAACTAGATTTTTTCTTAATGAAGAAAACTTTAATTATTTAATAAATGAAATAAAGAAAAAAGATGGTATATTAACTGAATTAGAAGAATGGTTAAAAAAAGAAATATATGATTTCAAACAAGATGGATATGATAATAGTGAAATAAGAAAAGATAGCTTATGGTTAACAGGAGTTTATGATGAAGATAGAGTAATTTTAGATAAAATACAAGAATTAAAAGAGAAATATAAAGAAGAAACAACATCCCCAACCGAAAATATAATAGAAAATATACAATTAGAAATTAAATTCAATAAGGCTGTGGAATTATTAAAATATTTAAATGAAAATAAATTTGATAAAGTAGTGGAAATATTGGAATATTTAAATGAAAATGATTTATTTCAGGAGGAGACAAATGAAGATTGAAGTTAAAATAATGCCAAAAGAAGAATTTGATGAAGAAGGATTAGGATGGTCTAAACCAGTCGAAATCGACCAGTTTATATTAAATCCGGACGACATTGAATTTGAATGGGATGAAGGTTCTACGTTACCATACAATGATTTTATATTTTTTGGAAATGAATATTATTATGGAATATTTATAAATGGTGAACACGTAGAATAAATTATTTTAGGCATAGAGGGTTCCTTTTATTAACAAATGATAGGTGAATTTGGCTTACCGTAAAGCTCTTACCCTTCGCCAATATTACGTAGGCTGAAGTATTTCCGCCGACCCTCTTCGGAGGGGTTAATTAGAAAATAAGGAGAATTAGATATATGGATAAATATATTAAATATTTTAAAATTAAAGATAGCTGGGATTTGAATAATCTAATTGTACTAGGATTCGAATGTGTTGATTATAGTAAAGGCAAAGTTGGATATCGATGGAAAGGTATTCAATATGAGATAAAAGATTATTATCCTATTGAAGATGATGGAACTCAATATATTAATAATTGTGACGCAAATTATAATTCTATAATATCTGTAAGTGAAGAGACAAGAGTTATATGGATTGAGATTTTTAACAATGATTGCTCTTATCATAACGAAGGTGATGAGGTTAATTTTATAGCTAATATATTCTATGAATTAACTAAAGCAGATGCTATAGAGAGGTGTGAACAATGAAAAAGATTAGAATTATTAATGATGATAAAGAAGTTGTTATATCTAAGGGTGAATATGATAAATTTAAAAACAAATTTGATGAACTTAGCAAAGAAGTTGCAAATTTAAAAGCGGATAATATTGTTAGAATATATAAATATCAATGTTTCCCAATTACAAAATCACACGATAGCACTAAGGATGAATTATTAAATATAATTAAAGATATATGCACTTTTGTTGAAACTCATTCGGTGCCATCTGATGCAGAATTTGTAATACATTATAATCCTAATTCTATAAGTTCTTTATTTGCAAATGGTGACTGGGATAGAATTACTAGAATAAGAACTTTACAATCTTTAAAAAGGTCTATAGATGCTTACAATGAACTTTATAAAGAGAGGGAGATATATGAAGAAGATTAGAAAGAATACATTTGAAACCAACAGTAGTTCTACAAATTCATTAAGTATAGAAAATAGCAATATTGAGATACCAATGAAGTTAACTATATTAGACAACTATTATGGCGGTGGTAGAGATTTTGATTTAGAAACTACTGATGAAAAATTTACTGTTATGGTTAGTCTTTGTGATTCAATGGAAGAATTTTTTAAGTTGTGTTATAAAATGTATAAATTTGGAGTCGCCATTATTAATTTACCTAATCCTAAAACA
>JAFWWV010000096.1 GCA_017523305.1 Clostridia bacterium
AAAAAAAATAATAAAAAAAATAATAAAAAAATAAACATTAAAAAACAACTAAAAAAGTAAAAATATAAATAAGAAAATGTGGTTAAAATGTGAACAAATAATTATTTAAAATGAGTTTTAAAATATTAAAAAAAAGAATTATAAAAGAAATAAAAAGTATTAAAAAAAAGTAAAAAAATAATTTTTAAGTATGCATTAAATATCCACAAAATTTATGAAAAACAAATTAAAAAAGCAGGGGCAAAAATAGCAACAAAAAAATATATATATTCAATTTGTATAATAAAAAAATTGGGTCTTTATTTTTTAATATAATTATGTTAAAATTATAATACAGAAAAATGGGCGAAAATTATTTTTTTAAAAAATAAAAATAGTTATAATATAAAAGGGAACAAAGTGGTAAATTTATTAGGAAGTATTAGCTTAATAGGTTGGATAAGCTTAGCAATTATATTTTTAATTGTTGTTGGGCTTATTGTTGCTATTTGTTTACTTGTTCCTTTAAAAATATGGTTTAAGGCTTTAACTAACGGGGCTAAAATTTCTATGGTAAAATTAGCCGCTTTAAAACAACGCAAAGTAAATGTTGGTGAAATTGTTGATGCTTACATTACAATAAAAAAAGCTGGTCTTTATATGAGTTTAGATGAAATTGAAACTCATATGACTGCAGGTGGTGATATATACAATGTTGTTAATGCTTTAGTAACAGCAAATAATTCAAATGTAAACTTATCAATTGAATTAGCAAAAGGTATAGACCTTGCAGGTAAAGATGTTTATAGTATTGTTAAAACAAGTCTTAACCCAAAGGTTATTGAAACACCAGAAATTAGTGCTATAAGTCAAGATGGCATTGAAGTTAAAGTTAGGGCAAAAATTACAATAAAGTCAGTTATTACTAGGTGCATTGGTGGAACGGGTGAAGATACAATTATAGCAAAAGCTACTGAAGGTTTTGTTGTAACTATTGGTGCGTTAAGTGGTCACCGTGAAATTTTGCAAAATCCAGATTTAATTTCAAAAACAGTTTTAGCAAAAGGTTTAGATAAAGGCAGTGCTTATCAAGTTTTATCGGTAGATATTATTAATGTAGATGTTGGTAAAAATGTGGGTGCTCAACTTAGAATGGACGAAGTTGAAATTGATAAACGCAGGTCAAGTGCTAAGGCTGAAGAGTTAAGAGCTCAAGCAATGTTAGAAGAACAAAAAATGAGAGTTAAAGCCCAAGAGTTAGAAACTGAAAGAATTAGGGCTGAAGCTGAAATTCCAAAGGCAGTTGCAAAAGCTTTTGAAGAAGGTAAAATTTCGGTAATGGATTATTACAAAATGCAAAACATAATTGCTGATACAAATATGCGCAAAGCTTGGACTAAAGACGGTGTAGATATAGACTAGTTTGCAAAAAAAATTAAGTAAAAGGGGGATTTAATAAATATGAGCATTGAACTTATTATTGTTTTACTTGTTGTTGTATTTATTGGATCTATTATTTTACTTAATTTACCAAAAATAAAAAAGGCAGTTGCAAAAAAATCTAGCAAGAAAAAAGCAAAAAAGAAAAAGAAAAAAGAAAGTGAAAAACTTAAAGTTAGCAAAGTTGTTGAACAAATAAGACCTATTTTAAAACCTGCTGATGATGAAAAGGCTGAAAGAGAAAATAAAGAAATTGAAGCAAAAAGGGAAGGTAAGCAATTACCACCACCAAACGAAGTTAAGGCTATTGACTTTAAATATTCTGCAAACAATAACAGAAAATCTGTTTTAAATAGTTTAGATGATTACGATAGTAAAAAGAATGCTTCAGTTGGTTTTACTGGTCCTAGTTTTGCAAGAAATAATCAAAACAATGCTTCACCATATTCAATTTCAGTTAACAAAAAACCAAATCCTTTAAACAGAGATATTAAAAAAGAGTTTGAAGATATAAGAAAATTTTTAGATTTACCTGAAAATAAAAATGGTGGAAATCTTCAACAAAAATACGAAGCAACAAAAGCTGCTAACGCTATAAAACAAAATCCAATTAACAGTTTTAAAAATTCAAATAAAATTGATGCTTCACTTTTTAATGAACCTGCTAGCCATTATGCTGATTATAGAAAAAAAGATAACTTTTTAAGTGAAAATAGTGTAAGTGATGATTTTAATGTAAATTCAAACTTAAACTTAAACACAATGCAAACAAAAACAAAATATTCAAGGCCTACCCAATACGAGCCTGTTGTGGATAGAAAAAATAAAGGTTATACTTACAAAATTAATAGAGATACCAGCAGTAATGTTGCTAACAAATTAAATTTAAATTATGACAGAGATGAGTATTTAAATTTTGAAGAAGAAAATATTGATTTAAACAAACTTTCTCCAAAATTAAAAAGATTAATTATTACAAATATTTTAAACAGAAAGAAGTTTGATTAACTTAAAAATAAAAGGGTAAAAAATAAAAAACTTTTATTTTAAAAATGGTTAAAAAACTTCTTTTTATTTTTTTTAAAATTTTTTAATTTAATAAAACAATTTATTTATAAAAAAAGTGGCTAAATATCTTTAAAATACTGCAAAATATCAAGTTTTTTACTTGGTATTTTTTTTATTTTAAAAAAGTCAAAAAATAAAAAGTTGTTGTATTTGTTTGTTATTTATAATTAAAACTATATAATATATTTATAATTAATAAATAGGTTTGGGTAAAAAATGAATAAGTTTGTAAAAATATTTTTAATTATAGCAATTGTTGCAGGTATTGGCTTTAGTGGTTGGTACTTTTTTTTAAGGGAGCCTGTATTAAAAGTTGAGTTTTATGGCTCGAACGAAGTTGTAAAATATTTATCAGGTGACGGCGAGTATAAAGAAAACGATAAGGTTGTTTTAGTTGCCGAAGATAGAGAAGGTTACGACTTTGCTTTTTGGTTAAAAGATGGCAAGTCAGTAAGTACAGAAAAAACTTATTCATTTGTTATGAGTGAAGAAACTTGTGGAAGATACACAGCCCAATATAATCCACGTGAGTTTGAAATTTTTAGTCCAGACGGAAATGTATCGGAATCTACTGCTAAAACAGACGAAATTGTTTTTGTTAATGTTGCAGTTCCTAAAGGTTTTTGTGTTGACGAAATTTATTACGTTAAACAAAACACTGAAGAAAGGGTAGATATTGACGATAGCCAATTTAAAATGCCACCAAGTAACATTTCAATTGTTGTTACTATTAAAGAAATTGATTATGTAATTACATACAATTTGCAAGGTGGAAGTTTTGATGGTAATGAAATTGAAACTTATACAATTAACACACCTACATTTGTTTTACCTACACCAAAGTTAGATGGTTATAGCTTTATAGGTTACACTGATGAAGAAAATAGTGACCCAATTTTAAACTATGAAATTAAAAAGGGTACATATAAAGATATTACAGTTACAGCTAACTGGGAGTTGGCTCCACTATCTATTAAAACTAATATTGAAGGCGAAGGTAGTTTAGATGTTAGTTCTTCAGCATTTTTAGGTGATGAAGTAGGTTTTGTTGCAAGACCAGAAGAAGGATATTCTTTAAAAGAAATTTACTACATTGTTAATAGTAGTGATGAAAAGGTATTTATTGAAGGCGAAACTTTTGAAATGCCTAACAAACCAATTACTATTTATGTAGTTTTTAACAAGGCTGAATATACTTTAACAACTGAAACAGAAAATGGTTTAGTTTCTTTATCACATCAAACAGCAACAGCTGGTGAAGAAATTACAGTTACAGCAACACCTAATACTGGATATGAATTAGTTAGTTGTTACTATATTGCTGAAAACACATTAACTCAAGTTGAGTTTACTTCTTCATTTACTATGCCTGCTAATAACGTTGAAGTTTATGTTGTTTTTGGTCTAGCAAATTATGAAATTAATTATGTTTTAAATGGTGGTTCTTTACCACAAGACTATGTTGATAGTTATTGTTTAACTGATTTTGTTACATTACCAATACCAACAAAAGTAGGTCATATTTTTGATGGTTGGTTTGAAAGCGAAAGTTTAACTGGTCAAAAAGTTACTTCTTTTGACGGTAGTGAAGTAGGTGGAAAAACTTTCTATGCTTTATTTAAACCAGAAAGTATTGCTGTTAAATTTTTAAATTATGATGGCAGTGAATTATTAGCAACTTCATTTGATTATGGTTCAACCCCAAGTTATACAGGTTCAACCCCTGTTAAACCATCAACAGAAAGATACAATTATACATTTAGTGGTTGGAGCCCAGAATTAACCACTTTAACTGAAAGTGTAGAATATACTGCAGTATTTACTGAAACTTTAAGAAAGTATATGGTTGTATTTGCTGCAAACGGTGGTGTAGAAGTAGACACTAAAGAATATACTTACGAGCAAGTTTTAGGCGAATTACCACAAACAACTCAAACTGGTTATACTTTTGAAGGTTGGTATACTTCTTTAACAAATGGTGTAAAGGCTACACCTGAAACTGTTATAAAAGGCAATACAACATTTATTGCAAAATGG
>JAFWWV010000097.1 GCA_017523305.1 Clostridia bacterium
AGAAAGCGAATATTTAGAAAGTTCAATGCCTATTCAAACTCACGAATTTATGGCTATTGTTACAAAAGATAGTGAAAATGGTGAAGTTGAAATACAACAACGTAATAAGTTTGTTGTGGGTGATGAGTTAGAAGTTTTAGCACCACACAAAAACTTTAATAAAATTATTAAAGTAACAGGTATGAAAGATTTAAATGGTGAAGAAGTTGTGGAAGCAAAAATTGTTCAACAAACCTTAATTTTAAAAACTGATTTAGAGTTAAAAACAGGAGATATTTTAAGAAAAAAAATAGTGGAATAATATTAAAGTTTTTAACTTTTTTATGGTAAAAAAAAATAAAGAAAAAAGCATAAAAAATAGTAATAAAAATTTATTGAAAACAAAACAAAAAATACAAAAAAAACATATATAAAAAACAAAAAAAATAAATGCTACACGCTTTTAAAATAGCGAAAAGTAGCATTTATTTTTTATGTAAAACTAACGATTTTTTTTTGTAAAAAAATTTTTAAAAAACGAATAAAAAATACTAAATATTTTGTTTAAAAAAATATAAAAATAAATTGCTTTTATAAACTGTTTTTAGGCAATAAAAAAACACGAGATGAACTCGTGTTTTTTTACTAGTTTAAATTTTCTTAGTTAGCAGCTGTAAGGCCAGTGTAGTTGATGATTGTTGTCCAAACATCTGGGAAGAATGAGAAGATAACAATTGCAGCACTAAGAACAAGTACAACAAGTTTTAAAATATCTGATTTATCCCAAACAGCAGCAAGACCAACAGAAATCATAAGAACCATTGGTGCATATAAACCAATATAATTGATAATATCAAAGAAGAAACCTTCAGTTGGTAAGAAATGGAAATAGTTTTCAGCAATCAAAGCACCGTATCTTAAGATCATAAGAACAGCAACAAATTTACCGATCATACCAAAAAAATCAACCATATTGCTTTTTCTTTCTTCGTTAGTCATAAAAAAGCCTCCCTTTTTTATATCTTAATACTTGAATATTACCTAAATTAAAGATAAAAGTCAAATTTTTGCTATAAAAAGTTGCGAAATTATAAATAAATTTGTGTAATTAGACCAGTTTTTAGTTTAAATTTATAAAAAAATTGTTTAATAATTGTTTTGATAACAGTTTTTTTAGTTATATAATAGTAAAAAACGGAGGTTTAAGTTATGGCTGATTGTATTTTTTGCAAAATTGTAAAAGGAGAAACTCCTTGTTATAAAATTTATGAAGATGAATATGCTATTGCATTTTTAGATATTTCAAAAGACTGTTATGGTCATACATTAGTTGTTCCTAAAAAACATTTTGAAAACGTTTTAGATTGTGATGAAGAATATTTATCTCATACAATAAATGCTGTTAAAAAAGTAGCAAAGCATTATGTGGATAACTGTGGTTTTAAAGGTGTAAATATACTAAATGCTAGTGGTGTTGAAGCTCAACAATCAGTTTTTCACTTACATTTTCACATTTTACCAAGAAAAGATAAGTGTGAATATGATGGTTTTCCACACTTACCTGGAACAAATGTGGATTTTGATAAACAATTTGAACATTTAAAAGTAAAATAAATTTCAAAATTGACAAAAAAAACTAATTTTTAACTTAAAAAAACAAAAATAGAACGAATATTTTAAGACTAAATCTTGGTATTTAGTCTTTTTTTTATTAAATTATAAGTAAAAATAAAAAAAATTAAACTTAGGAATAAAAAATAAAACACTTTTAGATAAAAAAATCAATAAAGGAAGTAAATAAAATGATGCAAAAAAGTGTTTTATTAAGTATGAATAGCTCAAAATCAGCAATTTTTAGTTTAGGCAAATATCTTTTTTATTGCTTTTTATTTTTTTTATGTGCTTCAACTAAGATTTTGGGTAGTTTTTCTCCGTGTTTTTACGGGTTGTTTTTAACTTTTTGTTTTTTAGGTGAAAACTGTTTTTATTTGTCACTATCGTATATTATTGGTTGTTTTTTACATAATGTTAACTTTCAAGTTATATTTTTTAGTGTTTTTTTATGCTTAGGTAGTTTTATTGTTGTTTTTTTACATAAAAAACTAAATAAAATTATGAAAAATACTGCTTGTTTTATATATTCTTTTTTATTTGGATTGGTTTATATTTACATAAATTTTACTAATTTAGTTAGTTTTTATCGTTCAGTAATTAACGTTTTATTAAATGGTATTTTTATGTTGTGTAGTATTAACTTTTTTAGGGTATTAAAGGCCAGAAAATTCAATTTTAGTTTAAATATCGATGAAATATTTTATGGTTGTGTTGTTTTGGGCTTAATTTTTTGTGGTTTGCAAAATTTAAACTCAGGAATTTTTGATATTGTTAAATTATTTGGAACTCTTATAGTTTTGTTTTCTTCTTCAATTTTAAAAAATTCGTCGGGTATTTTTTTAAGTATTGTTATGGGTTTGGGGGTTGGTTTATGTGCTGGAGATTTAAATTACATAACTTTATTTGCAATAATGAGCATTTTTACTTATGTTTTTAAAAACTTTTCAAAAATTTATGCTAGTTTAATGGTGGTTTTAATAGATTTATTGTTTTGTTTGTTTTTAAAAAATGAATTAGTTTTTAACTCTATAATGATTTTGCCTACACTAATTTCAGGTTTTGTGTATGTAATTTTTCCTAATATCTTTATTTTAAAACTTAAAGATATTTTTAATATCGAAGACGAAAATAGCTCTTTAAAAAATATTTTAAACCAAAACAAATTGCAAATAAGCAAAAAATTGATGTATACAGCAGAAGTTTTTTATGAAATGGATAAAAATTTTAGAAAACTTGTTAAAGGAAATTTGGATATAAATAACGCAAAAACAATGGTTTGTGAAGAAATAATTAGGTCAAATTGTGAAAAATGTTCACAAAAAGATAAATGTTTAAAGGTTTTTAGTGAACAAATAACTGCAGTTTTTGAAAATTTGGTTAATGTTGGTTTTGAAAAAGGTAAAATAACATTAGTAGATTTGCCTGCCTACCTTACAAATAGGTGTGTAATGTTAAATCAAGTAGTAAATTGTGTTAATTCTTTGCTTGAAGAGTATAAAAATTATACAAAATCGCTAGGAGATTTAGATTCTAGTAAAATTTTGATAGCAGAACAATTAAGTGGAATATCGCATATTCTAGTTAATTTATCAAATGAAACCAAAGAAAATGTAAATATGGACTATAAGACAGAAAAATTAATTAAAGAAGCGCTAATTTATAATAATATTATTCCTAGTGAAGTTGTTTGCTTTGAAAAAGATGAAAAAACTAATGTAATTTCTATGATTATAAGGAATATTGACTTTGATAATGATAAAATAGTTAATATTTTAAGCCAAATTTGTTCAACAAAAATGGTTTTAGAAGATGTTTTGCCTGGAAATGATACTGGTTTAAGTTATGTAAGTTACAAAACAGCACCCACATATAATGTAGCTATAGGTGTTGCTAGTGCTATAAAAGGTGGACAAGATGTGTGTGGAGATAATTATTCTGCTATAAAATTATTTAATGATAAGTTTATGTTTGCTTTATGTGATGGTATGGGGCATGGAGAAAAGGCAAATAAAGCGAGTGAACTTTCAATAAGTATGATAGAAAACTTTTATAAAGCAGGTTATGATAATCAAACAATATTAAAAAGTGTTAATAAACTTCTTAATTTAGGAAGTGAAGAAGTTTTTTCGGCTTTAGATGTTAGTGTTATTGATTTAAAAAATGGTGAAGTTGACTTTATAAAACAAGGAGCAACTATTGGTTTTATTAAAACTGGTTGTGAAATTAACAGGGTAGAAAGTAATAGTTTACCACTAGGAATATTGAAAGAAGTTACCCCTAAGGTGACCAAAACAATACTGTCTCCAGATGACATAATTATTATGCTAAGTGATGGGATTGTGGATTCTTTTGGGGAAGAAGATTTAACCAATTTTTTAAAAAGTTTAAACAAAACTAACCCACAAGAAATAGCTGACTATATATTAAAAAAGTCAATGCAAAACCAAAAAAATTACCCTAAAGACGATATGACAGTATTGGTTGGAAAGTTGTTTTATAACACGTTTTAAATGCTACATTTTAATTATAAAAAATATAAAAAAATAGGTAGAAAAAAAGATAAAAAATAAACACAAAAAAGAGTTAAAAAATAGGTTTAAATTTTATAAAATTTGCCCTTAAAAATTAAGGTGCTTTTTAGTTGGTTTTAATGGTAAAAAAATGGTAAAAAAAGTTCAAAAAAAGTTGTTGTTTTTTGGACTTTTTTTTGATATAAAAAATAATATTTGTTTTAAAAAAAGTTTAAAAAATTTTTAACGCAAAAATAAATTTATTCAAAAAGACCAATAAAAATTGTCCACAAAAACTTTGAAAAAATTTTGTGAATTTTTATGTGGATAACTATGTGTATAACTATCTAAATGTCGCTTTTTTCTTTATATATATTAAACAAAAATAAGTTATCCAAAATTGTGGATAAAATGTGGATAAATGTCAGTAAAACAGCGAAAAGTAGCAATTTTAAAAACTTTAATTTTTTTTAAAAAAATGCTTAATATATGTTGCTATATTTGTCGGTATGTGTTAGAATATAGTAGGTTTTAAGATAGGTAAAAAACCAATAAAAATTTTTGTCAAGCTTTGTTTTAAATTTTTAAAATTTATGGGAAAGTTTGATTAAAAAAATACCGTTTTTTCTTACCTTAAAATCTCGAAAAATTTTTGTAAAAACGAATGCACTTTTGGTTGTGTTTTTTATTCAAAATTTTTTGGTTTAAAAACGTAATATAATTGCTTAATTTTTTTGAGCTGGAGCAAAGGATGTTTCTTTAAATTTATAAATAAAAAAGGAACAGTCTTTGTCTATTATTACGTAAAAATAAAATTATATTTTTTAATTCAACAAATATTTTTGCGAACTTGTTGGATAATACTTAGGAGGGATTTATGCAGGACAATCAACCTAATCCAAATTTACAAAATGGAGCAAACAATTTTCAAAAACCACAAGGGGGTAATGTGCCACCAAATATGAATGGTCAGCCTATGCCACCTAATCCAGGAGGTCCTAACAACATGCAGGGGCCTAGACCACCTATGCCACCACAAGGCAATATGCCGGGGCAAGTTCCACCTGGTCAACCAGGGGTTCCTAATCAAATGAATAATATGAACCCTAACCAAAGAGTTAACAATGTTAACCCTTCCTTTAACCCTGCAACAAATCAACCTGCTCCTAACGGTATGCCACCACAAGGCAATCCAAATATGCAAAATCCAAATATGCAAAATCCAAATATGGGTCCAAATCAACCACAAGGCCAATACGGACCACAACAACCTATCAAACAACAAGGCGGTGGTCAACAAGGTACTAAGAAGAAAAAGAAAGCTATTACTCTTGTTATTTCATTTATCCTTGCTGCTGTTGCTGGAATTTTTGCGGCAATTACATTCTTATCAGACAAAACATTTAAAGTTGCTTTTGAAGCTGGTCCTTTTGGATCATTAGATTCAACAACAATTCAAAGTGGAACCACTTATGAAGTTCCACCTGATTTGGAAGATATAACTAATGCTGACGATCAATTGCTTGTTGAGTTTACTGGTTGGTATACTGATGCTCAGTTTAAACATAAGTATATGCCTACCAGATTAAATTCTGATATTACTTTATATGCTGGTTATATTGCTCATTCTGTTAAAGTTACATTTGTATCAACAAATGCTATGACTGATAGTGGTTATGTTTATTTAACATCCATTTATCCTAAATACTATGAAGGAAATGTTGATTTTACTTCTAGTGAATTACAAGAAGCTATTCTTGAATTAAATACTGATCATTATGCTACTGGTTCAGGAGATTACTTATTCTCTTACAATCCAAGTACAGATAGTGTTGGAAATATTTCTACTGAAACTGCTACTTATGTTGGATATATTGATAAATACTTCTCAATTGCAGGTTTTGGTACAAAAGAATCAAATGGTGAAGTTGTTTATACTTTAGATGATGTTATTGATACTCCTAAGGTAGAATCTGTATACTATGTTATTTTTGAACCTAAGGAAGTAAAAGTTACTTTCAATTCTAATATGCAAGGACTTGGAAGTTATTATGAATCTTTGGGTGGAAATCCAGAAAATTACACAGATCAAACTGTTAATTTAGATAGAGATTTTAAAGATAGTTATACATTACTTAACTATGCTTCATATGGTTCATTAGGTTTTACTAATGTACCACCTACTTACCACAAATTCTTAGGTTGGACTTCTTTACTTCCTACTGATCCAGACTTTGGTAAAGAAGGTACTTATTATCCATTTAATACTACTGTAAAAATTGACGAAAAATTACTTAACAATAACACTGAAGTTACTTTATATGCTGTATGGCAAGTAATTGATACAGGTATTGTTATTAACACAAATTATGATAAAAATGATGTTTATGACTCTGTAAAAGATTCTATCTCAATGGGTGAGTCAAAAACTATTGATGAAATTATTACAAGTCTTAACCTTGATAGAGAAGGTTATGCTTTAGTTGGCTTTAACTCAAAAGCTGATGGTACAGGCGAAATTGTAAAACTTGAAGATACTTTAGTTGGAAATCGTACAGCTAGTTATTATGATAAAGAATCTGACAGTCTTATTCTTTACGCTGTTTACAAAAAAATTGTTGATAATATTTATATTTACTTCAATGATGATTCATTAGACTCAGTTGACTATACAACTTTTGTTGATGAATTTGACTTTGATTTAAATTTCTATTCTTATGAAGGCGAAAATGACTCAGTAGTAACTTATGATTATGATACAACTGCAGTTACTATTGATTATGATATATCTATTAATGGTCTTAAAATTTCAAATTTAATTGAAGGTGCTAGTTTTGTTTTACCAAGTTTACCAAGAAGCAATTATTCTCTTGATAAATACATTGGTGTTGACAGCAAAGAATTTAACCCTGAAAGAGAATTTGTTTTAAGTTCAGACTTATTTACTATCGGTACTTCTGACATTTCTTTACAAGCAACTTGGAGAGGTCAAACTTATGCTTTAAAATTCTACAAAGATGTAGATGATAGAGCTTATCAACCTGTTGCTGTAAGTTATGGTTCTTCAGTTTATATCATTAGCACATCATCAATTATTGATGAAACAACTACTAAAGTTGTAACTGCTTTATATAATTCTGAAAACAACACTTTAGTTAGTGGTAGTACTTTTGAAACAAGAATCACTGGTTACAGTTTCTTAGGTTGGTATGGTGATGTTGAAGATGAAGAAACAAAATTCCAAAACCAAACACCATTTATTGTTAACTCACAATTAAATGAAATCTTTGCAAACTGGGTTATTAATACATATGATATTACTTATTACTTTAATGGTGGTACATATAATGGTAGTACAGATGTATTTGTTGACCGTGATATTGAATACAATACTGAACTTGAACTTATTGGTGAAGGTTTAGTTACAAGAGATGGTTATTATTTTGAAGGTTGGAGTTTAACTCAAAATAATGGCGAAACACAAAATGTTGATTATGCTTATACAGATTTAGAATATACAATTACAAATGATGTTCAATTATATGCTGTATGGACACAAAAATATTTTGTTAACTTATATTTAGATGCTGACAAATCAAAAGCAGCACAAATTACTGTTTCTAGAGATAATAAATTTACTATTGCTGGAACAGAAATTGCTGGATACACATTTAGCAGATTTAACACATTAGCTCTTGGTTCAGGAGATGAATACTTAGCTGGTGCTGATGTAAAAACATTTACATTAGAAGAAGATTTAAATCTTTATGCAATGTGGTTTGAAGTAAACTTTGCTGATGGTAATGATGGCAATTTATATGGAACTTCTGGCGACGCTCCAGAATCATTCTTTGTAACATATGGTACAACTTTTGGTTTACCAGAAAATACATTTACAAGTTCTAAATTCTTCAAATTTAATAACTGGAATTATGACGAAGATAACAAAGCTATTAATTACTTTGAAGTTACAGAAGAAATGAGTGGTTTTGCTAAAACAGCAGCTAATGTTGGTAAAACATTAATGTTTAAAGCAAACTGGATTTACAAAAATGTTAAAGTTAATGTTTACTCAAATGCAAATAAAACAACTTTAACTTATTCAATTCTTGTTGATGTTAACGCTAAAGAAACTTTAACATTAGCAAGTGAAAACAACCAATTCCCATTAAGAGCTGATCACCAAGTTGATTACTTTGCTGATGGTGAAGTTGCTTATTATGTAAATGCTGAAAAAGCAAATATTTCAGTTCCAAAACCAAGTGACGATTTAACTTATGATAGTGCAAATGATGTATTTGTTTACAACATTTATGCTATGTGGAAATCTACTGTTACATATGTAGCAAACAATCGTACTCCTGAAAAAACAATTGTTTATGTTGGTTCAACATACAGCGATGCAAACTCAAATGGTAAAATTGAATTAACAGAAATCAATGAAGGATTTGTTGTTACTTTAATTGAAAACACATTTGAATACGAAAACAGACAATTTGCTTTCTGGGGTGAACTTCCAAATTCAACAGAAGGTCATGAAGAAGAAGCTACTCTTACTGTTGCTGAAGACCTTACTTTATATGCTGGTTGGGAATATAAAAACTACGAAATTAAATTTGTTGATAGCCAAAACAACATTTCAAATATCACATTCAAATATGGTGAAATTAAATCATTGACAGATGCTGGTTTCACAACTGAAGGTGAATTTACTTCTTCTTACGAAGATACAACAGATAATTGCTATAAAGAATTTGCTGGCTTTACTTATAATAATGGTCAAGAAACATTAACAATTCTTCCAACAGATTCTCTTACATTTGCAACTGTTGAAGATGGTGGCTTTATTGCTAACAACGAATTCGATACAGATAACATCATCAACTTCACAACTCTTTGGACAGAAAAACAATATGTTCTTGTAGTTGACTTTGATGGTGGTTCATTACAAAACGTAAGTGTTCTTGATGGTTTTAATGTTGAATATAAATACAACAAAGATACTTCTAAATATGAACTTAGATATCCTGTAAAATATAGTGAAGTAAACAATGCTTCTGATGGTTTACAATTAGTTGCAACTGGCTTTACTAAAGATATGTATAGATTTAACGGCTTTGTTACAGATGCTTCAAAGAACTCTGTTTCAGCTAGTTATGTTTATAAATTTGCTCTTGGTGCTGATGAATTTGAAGCTAATGGCGGAGATACAATTAGCGTTAAATGGCAAGAAGTTTATACATTAGAATATAATGGAAATGGTGCTTCAAGATGCGAAATTGATAACACTCAATTAGATGCAATTAGTGGAGTATCAACATTTGAAATTCCTGCAGACCAAATTGCAGCAGACAAAATGGCTTACCCATATGCTGGTGTAAGATTTGTTGGCTGGTGGTTTACAGATGATGTAGAAGATATTACAGCAAATATTGATGATATTTATACTTGGGGTGATAGTGTTGAAGTTACTAGAGATTTAATGGATGAATATGGTAACGACAATGTTATGACTTTATATGCAGTTTGGAAAACAACTGTAAGATTCCAAACAATTCTTGAAGGTGTTAACGTAACAAAATATCATACTCCTGCAGGCGCAACAGCTGGAGCAAACACATATTTTGATTATGAATTCTACTGTGGTGATATTGTAACTAGTGAAGATTTACTTGATTTCTATTTTGAAATTGATAGTGATGGATTCATGTTCTCAGGCTGGACAAAAGAAACTGCTCCTGTACAAGAAATTACAATTAATCAACCTGTAACATTAACAGCTTCATGGACAAATTCATTTATTAATGTTTATTTGAAAAGCTATAACGGTGAAGATTTTGCTACACCAGTTGTAATTAATATTCTTTATGATCCAACACAAAGAATTGACTTAAATGAATTATATTGTCAAGAAACATCTTCTGTTTCAATGCCTAGCAGATATGGCTATATCTTCCTTGGTTGGAAAGAAGGTTTAAGTAACACAACAGTTACTAAAGAAAGAACTGGTGAAGTTACATACTACAACAATGCAAATAAATATACTTTACCAAATAAGAGTGTAACTCTTTATGCAGTATATCAAGTTGCAAAAGTTAGCGTAGTTTATGCTAAGAACAATGAATCAGCTTCATATGGTGAAGGTGGTGCAGAAAAAATTGTTACTAACTTAGACTACAATACTTCATACTTAATTACAGGTACTGAAGAATATACACTTGAATATTTTGAAATTTCTTCATGGATTAACACAAGTGAAGGTGGAGAAGATACAGAATATAAAGTTGGCGATTCAATTTCTCTTTTACAAGAATATGGTGTTGAATATAATGCTTCAACAAAAGAATATTCTTTAACATTAAAAGCAAATTGGACAAGAAAATATAATACTGTTCAAATTAATTTAGGAACAGGTTTATTCAATAACCTTGGTGTTGACTACGTTGAAGAAGATAACACTCCTGAAGAACCTACAGAACCAGGTGTAGGCGGAGAAGAAGAACCACTTGTTGCTGGTTTATCAGCTAACAAAGCTGTTTCTGCTTCAGAAGAACCAACTCCTTTCTACGAAGTAAACACTGCTATTAGATCATATTCTTATAGCGATGGAATTATTGTTCTTGAAGTTTATCAAGGTTTAACAAGTGGTGGTTTTGGTTTTGTTTTACCAGGCAAAACTCACGTTTATCACCTTGATTCAATGGAAATCGTTTCATACTCAGATAAAAATGGTCATACTTATAACTACGATACAGTTTACGAAGTTACAAGTGATATTATCTTAAATGCTAACTGGGTAAGAATTGTTGAAATTAATGTTGTTGAAAACATTAATGGATCAGAAGAAGTTATTAAAGTTAACGCTCAATTAGATTCAGTTCTTTCATTCAACGTTAAAGAAGGTGTTCCTTACATTAACGATACAGCTATTACTTTTGAAGCTGAACACTATACTTTAAATAGCTTTAATAAAAAAGAAGATGGTAGTGGTAAAGGTTTTGCTATTAATGCAGGTAATGTTGTTGTTAATGGTACAAACTTCTCAATTAACTCTTCATACAAAACATATTTATATTCTCAATGGTTAGGTGATTTAATCACTCTTAACATTAAATATAATGATGCTGATAATGTTGAAAATGCTACAGTATCTACTGTTGAAGGAACAAATATTAGATATGGTGCTGATATTGATTTAACACCTTATATTCCTACAACACGTGCTGACAACAATAATGGTTATGAATTTAACTATTTTGTTGATGATAATGATACAAGATATTCATCAGAATCTTCTTATATCTTCAATTCAGCTACATATGAATTTGCTGATAGTTATCAAATTACAGCTGTATGGAAAGCAAAACAATTTACTCTTACTTATTATTTCCCTAATGCTATGTATATAGGTGCTAATGCTGCTAATGAAGTAGTAGTTGCAGCTGATGGTGAAGGAGATAAAGATGATGTAGAATCTTCAGAAGGAGATCTCGTTCTTGATTCTGAAGGTAGATTAATATTAAATGTAACTTATAACACTGAAGTTGTTATTCTTACTGGGGATAAATTTAGTTACTCATTAAATAATCCAGAATTCCCACTTTACATTTTTGATGGTTATACATCAAGTACTCCAATTAATGATTCAAATAAAGTTAGAAGCAACTTTACAATGCCTGCAACTGATGTTGTATTAACAGTTGATTGGATTAGTAGAAACTTTAAATTTGTTTTTAGTGCTGGTGAAAATGGTCTTTATGAAGATGGTTTAACAGAAAAAGTTGCTACAGGTTTAGACATCGCATCTGAATTTGATATGAGCACTGTAGAATCTCCTATTAGAGAAGGTTATACTTTTGTTTATCAATATGAAAGAAATTATGATGAAGAATCATCAGAATTTACAGAAACTGTAACTTTATCTTCAACAGAAATTATTTACCTTACTGCTTACAATTCAACAGATGAAGGTGGTTTAGCTCATGACCTTGAACATATTTGGGTTGAAGAAGAAGACTCATTTGTAATTAATGTTACAGCTATTTGGACTGCAAATACTTACACTGTTGAATACAATGCTAACTTACCAAGAGAAGAAAATGGTTATGTTGTTGATGCTTCTGGTGTAGTAACAGGTTCAATTTCTTCACAATTATTTACTTATGATGTTCCTGCAAACTTACCTGCAGTTAATACTTACAAACTTGTAGGTTGGACTCAAGTTGGTTGGAATACTGCTGAAGATGGTACTGGTGTAGATTACTTATATGCTCACGATGGTTGTGTTGGTGTAAAAAATATCACATCTGTTAACGGTGCAGTAATTACTCTTTTTGCAAAATGGGAACAAAATAGATACACATTACACTTTGAAGATTTATCAGGTGAAAATACTGGTGCATATGAAATTGAAGATAGAACAATTGCATATGACACAAGACTTACTTTAAATGATTTAATCTTTAACGATAAACCTTTAATTGAATTAACATTTAATACAACTGAAGGTTATTGGGAAGAATTTGTTGGTTGGAAATATGTTTATGATGGAAATGTTTCAGAAAGAACATATACAAACGACCAAGAAATATTATTTGCTTTAGCTGCTTATACTGGTTTCATTACTGAAGCTGACCTTGAAGATGGTAGCATTACTTTAAGAGCAGAATGGCAAGAAATTTACTATGACCTTGCTCTTGACTTAAGAGGTGCTAACTATACTGCAGCTCAAAACAAATTTGGTTATGAATTTAATACAGAAACAAGATCATTTAACATCTTAATTCCTGTAAGATATTCAGAAGTTTCAAGCGCAACAGGTATTGATTTATATAGTGAAGATATCGGCTTTAGTTCAGCAAATCTTCAATATGATTACAGCTTTGCTGGTTGGTCATATGATAGTGCTGTAAATACATTAAACTTTGCTGATAGAGTAAATATTAAATTTACAGGATTAACTAAAGATGAATTAAACCCAAGTGCTGAAAATCCATTTAAGCTTTATGCAATGTGGAACATTTACAAAATAACTGTAAATGGTAACGGTGGTACTGTAGTTGAAAGTGCAAAAACTGATATTACTACTGCTGGTTGGACTGTAACTGCTGATAACTTAGCTGTTTATAGTTACACATATAAAAACAATGACTTAGTATTACCTGCAGGCATTGATGCTTGGTTTGAAAAAGAAAATTATCATAACGATAGCAGCAACCTTTTAGGTGGCAGTGCTGTTGAAGATATTACTTCAAACAGAGTAGTTAGTGTTGAATGGATTGGTAATTTAAGAACAATTATCTTAAATGCAGATAATACTTCAGCTACAATTGATAAAGGTAGTTTTGATAAAGCTGTAACTGCTGGTGGATATGCTATTGCTACTGGTGTAACAGCAGCAAACGCAACATCACATTATGTTTACAACTACAACAAAACTACAAACGTAGGTAACTTTGCTTTAGCTACAAGTTATGTTGAAGGTACAACATACTTTACAAAAGTAGAAGGTGCAAACGTTGTTACATTTGTTTCTTACTATGGCGAAACAATTTCTAACCTTTCAGAAATTGTTGCTGATGGTAGTGGAACATTTAAAGGTTGGGTTAACCAAACTGGTAACCAAAACTATTCTTTAAGAGATTTAGTTGTTGGTGGTAGTGATAATGAAGTTACATTATTATATGCTTCATGGGGTAGCTTCTTCTTATTCTTTGAATTAAATGGTGGTACTTATAAAACTTTTGATGCTACTGCAGGCGAATTTGTAGATGTTACTGAAATTACTAAGAAAGGTGGAACCCTTGTTCCTGGTTCTGGTAATGATTATGAATTTGATTTACCAAAAATTATTGAAGACAATAACAACTTAGGACCTGACAAAACAGGTTATACATTCTTAGGTTGGTCAGATACTTATACTAACTATGATAGATATGAAGCTGCTGGATTCCCAGATACTCTTTACAACAACGATGTAAATAATACAGTTAAATATCATATTACAGATGGTATTAGTAAAACTTTATATGCTATTTGGGAACCACTTCAAATTAGCGTTACATTTACAAGTGCTCAATCAACTGCTCCAACAGTAACTTATGGTCCAGCATTTGAAATGACTTATAATTATGGTACAAAATTCAATTTACCTACAAAAGCAACCGAAGCAAATATGAGTGCTTGGGATTATTACAACTTCTTATTTGTTGGTTGGGAATATAATGGTAAACAATATGATCAAGCTGACGAATTCTATCTTGATATTACAAGAGATTTAACTGATGAAGATTTAACTTATCGTACAGTAAAAATTTACTCAGTATGGCAACCAACAGATGTTGATGTAAAAATCTACTTAAATGGTGGTTCATACATTGGTACTAACCAAAAATACTTAAGTTCAATTGGTTCAGATGAAAGAGGTAGCTTCATCATTATTGAAGACCAAACTTATAATGAAGCATTTGCTTTAATTGATTTTGATGAATTATATCGTTTTGGATATTTCACAAATTCTTACTATAACTTAGCTAGATACAACTACATTTATGAAGAATCAATTCTTCTTACTGCAAGTGTATTAGACGGCTATGAACTTATTGTTCAAGTTGTTTGGACAGAAGCTAATGTTTATATTAAAGATTACTATGGTACTAACTATCATAAATTCTTTAATAACTTTGAAACAGCTGTAGGTGCTACAAGAGAAAATGATGAAGTTGTTTTATTAACAAATACAGTTTCTTTAACAGATACAGTTGTTATTGACAAAAACTTAACATTTAGCGTTGACCCTGATTTAAGATCAGACGTAACTATTAGAAGAGATAATGCTTTCCAAGGTGCAAATGGTTATATGTTTACTGTAGCTACAGGCAAAACATTAACATTTGCTGAAAACCAATATGGTAGCTTAATTGTTAATGGTGCTTATGATGCAGCAACAGGTGTTGCTATTAACAACATTGGTGGTAATGTAGTTATTTGTTCTGGTGTTATGGTTACAGGCAACACAAATAGCTTAAACAACTTTGGTGGTGCTATTTATGTTCAAGATGGTACATTAACTGTTAACGGTGGTGTAATTAGTAACAATAAAGTGGAAACTTCTATTGCTAACGGCGGTGCTATTTATGCTACAAACTCAGTTGTAACAATTAACTCAGGTAACATTTTAAATAACTCTGTTGTTTCAACAACTGGAAACGCTAGTGCTGGTGCTATATTTGTTATCAATTCAACTCTTAACATTTATGGTGCAACAATTTCTAACAACACTTCAACTGCTGCTGAAGGTAAGATAGCTTTTGGTGGTGCTATTAGTGTTGAAAACAACTCAATTTTAAAAATTGAAAAACAAACAGGAGCTAATGAAACATCTATTATTTTCGGTAGCAATACTGCAAATAATGGTGGTGCAATTTACTTCAATTCAACAAGCTCTACAAAATCAACAATCTATGGTGCTCAATTTATTGAAAATAACTATACATTAGCAGATTTAACTAATACTAATGGTGGTGCAATTTTCGTTAACGTTGGTACTATTGAAATTGATGAAGTTGATGTTAATACTAACAAAGCTAACAATGGTGCTGGTATTTATGTATCAGAAGCTACATTAACATTAGCAAATTCAGTTGTTTACCAAAATACAGCTACAAACAATGGTGGTGCAATTTATGTTGGTTCAAAATCAACAGTAAATGTTTATAAAACTGTTATTGGTTCTACTGAAGAAGGTAAAGAAAGCAACACAGCTAAAAATGGTGCTGGTATTTACAACCAAGGCAGAACAACATTACAATTTGTAACTATTGTTGCTAATACTGCTGAAGAAAAAGGTGCTGGTATTTATAACTTAGGAACTGCTGAAAATGTTTCAAACTTAAATGTTTTAGGTTCAACAATTACATTAAACGTTGCAGGAGACCAAGGTGGTGCAATGTATGTTGGCGAAAGAAGCATTTATAAAGTTGATAAATATTCAGAAACTATTGGTGAAGATACAACTGAAGAAAACACAACAATCGTATTAAATAGTGCAAAACAAGGTGCTGGTTTATACTTAGCTACTGGCGAAACAGGTAATATGATTTCAAATGCTGAAATTTCATACAACGTTTCAGAAAAAGCTGAAGAAGATGAACAACCAGATGATTACTTCTGTGGTGGTGCTATTTATGCAAAAACAGGCACAGTAACATTAAAAGATAACGTATTATTATTTGCTAACGAAGCTATTTATGGTGGTGCTATTTACACTGCTGTAGATGCAACTGTAATCTTAACAAATGTTATTACCTGTGATACTGATGATTATGGCGATGAAACTATTGAATACAGCAACACAGCTACTTATGGTGGTTTTGCTTATAACTTAGGTTCAATGACATATAATTCAGGTTCAATGGTTTATAACACAGCTCCTAATGCTTCAGCTGTTTATAACCAAGGTACATTCAAGTTAGGTAATGTTCTTGTTAAAAACAATGAAACAGAATCAAGTTGTCAAATTTATAACAATGGTTCATTAGAATTTATTGACGAAACATCTATTGCTTATGATCAAAAAATCCTTATGGAAAACATTGGTGTAAATGGATACAAATACATTACAATTTCAAAGAACGCTTATAAGAATACAAACGATACAGAAAAAGGTGAAATTGTTATCTTATTTAATACTTACATCTTAAATGCTCCTATTGTTAGATTTACTACTGACGAACTTTACACAGCATACAAACTTGCATTTAACGAAGGTGAAGGTATTAATTACTTTGCAATTGTTCATACTGATGAATATAAGATTGATACAGATGACGCTGCAAAAGCTTTAATTATTAGTTACAGAGAATATGATTTATTATTCGCAGATATTACAGGCGACAAAACTGTTGAGTTAAATTATGAAGAAATGTCTTTAGACTATGGTACATTATTTACTCAAGATATTGTTGATAGCTTAGTAAATGAAGAAGCTCTTTCAACAAGAACAGGTTATGACTTTGTTGGTTGGGCTTACTATGTATCAGCAGAAAAACCTGGTGTTGAAACAACTGATACAGAAATTGAAATTTATGACTTAATTGGTGAAGAAGGTAGCAAATACTTCTATGCTCAAAATCTTGTTAATACAGTTTCAATTTCAAACTACAACTTCTACTTCTATGCTGTATGGCAACCATATGAAATTGAAGTAAGATATGTTTATGACGAAGCTTACTTAAGTTATGGTGAAACTGGTTATAAAGTAGCTAATAAATCATTAAGCAACACTGGTTTAGAAGATTTAAAAACAACAGTTAAATACAATGAAAAATTCAACCTTGTTTCATTAGATGAAATTTATGCAATTGAATTTGCTACATATCTTGAACACAACCTTGAAGCTATGACAAAAGATGCTAACAATATTCCTACATCTGTTTATTCTATTGCTCATAGTCAAACTCTTACAGTAACAACTGATGCAACAGGTACTTATATTTATGTTGATAGTATGAGATATGATTGGGACGGAGAAGTTTCTTTCTATTGCTTACTTGAAGATGAATATACTGTTGTTAATAATTCAGGTAAAAATGCTTTCTTATATCCAGAACAAATCATTATTGATGATGGTGCTGAAGGTCAAACAATTGATATTGGTATTGTAAATGGTAGATATGGTTTTGAATACAACGAATTTAAATACGTTGCAAAACAACTTTACAGACCTGACTACTATTGCTATTCACAACTTATTGTTAATGATGGTATCTTTGGTGTAGGCAACGAATTTGAAGTTAATGTTTCAAATGACTTCTATGCATTTGTTGTTGAAGGTGAAGGTGCAGATGCTGTTAAAGTAATGTATGTAACAATTAAATTTGAAAGAATGGTTTCAACTGTAATTGTTAATGCAAACGGTGGTGAAGGTGGTTTTGAACACACAGTTTATGCTGGTAACACATTTGAAATTCCAACATATTCAACATACACAACTTATGGTGCTGTTCAACAATTTGTTTTCAGAAAAGATTATGCATTAAAAGGCTTTGCAACTGAAGTTGATGGAGAAATTATTACATTAGAAGAAATTTCAATTCCTGAAACAGCAACTGGTGTATACATGTTATATGCTATTTGGGAAGATGCAGTTTGCTTTGTTGATAATGCTGTTAAGAAAAACACAACTTTCTATGATGTATACTATGCTACTATTGAAGAAGCTATTGCTGATATTAATGCAAATGCTGAAAGTGGTATTTACAGTTCAGTAGCTTTATCAAGTGGTGATTACATTGTTTACATTACAAGTGATGCAGAAATTAACTCAAAAGTTGTTATTACTGAAGATATTTCAATGCTTGCTTACACTGGTGAAGTTAAAGTTTCTACTGGTGAAGGATTAGCATTAACTGATGTTGCTATTGAAGTATCAAGTGCTAATAAAGTTGTATTTGGTAACCCAACAACTTCTTCAAACAACTTAATTTTTGAAAGCTTAAGTACTGCTGGTCACTTAAGAGCAAACAGCTTCCTTGCTGTTAAAGGTAATGTAGAATTACTTTCTGGTGTTGAATTCAACACATGCACAAATACAACAAACGGTGGTGCAATTTACGTTGAAGGTGAATTAGTTGTAAAAGGTGCAAAATTCTTTAATAATACAGCTGCAAACGGTGGTGCAATTTATGTTGCTACTGGTGCAAATGTAATTATTGATGATGCTACTTTTGGTGAAGAATCTACAGGCAACACAGCTACAAACGGTGGTGCAATTTATGTTGTAGGTACAGTAACAATTAACTCAGCTACATTTGCATACAACAGTGCTAATGAAGCTGGTGGTGCTATTTACGCAACTGAAACTACAATTCTTACTCTTGAAAAAGCAACATTTATTGCTAACCAAGCTAAGAACGGTGGTGCTATTGCAACTGCAAGCGCAATGTTTGTTGGTAAAGATAAAGTAACTTATGTTGACTTTAACGGTAACATTGCTACTCAAGATGGTGGTGCTGTTTATGTAACAAAAGGAACATTTACAGTTAACTATGCTAAGTTTGATTCAAACGTAGCAGCAAGAAATGGTGGTGCTATTGCAACTGTTTCTTCATTAACAACTGGTGTTGTTGTAACTGGTGGTCAATTCAATGGTAACGTTGCTACTGCTGGTAATGGTGGTGCAATTTATGCTGATTGTGATTTACAAATTTCAACAGCTACTGATGAACAACCACAAACAGTATTTAGCAATAACACAGCTATTAATGGTGGTGCTGTTTATATTGTTGGTGCAGATGCTTCAAACAAAGCTTCAATTATTTTCTCAAAAGTTTCTATCAGTGCTAACCAAGCTAACGAAGGTGGTGCTTTATACTTAGTTAACGCTATTGCAATTATTGATGCAAAAACAGAATTAACTAATAATGGTACACAAAACTCAGGTAACACACTTAACGGTGGTGCTATCTATGCAAGAGGTGCTTCTGAAGTTTACTTGGCTGGTAAGATTAAAGATAACAAAGCATTTAATGGTGCAGGTGCTTACCTTGCTGAAAATGCAATGTTTGAAATTCAAGATGGTTCTTCAATTGAAAGCAACAAAGCAGATTCAAACGGTGGTGCATTGTTCTTAATTGGACAATCATACATCACTATGAAAGGTGAAGACACAACTGCTTCTATTACTTCAAACGAAGCAAGTAATGGTGGTGCTATTTACTTCGCTTCAACAAGTTCATTAACTGAACTTACTGCTGGTTTAATTTCTGGCAACAAAGCTAATGTTGCTGAATCAAGCAACGGTGGTGCTATTTATGTAATGCTTGGTAACTTAGTAGTTAATGGTACAAACATTTCTGATAACACTGCAAGAGCAAACGGTGGTGCTGTTTATGTTTCAACAGGAACAACATTCACATTAACAAACGGTACAATTAGCAACAACATTGTTGGCGATGATACTGCAAACGATGTATTTGTAGATTCTGCAAACTCAACAACTTATGGTGTATTTAAAGTTGGCGAATTTGCTTTAGTAAGCAACGTTTACTTAAAAGAACATTCATATATTGAAGTTATTAATGAATTAAAAGCTGATTATACTGACGAAGGCAACTTAATTGTTATTACAACAAACAGAGCTTTCGAAGGCAAAGTAGTTGCTAAATTTGCTACAGAAGATGCTGTAACAACAGATCCTTTTGTAACAAGCGAAAAAGTAGATGCTTCATTCTACATTGCTCCAGATGGCAAAAATCTTATCCTTGCAAAACTTGCTGCAATTGTTAAGATTGATCCAAATGGTGGTGAAATTACTTATGATGGTCAAAAATATACTGATATATTTGAAATTGATATTAGAGGCAAAAACGGTTCTGCATTTACAATTTTAAATGAATTAGCAGGTTATAGATATGGTTATGAATTAAGTGAACAATTCACAGGCGATGATGAAGAAACTTATACTGATGAAAGCATTATTCCTAAATATCCACTTGTATTAACTGTTAACTGGACTGAAAGAGTTTTCAGAGCTTCAAAAGAAGTTGAAGGAACAAGAACAACTTTAGGCGATGTTAAAGTTTCACAAAGATTATTTATTGAAGATGCTACAAAACAATACAATGACTTTATTGGTTGGGAAGTTGCTTACTTAGAAGAAGATAGCTTAGTAAGAACAGGTTTAACTTATGAAGGTTATTCATGGTTTAAATTAACTGACTTAAATACAGCTGATAACTTAGAAATTTACGAAAAAGCAATTGAAAATGGTAATGAAATTTACTTTGTTGCTTTATTCGAAAGAACTGAAGTTTCAATTGTTATTAATGGTAACGGTGGCTTAGCTACTGAAGGTGCTGCTGAAGCTATTGAAGTTGCAACTTATCAAGATGCATTAATATTTGACCTTGCTAATTATGTTGAAACATTTAAGAAATTAGGTTTCATTTTAACTGGATTCTTTGGTGGTTCAGATACTACCTATACCGAAGGTACAGATAGACTTTATGCTAAAGATGAAAAAGTTGATATTAGCAATGTAACAAGTCTTAGATTAAATTGTTATTGGGAATATGCAGAAGCATACATTAAAGCTGGTAACGGAAGACCTAGTGATATCTACTTCTTGAACTTTGGTGATGCTATTGCAGAACTTATTGATGGAGACACACTTGTTATTATTAACAATGTTGAAATCAATAGAACATACACATTAAACAAAAACATAACTGTAATTGCTGGTAATAAAGTTACTCTTACAAGAGCAGCAACTTTCAAATCAGGTTATATGTTTAATGTTGAAGCAAACATTATTATGGGTGATAACACTGGTAATACAATTACTATTTCTGGTAATGGTGTTAACGCTTCATTTGCTGCTGTTTATGTTTCAGCTTTCAAGAAATTAACATTAAAAGAAAATGTTTCATTAATTGAAAACTTGAACACAGAAGGTAATGGTGGTGCTATCAACACAGTTGGTACTGTTGAATTAAGCGGTGCTACAATTAGAAATAATAGAGCTAAAAACGGTGCTGGTATTTATGTAGATGGTTCAGTTGTTATAAATAGTGGTAATATTACAATTAATACTGCTACAAATGGTGGTGGTGTATATGTAGCTACTACTGGTACAATCTCTATGAGTAATGGTGCTATTACTTATAACAGAGCTAAAAACGGTGCTGGTATTTACTATGCTTCAAACAGTGCTAATACTCTTTCAAAAGGTGATATTAGCTTTAACAATATAGATAACACTTCAAATAATGCTATTTCAGGTATTACTAATAGTTATTATGGTGGTGGTATTTATGTAAAACTTAATAGCGGTAAGTTAACTGTTGGTACTGCTATTACTCTTACAGAAAACGTTTCATTCTATGGTGGTGCTATTTATGTTGACGGTAACAACACTGTAAACAATACACAAACTAACGTTGTTATTGATGGTGCACAAATTACTGATAACATGGCTAACATCGGTGCTGGTATTTGTTTAGCAGATGCTAAGTATGGTTACAATTCACATATTGTTGAATTAATTTCAGGTAACATTTATGACAATAAAGCTATGTCTATAGCAACTGGCAAAATTGCTGGTGGTGGTATTGCTGTAAATGGTGGTACATTACTTGTTAAAGGTGGTACTATTTCAAATAATACTTCTGAAAGTGATGGCGCTGATTTATATATCAACTCTATTGGTGCAACAGACTTTGCTAAAGCAAGCATTACTGGTGGTACTGTAGGTACAACAGGCGTTGACGCTGATATTTACGTATGTCAATACGGCGAATTAACATTAATAAGAAATTATGTAATTAATGACAATATCACATTAGCAACAGGTGCTTATATTAGAGTAACTGAAGCAATTAATTCTGAAAGCGTTGTAACAATTGTTCCTGTAACTTATCCTGCAACAGGAAGTCAACTTAAGGTTGTTGAATTTGCAACAGGATTAACATGCTCTACAGCAAAATTTGATATTGTTGAAGGACAAAAAGCAGATTACAGATTAAAGGCTATTGGCCAAACAGTTGTAATTTGTGATGCTGAATTTAATTTAGTACTTAATGCAAATGGTGGTTCAGTAACATCTACTCACGCAAGTGCAGTTAAAGATGGCGAAAATGTTGTATTACAAGTTAAATACAATACATATGTAAAAGAAGCTTTAGATACAGCAACTCCAACAAGAGCAAACAGATACTTTATTGAATGGAATACAAAACATGATGGTACAGGTGTTTCATATACAGATGATAGTTTAGCAATGCCATATGAAGACCTTACTTTATATGCAATTTGGACAGGTACTTACTACATCTTAACTGTTGACTTAAATGACAGTACTGGTAGCACAAAAACTGTGTTTACAGGTACAGCTTCAGAATTAAGCGATGGCAAGATTGTTAAAGAAGTTTACTCAGACAGTGGTACAACTCACTATGGTGTAGATGCTCTTAACTATATTGCATCTAACATCTCAAGAGTAGGTTATCAATTTGGTGGATTTGGTTTAACTCAAACTAACCCAGCAACAACATATCCTGCAACTGGTGAAGGATTCAAGATGCCTGAAGAAGATACATTATTGTATGTAAATTGGGTAGCTAATACTTATACTATTAAGTACCTTTCAAATAAACCAGATGCAGCAAGCAAAGAAGTTAAAAACGAAGTTCAACCTACAACTTGCAGTTTTGATTCATATGCTTATGTTTCTTCAATTACATATCAACTTCCAGGTTGGACTCAAGTAAGTTGGAATACAGCAGCTAATGGTTCTGGAACAACTTATGCTATGGGTCAAAAAGTTATAAACTTAACTCAAACTCATAACGGTGAAATTACTCTTTATGCAATTTACACTGCAAATAGTTACACAGTTGTTTATAATCCTAACCAACCTGCAAAAGCTTCTTCAAGTGTTGAAGGTAGCGTAGCAAATACAAACCATATTTATGATGTACCTAGTTATTTAAGACAAGATCAAAAATTCACTTTACTCGGCTGGAGCCAAGTAAGATGGAATACAAAATCTGATGGTACAGGTAGAGATGTTGGTTTAACAGAACAAGTATTTGACTTAGCTGAAGAAGGCGAAATTAACTTATACGCTATTTGGGAAGCAAACAAATACTACATTAATTACTCTTCACCAGGTTACGAAGTAAAGAGTGATACTTACAGATACGATACTAAGTACAACTTAACTTCAATTGAAAGTTTAGGTTTCACAAAAACATATCATACATTTATTGGTTGGGACAGAAATTCTGCTGCAACAACAGTTGTGTATGAAGATGGTGCTGAAATAACAAATCTTACAGCAGTTAATGAAGAAACAATTACTTTATATGCTGTTTGGGAAGTTTACTATGCAAATGTTTACGGTGTAGACGGTGACTTTGTAAAAGTATCAGCAAACCCATCAAATGGTATTGTAACAATTACAAAAACTGGTTTATCATCATTAAAATACTTAGGTTTTGAAATTGGATTTATTAACACTGTTCCTACAAGAACAGGTGGATCAAGAAAAGACTTTAGTGGCAACAGTCTTACAATTCAATTAGAAAGAAATGTAGACTTATATGTAATTTGGAAAGCTGTAACTTATACAATTACTTATAATAAAAATGAAGCTACTGCTGTAGGTACTGTTCCTGGTTCACAACAAGTTTGGGCTTACGACTCAAGTGTAAGTTATACTTATACTGAAGGTAGTGGTACAAACACAATTACATTAGCTGGCAGAACATTAACATGTTCAACTCTTTCACTTTGTGGTTGGTCTCTAAAAGCTGATAGTAATACAGTTGAATTCAACCTTGATTCAAAACTTGTATTAACTCATGATAAACTTGTTGAAATTAATGAAATTCAACCAATTACTTCAACTACAATTAACCTTTATGGTATGTGGTCTGATTCATATAGTATTACATACAATATGAACACAACATATGCTATTACTAAAGGTAATGCTAAGAACATTCTTGGAACAAATAAAGTTTCAACTGGCGACTTAAAGTTAAATGTTGAACATACTGTTGTTAATAAAGATACAGCTGGTAAAGTTTGGGAAATTTTTGATAATACAAACAAAAAATATGCTTACTTTATGGGTTGGTCAACAGACAAGAATGCTACTGAACCTACATACGTAGGTGGCGAAGCAGTTAAGTTTATTACTCCAACAACTTTATATGCAATTTGGAAGGAATATACAAACCCTAACTACTTTACATATGATGGAGCTAAGATAACTGGCTTAAGCGATCTTGGTAAGAATGAAATTGATCACAAGAACTTAACACACATTATTATGCCTAGATATAACTTATCAGGTACTGCAATTACAACTGTTGTTGGATTTGCTAGTCATGCTGCGTTAGATTCTATTACAAACATTTCATTTGAATTCACAGATTCATTAAATAATATTGGTGAACTTGCATTTGAACATTTCCCAGCATTAGTAAGTGTTGAAAATATTCCAGATGCAATCACAACTATTGGCAATGGTGCATTTGCTGCTAATAAATTTACAACAATTGCATTTAGAAACGAACCTGTAAATTACTTTGTTGATGCTAACGGTAACCTTTATCAAAAAGTTGGTTCAAGCTACAAGATGCATACTTATTTAATTACAAATTCTGTAAAAGATGGTATGAAGGTTGTTTCATTGAACAATACTTTTGTTGAAATTTTACCTTACGCATTCTACAAAACAAGCATTACTCAACTTACTGCAACTTCTGTTACAAAAGTTGGTAAGAATGCATTGAAAGGTGTAACTACAATTACTCAATTGACAGTTCCTTTCGCAGGTGAATCTCTAACAACAAATACAAACATTGCTTATATCTTTGGTGGAACTGCTGCAACTGTTCCTGCAACTCTTAAAAACATTAAAATTACAAATCAACCTGCAGTACCAAATGGTGCATTTGATGGACTTGAAAAAGTTGAAAAAATCACTATTACAGCTATGGCTGGTGCTATTGGTAAGAATGCATTTAGAAATACTAAAGCTTTAGTAGAATTAAATGTTGATGGCAGTGGTGCTTTTGAAATTGATAATGTTACACAAGTTGGAGAAAGTGCATTTAACGGTTCAAAAGTTGTTCCTACAAACCTTGTATTTACAAGTAAATTAACTACTCTTGGCGCAAATGCATTTGCAAACACAGCTGTTTCTTATGTATATATTCCAAGAAATGTAAGTTCTATTGCTAACACAGCATTCTACGGTTGCTCAAGTTTAACAACTGCTAGACTTTACTCAACTGCTGCATTTGCTGCTGTTAAAAATACTACAAACATTAAGTTAAAATCTGAAGGCAATGGTAGCAAGATTTATACTGATGTTAACTTCTACTTAGTGTTAACAAAAGTTAATAGTGCTACAAACAGATACTTAGAATATGACATCGTAATTGATGACTTAATTGATGTATTTGACAATGCTAAAAACTACAAAACTTCTTATAATAATATTTATGATGCTGTAAGCGGTTCTGCTGCTGGTAGCTATATTATGGTTAAACTTGATATAGCATTAACAAGCACAATTACTATTAATAAGAACTTAACAATTCTTGCTGGACATAACACAATCTTGGCTACTGACGAAGCTTATGCTTACTTTGGTGCAACACCAAGAGATATCACTATTACTAGAGCTACTGGCTTTAACGGTCATATGTTTAAAGCTCAAAGTGCTAATAATATTGTTATCGGTGCTGAATTTACAAAAGATGGATACACAAGCAGTAATCTTATCTTAGTAGGTACAAAAGCTAGTGCAGTTACAAGCTTAGTAGCTGTTGAAGATACAGCAAGCGTTACTTTAGAGAAAAAAGTAATATTAAAAGATAACTTTGCTACAACTGGTGGTGCAGTTTATGTTAGTGGTGACTTAACTATTAACGGTGCACAATTAACAGGTAACAAAGCAAATACTAAAGGTGGTGCAGTTTATGTTGATGGTGGTACATTAACCATTAATTCAAATTCTGTATTATCTGAAAACTCTGTAGCATTAGGCTCAACAAGTTCTAACGGTGGTGGTGCTATTTATGTTACAGGCAGTGCAAAATTAACTACTACAGGTACTGGTATTGTTATGCAAAAGAATATTGCAACATTCGGTGGTGCAATTTACTATGCTTCAACTAACGGTTCAGTTGCTTCAGTAGTTGGTGGTGCAACAATTTACCAAAATAACCAAGGTGCTAAAACAAGAAGTGATTACGCTTCAACAATGGGTGGTGCTATCTATGTTGTAAGTGGTAAATTACAACTTGGTGGCGGTTCAAAAGTAACAAGCAATATTGCTAAATATGGTGGTGCTGTTTATGTTGCTGGTGGAACATTCGTATTAGCAGACGCTTCTATTGGTGCAAGCTCATCTGCAAACGAAGCTTACCAAGGTGGTGGTATCTTTGTTGGTGGTACTTCTAAGTTAGAAATGAATAATGCTTCTTCAGTTGTAAGTTACAATACTTCAGGGGCAAACGGTGCAAACATTTACTTCGGTTCATCTTCAACTCTTACAAGCACAATTACTGCTGGTAAGATTAACAATGGTGCAGCAACTGGAAACGGTGGTGGTATCTATGTTTTAAGTGGTAAGTTAACTGTTTCAGGTGCAACTGAAATTAAGTTAAATACTGCTGTAAATGGTGCTGGTATTTACCAAGCTGATGGTGCATTAACATTAAGTGGTGCTACAGTTAAAGTAACAAGCAATACTTCAACAACAACAGGTGGTGGTGTATGTATTGGTGGAGATAATGCTAAGTTAACTGTAACCGGAGCTGAAATTAGCTCTAACAAAGCTGCTGACGGTGCTGGTATTTATATCGTATCTGGTACAGCAAGCATTGGTTCAAGTGCTAAAGTAGATAAAAATACAGCAACTGGAAACGGTGGTGGTATTTACTTAAATAGTGCAAAATCAATTGCTACAGTTACTTCTTCATCAGTTAGCGAAAACAAAGCTAACCAAGGTGCTGGTACTTATACTGCAGAAGGTACATTAACATTATCTGGTGCAACTTACAGAAAGAATACAGCTACAACAAATGGTGGTGCTGTATTTGCAAGCAAAGGTACATTAACTGTTAATAACGATTCTGTATTATCTGAAAACACAGCAGATTATGGTGGTGCTCTTTATGCTGACAACAAAACATATACAATTGCAAAAGCTAGAGTAGAAGATAATACTTCTGGTCACGGTGCAATTTATATCGCAAATGATGCTTTCTTAATTTTAGAAACAGTTTCAATTGCTGATAATAAGGCTAAGAGTGGCGTAGCTGAAGCAGCTAAATGTAAAGGTGTTTATGTTGGTAATGCAGCAGAAAATGCATTTACAATTTCTAACAAATCTACAATTACTGATGAAATTTACTTAATTGAAAATGCTTTAGTAAAAATAGCTGATGCTTATAACTCAGCAAGTCATACACAAATCAAGGTAGTAGTAGAAAAACTTGAAGAAGGTATGAAAGTTGGTGTTTATGCAACAGGTGTTAACGCTAACGCAGATAAATTTACATCAGATATGGACGATACTTTAATCTTCGTAGAAGATGGTCAATATATTAAGATTGTAAAAGCAATGGTAATTAACCAAACATTGTCTAAGAAATATGGTAGCTTAGAAAGCGCAATCTCAGCTGCAGCTTCAGGCAACGTATTAGAGTTAATTCAAGATATTTATATTGACAAAACTCATGTTATCCCAAGTGGAAAAGCATTAACAATTGTTACAAGAAACTTAGCTGGAACAACTACTCCTGCTGGAATTTATAGAAAATCTGGTTTCAATGGAGTAATGTTTGACGTTAAAGGTACATTGAACTTGAACTCAGGCAACAATTCAGCAATCGCTTTAACTGTTACTGGTTTAACAACAGCAACAGAAAGTATGTTTAAAGTTTCTGGTTCATTAGTAATGAATTTAAAAACAACATTAACAGGAAACAAAGCTAACTACGGTGGTGCAGTTTATGTTAATGGTGGTACATTCACAATGAACGGTGGTGAAATTACTGCAAACAAAGCAGGTACACAAGGTAGTGCAATTTATGCTTCATCTGGTACTGTTACTATTAAAGCTGGTAGCATTGGTAAGTATAACGGTGGCTACACAGGTAATGCTGATGCAACAACTATTTATATGAACGCTGGTAACTTAAATATCGGTGTAACTGGATCTACAGCTGTTTCAATTTCAGGAAACAACAACACTAGTGCAGTTATTTATATGAATGGTTCTTCAGTATTAAAAACTGAAAACGTATCTATCGCTAAAAACAAAGCTCCAAATGCTATTTACTACAACTCAACTTCAACTGCTAGCGTTGTAAACAAAACTGATATTACAGAAACTTCTGGTGGTATTGGTATTGATGTTGTTAAAGGTAAAGTTACAGTTCAAAATAAATACAGTGTTGGTATTACAAGCAATACAACTGGTATTCTTGTAACTAGCGGAGCTAAAGCTGCTATTGAATCTGCAACAATTGTTGGTAACTCAACTTCTGGTGTAACAGTTTCAGGTACAGCTTCAGACGTAACAATTAAATCTTCAGTTATCGGTGCAAGTTCAAAATCAAATAACACTGGTGTTAAAATTAGTGATACTTCTAATGTAACTCTTGAAGGTTCAACTGTTGATTATAACTCAGTTGGTATTAGCGTTACTGGAACAGCTACAATCGCTATTAAAGGTGGTTCTGTTTCAAATAACACAAGTATCGGTATTGATTATGCAACAGCTGCAACTTCAACAGCTAATATCTTTGGTGTTGATATTAAAAACAACTCTACAAGTGGTATTAAACAAACTAAAGGTGTTATCTTACTTAACTACTTAACAGGTAACTCAAGTGATAAGACTTCAGTTGCTGGCAACGGAACAGGTTTAGATGTTGATGCTGGTACAATGACTATTTCAAACAGTGAAGTAATTAATAACAAAACAGCTGCTATTGATATTGCTTCAGGCGCAACAGTTGTTATTGATAGCACAAGCGTTCAAAACAACGTTTCATCTGGAACAACTCCTGCTGTTAAAAACTCAGGTACTTTAACTGTTAAAGGTTCTTCAATAATTAAGAATACTGCAAACGGAAATAAACTTCTTGTTCAAGGTACATTTAATATTGAAGGTCAAGTAGACATTAAAGATACTGTTCAACTTGCAGACAACAGATACAAGATTCAAGTTAATGCTGCTCTTGTTAACAATGCAGGTAACGACAATATTATTACACTTGGTTTATGTACAAGTGGAACATATAAACACATTATTGGTAACACTGTTGTAAAATTTAAGAGTGGTTTATCAGTTCAATCACAATTCTTTAACTTACCAATTGATACAGGTTTTGCTTTAAATGTTGAAGGTCAAGACATTGTATTAAGAGAACAAGTTATTAAAGAATACAACACAGGTGCTTTAGTAGCTATTTATACAGATATTTATAAAGCTGTTGATAAAGCTACATCAGGTAACTTATTGATGATTAATGTTTCAGCAATTAAGTTAACTAAGAAACTTGTTATAAATAAAGAATTTACAATTGCATCAAACAAAGGCGCTACAATCTCTCGTGATACAGGATTCACTGGCGATGCAATGATTAGTGTTAATAGTGGTAAAACACTTTACTTAGGTAAAAACTCTAAATTCAATTCATTAAGTTTAAGTTATGGAACTTTAACTATCCAAGGTAATACAGGTTCAACAAGCAAAGTATTGTACAACGCCGGTACATTAACTCTTGGTACAAACATAAATGTTACAGGAGAGTCAAGTAACCAAAACTTAATTTATAGTTCTGGAACACTTACAATTGCTGGATCAACAATTTACAGCAATACAACAAGTGGTACATTAATTGATGTTAGTGGAACATTTACAATGAGTAGTGGTACTATTAGAGATAACACTGCAGCAGGTTCATTAATTTACACAACTGCAACAACTACATTTAGTGGTGGTGTTGTTGGTAAAGAAAGTGCAACTTCTATTGCAACAACAAGTGCTTACTCAAATAAAGCTGACAACATTGTTTATGCAACTGGTTCAAAAGCTATTACAATTTCTGGTACAAACTTCTTATATAACTACAATACATCTGAGTCTTTGATTTATATGTACTCTTCAGGTACACAACAATTTAAGTCTTCTGTAGTAAAATACAACCGTGCTACATATGCTGTTAATGCTGCAAAAGCTATGACTATGAGTAGTGGTGAAATTTCATACAACTCAACTTATGGTTTAAATATTTCTGGAGCAACAACAATGAGTTCTGGTAGTATTTATGGAAACAGCGATTACCAAGTTCTTGTAAGAGCAAACACAACTTTAGGTGGCGCAACAATTGGTAAGAGTGGTGTAACTGCTTCTAGAGGTATTCTTGTATACTCTGGATATACACTTACAATTAATGGTGGTACAGTTCAACATATTACTGGAAATGGTATTTACAATAGTGGTACTGTTTCAATGACTAGTGGTACATTAACTAATAACTCAACTTCAGTTTATAATGCTGGTACATTTACTATGACAAGTGGTACTGTTTCAGCATCAGCTAATGCAATTGAAACTGTAAATGGTTCAACAACACAAATTGTTGCTGGTACAGTTTCATCAACTAGTTCTTCAAGTTACTCAGTAAACGTTGTAACAGGTGCTACATTCAAAATTGGTAATGGTTCATTATCAACAAGCATGAAACTTAATAGCGCAGTTTACTTAGGTAACAATGCTATAGTTTCAGTTCAAGGTAGTTACAGTTCTAGTGTTCAA
>JAFWWV010000098.1 GCA_017523305.1 Clostridia bacterium
AACCATAGTAATAATGCTTGTTATTGTTCTTGATGCAACTCCCTTTTGTGCCTTAATAGGGTCATCTAATTTTCTCGATAAAACAGCACGAATAACGGCAATTGTAATAACAACACCCATTACACATATTCCTAAAATAACAACCCATTTAAAAATCATTTTAACTGTGCTATCTTTGGCTAAGGTTTCTAGTAGTCCATCTCCAGATGCAGTATTTTTTTTCATACCACACAATGTAAGAACGACTTCATACACTGTATCGCAAAGTTTCAATATTCCTTGCATCATAGAGTAAAGAAGTTTATAAAACCAAGTGTCTATACCAAATATTGCACAAACCATTGATACATTCATAACAACTCCTACTCAACTATAAACTCAGTAATACTAAAAGAATTTGAAAATTCTCCATAAGCAGGATAATTTTGATATCCTTCTTCTGTTCCGAAATATATTGTTAAGACAGTGTCTTTAGATATAGAATAGTTGGTTTTGGTTAGATTTTGATTTGATATACTATCTGTAAAATATTTAGAACCTGAAGAACTTCCTTCTACATAATAACAGTCAATTTTTGTTTTTTCTGAAACGATTTTATAGGTTGATGTGCTATTCCAATTTGATAAGGAGTCAAATTTTATTGTTACATAAATTTCATCTTCAGAATTATTTTCTGCATTTATTTTAAAGCCAATATGATTAAAATCAATATCTTTTTTTGCATAAAGAGAAATGCTTTTATAATAGCCGAATTGTGATAAATCGGATAATGAAGTGCAGTTTAGACCACCTGAATATGTTGTTAGTTCACTAAAGCCAAAACATTCAGTAAAAGAAAGTGTTGCAGGTGGTGTTTCAGGTGTCTCTGGTGGATTATTTCCACAGCCAACCATTGCTAAACACGAGACTATCATCAATGTTAAACATAAAAATATTTTAGATAATTTTTTCATTTATTCTGCTCCTTCTGTTAAAACAATAAAATTGTCAACCATAAAATTTTTTAAATAATCAATGTTCTCCCCTACTCCACCCTGCTCTTCATCTGAGATATTAGGGTTTGTTGTGGAGAAATATATTCTAATTTGATAAGAGCTATCAAGTTTTGTTTGTTCTGTGTCGAAACTAAAAGATACAGCATCAGGATTTTTGCCTATGTATATGCTGTCAAATTGCTTATCTTTGATACGATTTTCTTTTTCCCATAGCATTTTAGCTTCTTCTGTTAATTCTTCCCAGTTAGAAGGGAAAGAAACGGTTTTGTATAATTGAACTTCAACCCATATATTAAAACCTTCTATAGCTTCTGTTTTGAGTTCAAATGCCATACCTAAAACAGTGCAAGATTTTTTTACATCAAGAACGATGCTTCTATACCTTAATGAAGGAGTATCCCATTCTTTATCATTAGATATTTTTTCAGTAGTAAAACCCTTTGATTTAGCATCGACCCAGTAATCTCTATTTTCTGTTGAGCTATAGGTATAACCTGTTGCTTCCTTTACTTCTAACCACTTGTCTGCAGGAAGGTCTTCATTTTCAGCACAACCTGTCAAACAGAATATAAACACGAAAACTAAAAATAAAGGAAGAAGGCATTTTTGAATTTTACTCATAACACCTACTCCCTTTACATTAGAATACGATACTCAATATTGCATTAGTGATTAAAGAAATGCCACCAACAACAGCAAGTGCTAAAACAGTTCCTACAGTTTTTTTCTTTGCTTTTTCAAGTGCTGTAGCATCTTTGTCGCTGAAAAGATAAGTAACCCAGATAATAGATAGTGCAAGAGCTACACCAGTTACAGCCACCCACGAAACGATGCCTGTGATTTGGTCGATAATGTTCTTTGCTTGTGCCTTAGCTTCAGTTACTTCAGGAGTGTCAACAGCTAAAAGCATATTCATTGCTAATAAAAAACTATTCATATTACAATCCTACCTTTTTTAAAAGTTATTAGAATTATAGTATATAATTTTAGGAAAGTCAACTGTTTTGACAAAATTGCAACCAAAAATCTTGCAAGAAAAATAGTTGCAAAGTGCAACCAAAAACCTTGCAAGAGAAATAGTTGCATCTTTTTTGTTGTGCAGTGGTGCTATAAAACAGGAGCTGTAAAAAGATGTTTCGGATATCTTTATGAAAGCAAGAAAAATGGTTGCAAAAACATTGGGGAATTAAACAAGAAAAATAGTTGCAAAGTGCAACTAAAATTCTTGCATAAAAAGTGCAACCAAAAATCTTGCGACTACCCCACATAAAATGCAACCACAATTCTTGTTTATGTGCCACGAGCCATATATTATATTCTAAGGGTGTTATGCACGACATAATACCCTACTATGCAAACCTTTGCATAGTATTACTCTACTCTACATACTACTCCCCCACCCTACTACTACAACAATACTCTCAAAATTGCCCTAATGCCCTAAAATAAAGGGTTTTCAAGGGGTGTGCAACCAAAATTCT
>JAFWWV010000099.1 GCA_017523305.1 Clostridia bacterium
AGAATAGGGGTTAAAAACTTAAAAATTATGCCAAAACCTATAAACGAACAAAAATTAAAATATGGTTTTATGCTACTAAACCAAAAGTTGCAAAGAGATAGATATAAACAATTTTTTTTTTAATGGTTCAAGCGTTGTGGAAAAAGATTTTGATGCAGAAAGCACTAAAACCCAAAATCAAAACACACAAAAAAAGTAAAATGTTTAAGTTATAAAAAACCAAAAAACAAAAACCAAGAACTAAAGATAAAAAACAAAAACAAAAACCAAGAATAAAAACTAAAGACAAAAACCAAAACCAAAAACTAAAGATAAAAACTAAAGATAAAAATTTGAAGTTAAAAAAAAACAGTTTAAAAACTTTTATAAAAACTTATTAAAAAAAGTTTGAAAAAAAAGTTTAAAAAAAGTTTAAAACTTTAAATAAAAAAGTTTTAAAAAATTAAAATAAAAAAACTAAAAAACAAAAGTCGACCTTTTTTAATTTTACAAAAAAGGGGGTAACACAAAAAAATATGTGGCAAAAAATTTTAGAGTTAGCACTTACTAATGGCATTTGGTCAGCGCTGTTTGTGTGCTTGTTGGTTTATCAATTAAAAGATAGTGCAAAGCGTGAAAAAAAATATCAAGACACCATACAAAAATTAAGTGGCCACCTTGATATTGTAAAAGATATTAAGGAAGAAATTAAAGAAATTAGAAGTGCTGTTTTAATAAACAAAACAAAGTAGGGGAAAGCAAAAAAAATGACAGAAACAAATAAAAACCAGCAAAATTTAGCAAAAACAGAAAGTTTAGTGCAAAACGAAGAAGAAAATTTAGAAAATTATGCTAAGAAACCCGAAACTCAAAACAACCCCGAAACTCAAAACAAACCCGAAACTCAAAATAAAGTTAAAGCACAAGAAACCACTCAAAATAAAACCGAAAACACTGTTTTAAGTAAGGGTGAAGAAAACCAACAACAAAAGTTTAATATAAAAAAACTTAGTTTTTGGCTGGGACTACTTGCCGTTTTAATAGTAGGCGTTCAAATGGTTCTTAATTATTTTGGGGTAGAGTTTGAAGCAAAAATTGTTATTGAAGTTTGTTCTTACTTGCTAGCACTTCTTTGTTCTATTGGTGTTTTAAAGGGTTCGTTTAACTCAAAAAACATTGTAGAAACTAAAGAGCAAATTGAAACAGAGTTACATAAAAACATAACTACAACTCAACAAAACAAATCAAAAAACGATTAATTTTAACTAATTTCGATTAAATTTGACTAATTTCGATTAATTTCGATAAATTACAACAAAAACTAAATAAAACAAACTAAAATCGATAAATTTTAATTAAATTCGATTAATTAAAAATAAATTAGATAAGTTTCGATAAAAATCAATTAATTTCTACCAAAACAAAATAAAACCAAATGAAACCAAACAAAAACTACCAAGACTAGTCAAAAACAAACAAAAACAAAAATGTTCTTTCTTTTTTTAGGGTGGGTTGTTTTAACTTAAATTTAAAAACAAAAAGGGTATAAAATTTCAACCGATATTGACTTAAAGTACTATTTATAGTAATATTATAATAACAAAAGGGGGCTAAAAATTATGCCTGTTATGACTAGAATTGGTAGGGTTGATTTTGACGAAGCTGAAATTATGGTGGCTTCAGATTATAAATACCCTAAAAAGATTTCTGTAAAAGATGGCTCTTCAATGTCTTATTGGTTAGATAATAACACTATTTTTAAGGGAAAACCTGCCGACGGTAACCGTGGTTGGAATCCTGTTGATAGTTTACACCACCATGTATATGATGAATATGCTGGTTCTTTTGATGACCTTGCTGAAGTTATGGCTTATACTTTAGCTAAAAATATGGGTACAAGAACAAAAACTATGTACGACGGAACTAAAAAAGAAGTTCCACTTGTTGATGTAGCTTACTATGATTTAGCAATGATGCTGGATAGAAAAGAAACAGAAATTAGGGGTTGTGTTACTAAAAACATTGTACCAATTGGTAGCCCAAGAAATATGCTTATTAAGGGTGCAACTTTATTAGAAAAAGCTTTTCCTAGCGTTAATAGAGAAATGAACTCTATTCCACACTATATTACAGCTGTTCAAAAGTATGCTGAGCAACAATCTCAAATGACTGGCAGAAATGTTATTGTTGACCCTAACTTAAAAAACGATTTGATTATTAATAGTTATTTTTGCTGGAAAATTGGCAACGTAGATAACCACAGTTCAAATATTACTTATCTTCAACAAGAAATGCCTGACGGTTCACTTTTACTTAGCGTTAGTACTTTAATTGATAACGGGGCAGCATGGGGTTTAAATACTTCACAAAAAGAACAAAATCCTAAAACAGATTACGAAAGATTAACATTTGTTGAAAAAACTATTTTTAATGCAGGTGGAGTAATATCTAACAATGCAAATGGTAATCCAATGGCTGTTTTTAATAAGGACCCATTTAAACACACTGCTTTTTACCTTTATGCTGGTTCATTAAACGGTCACAATAAACAAATCGGTGACGAAAAATTTGCTTACGAGTTCGATTTGGCTGCAAATATGCTTTCTAACCCAGAAGTTTATGATGCTATTTACCAAATAGAACAACAATTTGATATGGATAAGGCTTTAAGCCAAGTAGCAAGAGAAAAGTATGTAACTTATCCAAACTTGTTACCAGAAACTATGCGTGGTTTAACTGAATTTAAATCAAATTTACTTTCACAAGTAGTTAGCAACTATTATTGTTATACAGCCTTTACAAGTTGTGTGGGGGAAGTTGATTTAGAAAATCCAAGCGAACTTTATACAACTTTCTGTGAACAAATGAGTGCTCTTCCACTTCAACCTAATGTAGAAAGTTATATGAACGAGTTTTTAAATATAGCAAGTCAAAATCAAGTAGAAGTAGACCCTGAGTTACTTGCAACAGTTGAATTTATGCCAAAGCCAGAACAAACTCAAAATATGGATAC
>JAFWWV010000100.1 GCA_017523305.1 Clostridia bacterium
CATTAAACAAAAAACACGACAAAACCTGTCGTGTTTTTTTTATTTTTTACCAATTATTTTATTTATTTTACCTTTTAAAGTTCCCCAAAATAATAATTTTTTCAAGTTTTTATTTTTAACACTGTTATAGATTATTTTTGTTTTTGTTGTTTTAGCCCAATAATTTTTTATTATATCTTTAGTTTTTGGATTTTCACAAATTTCATTAAAAACTTTTTCTATTTCTTCATATTTAACTTGATTTCTATGCATACCTAATATGTTATAATATACAACATTAAAAAATTGTTCACCAGCAATATAACCAGCATATTTTTTATCTTTAACAATATCAAATATTAATTGATATCTAAGGTCATACATTTTTAATATTTTTTTATAAACATTTATATCCCCATGTAAAGATAAAGAACCTTGAACAACATGATATAAATATATAGGCTGTTTTATAATAACAATTTTTTCACAGTTTTTAATATAATACAAATTAAAAATTAAATCTTCACCATAATTATAATCAATATTAAAAAGTTCTTTTATTTTTTCTTTTTTATATATCTTATTGATTGGATTTGCATAGTGAGAATTTTTATGCATTTTTAAAACGTCTTTTTTGTTTTTTGGGTTAATTAATAGTTGTTTTTTAGGTTGCTTTATTATTTTTCTTATTTCCCCATGAACATTAATCATAGTTCCCATTGCCATATCTGCATCATTATCTTTTAGTGCTTTTAATAAATCTTCACAGTAGTTTGGCAATACTTCGTCGTCGCTATCAACAAAGCAAACATACTCACCTTTTGCAATTTTTAATCCTTCGTTACGAGCAGAACTTACCCCACCATTTTGTTTGTGAATAACTTTTATTCGTTTATCTTTTTTTGCCCAGTCATCACAAATTTTAGGGCAATTATCAGGTGAACCGTCGTCAACTAAAATTACTTCTGTATTTTTATAGTTTTGATTCAATACACTTTCCAAACATCTATCTAAATATTTTTCTACTTTATAAACAGGAATAATAATTGAAATTAAATCAGTATTTTTTTGCATTTATTTCACCTTTTTTAATATTGTTTATTTATTATAAATCAAATGGTAAAAATTTAAAAACAAATTACAATAATAAATATCTTAAAATAATAATTAAAAAAACTTATATTTAATTTGTGATAAAATTTTTTTATGATATATTTTTGTATAGGAGTTAAAAAAATGACAGCGTTTGTTTTATCACAAATCTTTGTAGGTGTTTCATCTGCTTTATATGCTTTAAGTTTGCTTGTAAAGTCAAAAAAAATATTACTTCTTGTACAAATAATTAGTTCAATATTTTTTGTTGCTCAATACCTATTATTAGGCGCATACCTTGGTGGTTTAGTTGCTGGTTTAGAACTTATTAGAACTATTACCTTTTACTTTATAGATAAAAACTTTAATACAAACAAAGTTAGGTTTACAGCTTCAGCAATATTTATTGTTGTAGGTATAATAGGTTCTATTTTCACTTGGGCTGCATGGTATAGTGTTTTACCACTTTTAGGTTTGCTTGCTGTTACAACATGCTTAGCTTTTAATAGTATTATTCCTTTAAAATTAAGTTGCATTTTCTCAGCAATTTGCGCTGGTATTTATTTAATTTTTTTAAAATCATATTTTGGTTTTGCAACACAAGTTTTTATTATTGTAATTGGTGTAACTGGACTTATTACAATGTTAATAAAAAACAAAAAACAACTAAAGCAGGAAGACATAAATGGCAAAGAAAATATTTAATAAATTAGTTAGAGATAAAATACCACAAGTTATTAAAAACAGTGGAGATAAACCTTATATAAAAGTTTTAAGTGATGAAGAAAATTTAAAACAATTAAATATAAAATTAACTGAAGAAGTTAACGAATATTTAAGCGACAATAATGTTGAAGAACTTGCAGATATAGTTGAAGTAATTTATGGATTATTAAAAGCAAAAAATGTAAGTATTGAAGACTTTGAAAAAATAAGACTAAATAAAAAAGAAAAACGTGGTGGCTTTGAAAATAAAATATTTTTAGAATACACAACAACAAAAGATTAAAATTAAAAATTTAAAGGAGAAAAATTTTATGCCAAATAAAAATACAAATTCAACAAAAAACAAAACAACTACAACAACTAAAAAAAGTACAAACAACACTTCTGCTATTTCACTATTAGACCAATTAGGTTTTTGGGCTGTATTAGCACTTGCATTTGTTATGATAATAAATGTAATTATTAACTTTTTAGGATTATTTGATGTTTCAGTACCAGCATTAACACAACTAACAGGTATTTTAAATAAAATTGCTATGGCTATTGCTATTGGTATTACTATTTTCTGCTCATACTTTGCAGCAAGAAAAAAATCTAAAAACTTATACACATTATGGATTGTTTGTGCTGTTCTTGTAGGACTTTGTTTCATTTTAGGAATTTCATTATTCTAATAAAAAATTAATATCAAACAAAAAAAAACTCTATCAGTTATTGATAGAGTTTTTTTATTTAACTTTTAATAATTATGCTTGTGGGTCTTGGGTTGCTGGTAGTAAAGCAACAGATTGTTCTTTAAGTGCAGCAAGTGAAGTTTCAAAAACTGCATTTTCTTCATTTACAAATTCAACTACACCTTGTTGAACATATTTATTATTTGGAGCTTCTGTTAACTCTAAGTAAGTTTCAACATATTCGCCAAGGGCTGTTTTATATGCTTCCCTTAAAACAGTTTCTCTTGTATCCACACCTTGTTCATCTTCTGCTTTAGTTTGTGTATATCCTGTTAAAACTGGGCGCATAACTTGTGATGAAACATATTCCATTTTTAATTGTTCGCCATTTTGGTTTTCATACCAGTTTAAACTATCTGGATTTACTGATTGTAAAAAGTTTGCTATGTAATGGCCTTCGTTATGTTTTACAAGTTCAAAAGTTCTGTATTCGTTGCCCTTTTCACCTTTAACTTTCATTGAAAAACTATCTCTTGCTGCTTCAAGTGCTAAATAAGCAAAACCAATATGTTCTATTGGTAATTTTGTTGCTGAGTATCCTACTCTAAAAGAACTCATTCCACCAAGTACTTTTTCTACCCTTATTCCTTCAGGAAGAGCAATATCTTCATTCATTATTTCTCTTGTTGTTCTTATAGTTTTATCTAAACAAATTTTATCCATATTTACCTCTTAAAAATTTACAAAATTATTTTAACTTAACTAACTATTAAAGTCAATAGTAGGCTTTTTTACTTGTGCAAAATACACTTTTTTTAACTTTTATTTTTTTTACAAAAAAACACTTATTATTTATGAAATAAAAAAAAGAAAGGATAAAAAAACTATACCCTTTCTCTTTTTTTATTCATGGCAATTTTATATCGTTTACACTTAAAAGATAAAAATTAAAATAAATTTTGAGTGATATAAAAACTTATTTTAATTAATCAGCTTTTGTGTAATAACTGCCAGAATGTTGTGTTGCAGGAAATCTTTGACCTTTTTCAAGGTAGCAACTTCCACCATTATGACCTTGTGCGTCATATGCGTTATAGTTGCCTGATTCAGGTGCAACTTCGCCCGGTTTCCATGATTGACTCATAAAATTACCTCCCAAAAATATTCTGTGCATAATTATTTTTTTTATTCTTAACCAAAACAAAGTTTTATTTAATTTTAAACATTTTAAATTTAAAATTTAGTATTTTTAGTTAAAAATTTTTTAAAATTTATTTAGTTTGTACAATAATAAAAATTTATTAAAAAAAATTAATAAACCCTTTGAAATTTTTTATTAATAGTGATAAACTAGAAAAAACTAAAAGGACAAATTTTTACTTATGACTAAAAACAATATTATTGTAGCCGTTGTTGGTCTTTGTGGTGCTGGCAAATCTGAAGCAACCCAAGTGTTTATTGACAACAAATTTGAAAAAGTTTATTTTGGCGACGTAACTTTTGACGAAATGAAAAGGCAAAACTTACCTATCACACCTGATAATGAAAGAAAAATTAGAGAAGCTTTAAGAGCAACAAGTGATATGGCAATATACGCTAAAAAAAGCGAACCAAAAATTAAAGAATTTTACGAACAAGGTAAAAACGTTGTTGTAGAAAGTTTATATTCTTGGAGCGAATATAAATATCTTAAAGAAATTTATAAAGACAAATTTAAACTTCTTGCTATAGTTACTGACCGTGATTTAAGAGCTGAAAGGTTAAAAACAAGACCTTTTAGACCTTTAACTGACGAACAAGTAACAACAAGAGATTATACTGAAATTGAAAACATAGAAAAAGCTGGTCCAATAGCTATTGCAGACCACTTTGTTCTTAACAATGAAGATATGGACTCACTAAAATCTAAAGTTCAACAATATATTGACAGTTTGTTGGGCTAAGATTTTTCAACCAAAAAAGAAAAATCAGCATTTTTTAATATTAAACTTGCTGATTTTTTATTTTGTTTTTAATTATATAAAGGGGAAAACTTATGAAAACACAAGAACAAAAAATTTGTTTTGATTCCGAAAAATATTTACAACTTCAAGCAACTAAAATTAAAGAAAAAATGAAAGAATTTGACAACAAACTTTATATGGAGTTTGGTGGCAAACTTTTTGACGACTATCATGCAAGTCGTGTATTACCTGGCTTTGACCCTAATGTTCAAATAAAATTATTAGACTACTTTAAAAAAGACTGCGAAATTATTTTTGTTATTAGTGCTAATGATATTGAAAAAAATAAAATTCGTGCTGACTTTGGTATTACCTACGATATGGAAGTTTTAAGACTTATAGATAGTTTTAGAAGTCGTGGTTTACTTGTAAGTGGTGTTGTAATAACTTTATTTAACGAGCAACCTGCTGCAATAAAGTTTAAAAACAAATTAGAAAGTTTAGGCGAAAGAGTTTACTATCACTACTACACAAAAGGCTACCCTACTGATGTTGAAACTATTGTTAGTGAAGAAGGTTACGGCAAAAACCCTTATGTAGAAACTACTAAACCACTTGTTGTTATAACAGCCCCTGGTCCTGGTAGTGGAAAATTGGCTACATGTTTATCTCAACTTTATCACGAATATAAACGTGGTATAAAAGCTGGTTATGCTAAATTTGAAAAATTTCCTGTTTGGAATTTACCACTTAAACACCCTGTAAATATTGCATACGAATCTGCAACTGCAGAATTAAATGACGTAAACTTAATCGACTCTTATCACTTTGACGCATACCAAAAAATAGCAGTAAGTTATAATCGTGATTTAGCAGCCTTCCCTGTTGTTAGAAATATTTTAAAGAAAATTGTAGATAAAGATATTTACAAGTCACCTACTGATATGGGTATTAATACTATTGCTGAATGTATTTTTGATGACGAGCTTGCTCAAGAAAGTGCAAAGCAAGAAATTATAAGAAGATATTACAGAGCAAAAGTTGAAATTAAAAAAGGTAACACAACAAAACAAACTGAAGAAAGAATTGTTTTGTTAATGAATGAACTTGGTCTTGATAAATATGATAGACCTTGTGTTAAACCTGCTGAAGAAAAAGAAGAACTTTCTTCTTGCCCAAGTGTAGCAATTAAACTTCACGACGGAACTATTGTTACAGGTAGAAGAACCAACCTTTTAACAGCTTCTGCTAGTGTAATATTAAACGCTTTAAAAGTTGTTTCAGGTATTGAAGATAAGTTTGAATTAATTTCTCCACAAGTTTTACAACCTATTATGGAACTTAAAAGAGATATTTTAAATACTAAAGATGCAGTTCTTTCACTTAAAGATGTTTTAATAGCTCTTACAATTTCAGCAAACTATAACCCTGCTGCAAAGGTTGCTTATCAAAACATTGGAAAATTACAGGGTTGTGAAGCCCACTCAACACATATCTTAAGTATTACCAACGAAGATACTTTAAGAAGATTAAAAATTAATATGACTTGTGGTGATATATTCACATCAAAAAATTTATTTGAAGCTTAAAATAAAGAGAAGTTAGTTTTATTACTAACTTTCTTTTTTTTTATTCTATTAATTTAAATTTTTTCATAAATATATATAATGAAAAAAAACAAAAAATTAATACTATCCATTATAAAATTAGCAATAATCGTTATATTATCTTGTTTATTTTTTATTGGAATTTATTTCATTTTAAAAACTACTGGTTGGGTAGGAAAATTTAATAATATTCAAGAATTAAAAACAATTATTTTATCTGCAGGTTTTTGGTCTTATTGCGTTTTTGTTGTTCTTCAATTTTTACAAGTTACAGTTCTACCCCTACCTGCTTTTGCAACAACTATTGTGGGCGTTATTTTATTTGGTCCTTTTATTGCTTTTATTTTAAGTACACTTGCTATTTTATTAGGCAGTATTTTTGCTTTTTATTTAGGTAAATTATTTGGAATAAAATTACTTTATTGGGCTATTGGACAAGATAAAACTATTTTAATTCAAAATAAACTTTCAAAAGGTAAATATGCATTTTTTTTAATGATGTTATTTCCCCTTTTTCCTGATGATATTTTATGTATGTTAGCAGGTGTAGTTAATATGAATTTTAAATATTTTTTAACTACAAATTTAATTACTAGACCTATAAGTTTATTTTGTTTATGTTTTATTTCAACAGGCATTGTAATACCCTATCACAGTTGGGGTTTGGTTGTTTGGACAATTATTTTATTAATAATAATTTTTTTATTTGTTTTTACTATTAAATATAAAACGCAAATAGAAAACTTTTTTGAATTAAAATTAAAACAGAATAAAAAAGATTGATAATACAAAAATTATCAATCTTTATTTTATTAAATTATATTATTAATCTTCAAAACCATTTTTATGATTTTTATGCCAGTTCCAAGCAGTTGCAATAATTTGGTTTAAGTTGTTCATTTTTGGCTTCCAACCTAAAACATCTTTTGCTTTTTGACTTGAAGCTGTTAATGTTGCTGGGTCGCCAGCACGACGTTCAGCCATTTTTGAATTAATTTTTTCACCAACAACTTTTTCAGTTTCAGTAATAACTTCTTTAACTGAAAAGCCTACTCCATTACCAAGGTTAAATACATTACTTTCGTTACCATCAAGTAAGTAGTTAACTGCTAAGATGTGTGCATCAGCTAAGTCGCAAACGTGAATATAATCTCTTACGCAAGTACCATCTTCAGTATTATAATCATCACCAAAAACACTAATAAATTCTCTTTTACCATTTGGAACTTGTAAGATAATTGGTATTAAGTGAGATTCTGGATTATGGTTTTCACCAATAAGACCTGATGGGTGTGCACCACAAGCATTAAAATATCTTAATGCTACATATTTAACACCATAGGCTTTATCACACCAACTCATCATTTTTTCAATAGCCAATTTTGTTTCGCCATATGTATTTGTTGGGTTTGTTTCATTTGTTTCTAAAATAGGAACTTGTTTTGGTTCGCCATAAACAGCTGCTGTTGATGAAAATACAATTTTCTTAACATTGTTTTCAATCATACTTTCTAACAAGCATTTTGTTCCATAAATGTTATTATCATAATACTTTAAAGGTGTTGTCATACTTTCACCTACTAAAGAATATGCTGCAAAATGAACAACTGCATCAATTTTATTTTCTTGAAATACTTTGTTCATTTTTTCTATATCTTTAATATCGCAGTTATAAAATTTAAAATCTTTATTTGTAATTTTTTTAATATTTTCTAAAGATTTTTCGCTTGAAGTTGATAGGTTGTCAACTACTACTACTTCATAATTTTGTTGTAATAATTCTGTAACTAAGTGGCTACCAATATAGCCTGCACCACCAGTAACTAAAATTTTCATTTTTTTACACTCTCCTTTGTTTTTTATTTTATCAAATACCATTTTTTTTAACAAACAAATACACTTAAATATATTTATATTTTTTTATATTTTTAGCACAAAATTTTATTGACAAAAATATGAAAATAAATAAAATAGTTTGATGTCAAACTATTATTTTTTAAGGAGTTTTGTTTTATTGAAAGACTATACTTTATTTGAAGAAATAAAATACATAAATACATTACTTTCAAGACGTAGTATTGAAAAGAATTTTTTAAAATTAGATAGGCAACTTACAAGAGTTAATGCTTTTATTATTAAATATTTAGTTGAAAATAATGACAAACAAATTTTTCAAAAAGATATTGAAGAAAAGTTTGGAATTACAAAATCTACAGCATCTAGCGTTTTAAAGTTAATGGAAGAAAAACAACTTATTGAAAGAAAAAGTTTACCAAATGATGGTAGGTTTAAACAACTATTACCTACTCAAAAAGCAGTAGATATACACAACTCAATAAAGCAAACTATTTTAGAAGATGAAAATTTATTCTTCAATAATTTTTCTAATGAAGAATTAACTTCTTTTAAAATTTTACTTAAAAAACTTAAGGATAATATAAAAAATATTAAAGAAAAGGAAGAAACTGATATATGATTAAAAAACTGGCAAAATCAATTAGAGAGTATAAAACTCCATCTATTTTAACTTCAGTTTTTATTGTTTTAGAAGTTATTTTAGAAGTTTTAATACCTTACTTTACAGCCGACCTTATTGAAAGTGTAAACGGTGGTCAAATGTATGGCATTTTAAAAGTTGGAATAATGCTTGTAACATTTGCAATTTTATCTATTGTTTTTGGTGTATTATCTGGCTATTTTTGTGCAAAAGCAGGTTCTGGTTTTGCTAAAAACTTAAGAAAAGATATGTATTATAAAATTCAAGATTTTTCTTTTTATAATATAGATAAATTTTCTTCAACAAGTTTAATAACAAGACTTACTACTGATGTTAGTTTTGTTCAAAACGCTTACCAAACAATTATTAGAGTTGCTATTCGTAGCCCACTTATGCTTATTTTTACTTTAATTATGACTTTTACTATTAATGTAAAATTAGCACTTATTTTCTTGATTGCAGGACCTATTTTATTACTTGGTTTATTATTAATTTTTAAAAATGTTCATCCTACTTTTATAAAAGTTATTAAAGAATATGATGACTTAAATAATGTTGTTCAAGAAAATGTTAGGGGCGCAAGAGTTGTTAAAGCTTATGTAAGAGAAAAACACGAAATTGAAAAGTTTAACGAAACTAGCGATCTTATTTATAAAGATTATTCAAAAGCAAGAAAACTTTTAGCACTTAATTCACCTTTAATGCAACTTACTGTAAACATTTGTATGATTCTTGTATGCTTTGTAGGTGCTCAACTTATTGTTAACTCTGGTGGAACAGAACTTTCAACTGGTCAACTTACTACAATGTTTGTTTTTACAATGCAAATTTTAATGTCTCTTATGATGTTTTCAATGGTAGTTGTAAATATTGCAATTTCAAGAGCTTCAGCAGAAAGAATTATTGAAATTTTAGATGAAGTTCCAAATATTCAAAACCCTGAAAACCCTGTTACAAAAATTAAAAATGGTGACATTACTTTTGATAATGTTTCATTTAGTTATACAGGAGATATTTCAAAACTATGTTTAAAAGATGTTAATTTAGAAATTAAATCTGGTCAAACAATAGGTATTTTAGGTGGAACAGGTAGTTCAAAATCCACCCTAATTTCGCTTATTCCAAGACTATATGATGCTACCCTAGGAAAAGTATTAATTAGTGGCGTTGACGCAAAAGAATACGATATTAAGGCTTTAAGAGACGCAGTTAGTGTTGTATTACAAAAAAATGTATTATTTTCTGGTACTATTAAAGAAAATTTAAAATGGGGCAACGAGTTTGCTACTGATGAAGAAATTGAACACGCTTGCAAACTTGCTTGTGCTGACGAATTTATTCAAAGTTTTCCAAACAAATACGATACTCACATTGAACAAGGTGGTTCAAACGTAAGTGGTGGTCAAAAACAAAGATTATGTATTGCAAGAGCACTTCTTAAAAAACCTAAAATTTTAATTTTAGATGATTCAACTAGCGCTGTTGATACAAAAACTGATGCTATGATTAGAAAAGCTTTTAAAGAAGAAATTCCAAACACAACAAAAATTATTATCGCTCAAAGAGTAAACAGTGTTATGGATGCAGATAAAATTGTTGTTCTTGAAAGTGGCAAAATTTTAGCACAAGGAACACATAAAGAACTTCTTAAAACTTGTGAAGTTTACAAAGATATTTACACCTCCCAAACTACTAATAAAGGGGGTAAAAAATAATGAGTAACGAAAATAAAAAACAAAATGGAAAACCTCATGCAAAAAACGCTAAAGGTACTGCTTTACGTCTTTTAGGTTATATTGCAAAAAATTATAAATTTAAATTTTCAATTGTTTGTTTATGTATTTTAATTACAGCAGCAACAAGTGTTGCTTCTTCCCTATTTATTAAAACTGTTATTTCTGATTTTATTGAACCTATGTTAAAATCTGGTTCTACTGACTTTTTACCTTTAATAAGAGCAATTGCATGGATGGCTGCAATATTTGCTGTAGGTATAGTTGCTACTTACTTATACAACTTATTTATGGTTTATATTTCTCAAGGCATTTTAAAAGATATTAGAGATGAAATGTTTGTTAAAATGCAAAAATTCCCTATTAAGTATTTTGATACAAATACTTATGGCGATATTATGAGTAGATATACAAACGATACTGATGCTCTTGAATTAATGCTTTGTCAAAGTATTCCACAAGCCTTGTCAACTATTGTTTCATCAATATTTGTTTTTGTTACAATGTTAACACTTAGCGTTTATTTAACTTTAATTGTTATTGCTTTCTTATGTTTATCTTTCTTCTTAACAAAATTTGTTGGTGGTAAAAGTAGAAAATATTTTATTGCTCAACAATTAAGTATTGGTAAAACTACTGGTTATATTGAAGAAATGATTAAAGGCCAAAAAGTTATTAAAGTTTTTAATCACGAAGATAAAAATAAAGAAGGTTTTGATAAAATCAACGAAGAGTTTTGCCATAATGCAACTCAAGCAAACAAATATGCAAATATCATAATGCCTATTATGGTTAACTTAGGTCATGTTCAATATGCTGTTCTTGCCGTAGTTGGTGGATTACTTACAATTTTTGGTTCTAACAACTTATGCTTAACTGGTTTTACTTTAATGAATGTTGGTACGATTGCTGCTTTTATGCAACTAAGCAAAAGTTTTGCTGGTCCTATAGGTCAATTATCACAACAAATTAATAGCGTTATTATGGCTTTAGCTGGTGCTGAAAGAATTTTTGAAATGATGGATCAAGAACCTGAAGTTGATAACGGTTATGTAACTTTAATTAAAGCTAAAAAAGATAAAAAATCTGGCGAATTAGTTGAAACAGATGATAATACTGGCGTTTGGGCTTGGAAACACCCACACCATGATGGAACAACAACTATTACCCAACTTAAAGGTGATGTAAGATTTTTTGACGTAGACTTTGGTTATGATAAAGAAAAAATTGTTTTACACAATATTTCGCTTTACGCTAAACCAGGCCAAAAAGTAGCTTTTGTTGGTGCAACTGGTGCTGGTAAAACTACTATTACAAACTTAATAAATCGTTTTTATGATTTAGCTGACGGAAAAATTAGATACGACGGTATAAATATTAATAAAATTAAAAAAGACGATTTAAGAAGATCTATCGGCATGATTTTACAAGACACTAACCTATTTACTGGAACTATTAAAGAAAATATTAGATACGGCAACTTAGACGCTACTGATGAACAAATTTTTGAAGCAGCAAGACTTGCAAACGCAGATGACTTTATTCAAAGATTACCAAACGGATACGATACAATGCTTGAAAGCGACGGATCTAACCTTTCACAAGGTCAAAGACAACTTCTTTCAATTGCTCGTTGTGCTGTTGCTAACCCACCTGTTATGATTATGGACGAAGCAACTTCAAGTATTGATACTCACACCGAAAAACTTGTTCAAGAAGGTATGGACGCATTAATGAAAGGTAGAACAGTTTTTGTTATTGCTCACCGTCTTTCAACCGTTCAAAATTCTAATGTTATTATGGTTTTAGAACAAGGTAGAATTATTGAAAAAGGTAACCACGAAGATTTAATTAAACAAAAAGGTAAATATTATCAACTTTATACTGGTAACCTTGAACTTGAATAAAGACAAAAAAAAGAAAGTTTAAAAATAAAACTTTCTTTTTTTTTATTAATGTAGTTTGCACAAAAAAATGACTTTTTAGTTGTTTAAAACACTGCCCCAGGCATTTTACATTGAAAATTTAACCATTTTATGTTATATTAAAGACGTAGATAAATGGTGAGGTTTAAAAATGAAAAAAATTAAGTGTCCCTTTTGCTACGGAGATGAAAATAAAATTGAAAATACTGTCGTGTTTAAAACAAAGGACTTTAAGGTAAAACCAACTTTAGGCGAACTTACTGAAGGTTACTTAATGATTTTACCAAACAAACACGTTGATGCTTTCTCGTTTTTCGATAAAGACGAGTTAACTAAAGTGCGCCAAATTATTGATAAACTTAAAAAAATTATTTATGAAGAATATGGCGTTGTTCCTTTTATATACGAACACGGAACTGGTTCGAAATCAAATAAATTCCCAGACTCAATTACACACGCTCACATACATATAATTCCACACCAAATAAAAAATGAAAAAGAAATGCTTGAATATTTAGGTATGGAAAAAATTGATAGTTTTTATGATATTGAAAAATTAAAAGATGAAAACTATTTTTATTACGAAAACCAAAAGAATGAAATGTATGTTAAAAACCTTTACGATCGAAAAGATTTAAGACAATTCTTTAGAATTCAAGTTGCAAAAGAAATTGGTATTGAAGATAAATGGCAATGGCGTGAACATAAATTTTTTGATAACATTGAAAAAACAGTTAAAAAGTTAAGCAAATTAAATAAAGATTTAGACTAAATAAACAAAAAGAACATATTAACATTGAAATATGTTCTTTTTTATATTATAATTATAGTAGGTTTATTAAATAACTAAAGAAGAGGGATAAATACTAATGGCTTATAAAGATTTGGTACAAAAATTAACAAAAGAACTTGCTCTTTATCAACAAATGGGTGGAAATATTTACGCACCTAGAAGAGAGTTACCATATTACGAAAGATTAAGGTCTGCTAGTAGAGCTTATGAAAGAGAAACTGGCGAAAAAATAGCAATGGAACAAGTTTATAGCGACTGTGGTATAAAGTTTGATCGTGACTATTATTACTTTTCAGAATTTGTTAGTGGTTTAAGTCAAATAGCAACACCTGAAGGTTATGTTGATAGTATAAAGTCAAATAAAGCTCCACAACAACAAGTAGAACTTAGGTCATACCTTGACTTTCACGCAAACGAAGTAGGTCTTGCCCCTGGTGAATATTTAATTTTAATGACAGATTATAGATATCAAAATTTAACAATATCTGGTGATTATATTTCTTATTTACAAGAAAAATTTTCTAAGGCATATCCTACTGGTAAAGTTAAAAATTTAAAAGCAGAAAACACTAGTTTATATTGGGGTTTAAAACACTTTCAAGAATACGCACCATTTGAACTAAGTTATGATGATGCACTTGCATTTTTTGGTATGGAAAATATAAGTGCAAGAAAAGGTCCTAGCCCTACAACAGGCCGTGTACCAGACGAAAGTAAAATTCTTGAAGAATTACGCGAAACATACCCTAGTGGTAATGTAGAAGGCATTTATAAGGATAATCCAAAATTATATTACAGCATTGTTAGACTTGCTGTTAGTCAAGACTTACCTGTTAACACTTGGTTTACAAATCATAATATTGCTTACCCACAAGGTAATGATGTTGCAAGATTTTCAAAATTTAAAGTAGATGCAAAAGAACATGAAGAAAAATTAATAACTTTAAGAGATAAATATCTTGAAGAATATGGCGATTTATCTGAAATGGATAGTATAGATTTATATAGAATTCATTTAGATGTAGCAAAAAAAATAAGTACTGAATTGTATGGCGAAAAAAATATGGAAGATGAAGAAACAGTTGAAGAAACTTCTACACCAGAGCAAACCCCACAACTAACACATCAACAACCAGAATTACTTGAAACATCTTCTTCACACTCTTTAAATTTTGAAGAAATAAAAAATAATTTAACAACAAAAAAAGATATGCCTGTAGTAACTGAAACTACATTACCTACCCCACCTACTGACCCAGTTCAATAAAAAAATAAAAGCAATAAAAAAAACATTAGTTAATTTAAACTAATGTTTTTTTGTTTTTATTATTCTTTAACTACAACTGGTTGATCATCCATTCCTACACGTTTAATAGATAAACCAATTCTTTGTTTTTGAAGGTCAATATTAATAATTTTTACATCTACAACTTGACCAACAGTAAGTTCTTCACTTGGATGTTTAATATATCTTTCACAAACTTCTGAAATATGAACTAAACCATCTTGGTGAACACCAATATCAACAAAAGCACCAAAGTCAATAACGTTTCTCACAGTACCTTTCATAACCATACCAACTTGAAGGTCTTCAATACTCATAACATCGCTTCTAAGTTCTGGTTTTGGCAAATCATCACGAATATCTCTACCAGGTTTTAAAAGTTCTTTTACAATATCGTTTAATGTTGGTACACCAATACCACATTCACTTGCTACCTTTTCTTCACCCTTAGCCCCAATTAATCTTGGTAAGTTTTGAATGTTTTCGTTTATAACATCATTTTCAGTCATATTAAACATTTTTAAAAGTTTTTTAGTTGCATCGTAACTTTCTGGGTGAACGCCAGTGTTATCTAAAATATTCTTCTTATTTGGAATACGTAAGAAACCAGCACATTGAACAAAAGCTTTTTCACCAAGTTTTGAAACTTTTAAAAGTTCTTTTCTTTCTTTAAATTCACCATTTTCTTTTCTATATGCAACAATATTTTTTGCAATACCTGCGTTTAAACCTGAAATATGTTCAAGTAATTTATATGAAGCAGTATTTAAGTCTACACCAACTGAGTTAACACAATCTTCAACAACGCCATCAAGAACAGTTGTAAGTCTTTTTTGTGGCATATCGTGTTGATATTGACCAACACCAATTGATTTAACATCAATTTTAATAAGTTCTGCTAATGGGTCTTGCATTCTTCTTGCAATACTAATAGCACCACGTGTTGTTACGTCATAGTCAGGGAATTCTTCTTGTCCTACTTTTGAAGCACTATAAACTGAAGCGCCTGCTTCGTTTACAACCATATATTCAACTTTTCTTGGTAATTTTTTAAGTAAGTTGCTTACAAAAATTTCACTTTCTTTACTTGCAGTACCATTACCAATTGAAATTGCATCTACATTATATTTTTTTACTAAGTTAGTAATAATTTCTTCTGATTTTTCAATTTGATTATGTGGTGGTGTTGGTTTAATAACATCATGATCCAAAACATTACCATTTTGGTCAATAACAGCAACCTTACAACCTGTACGATAACCAGGGTCAATACCTAAAATAACCTTATCTTTCAATGGTGGTTGCATAAGAAGTGGTTTTAAGTTAACTTCAAACATTTTAATAGCTTGTTCGCTAGCTGTATCTGTAAGAGATGTTCTAAGTTCACGAATAAGTGAAGGTAAAATAAGTCTTTCATAACTATCTAAAATAACATTCCTTAAAAATTCTTCAAATCTACCGTC
>JAFWWV010000002.1 GCA_017523305.1 Clostridia bacterium
AAAAAACTTTAAAAATAAAAATTAAAATATTTTAAAAATAAAAAAGTAAATTAAAAAAATAAAACTTAAAAAATAAAAAAATTAAAACGCAAAAATTTTTTTGAAATAAAATTAATTTATTTTTTTAATACAATTTTTATTTATTTGTTTATTTTAGTAAACTTATTTTAAATTTATCAGTTTAATTTTTTATTTGGTTTTAAAATTAATTATACTTTTAAAAAAAATAAAATCAGTTAAATAAAAAAAGCAAGGAATAAAAAAAATAAAAGAGTAGCAAAAAAAAACAAAACAATAAAAAATAATTACAAGTTGAGTATATCACTAAATATTAAAAAGTCAAACATATGTTCGAAAAAATAAAAGCGTTCAAATTAATTTGTGCACTAAAAACAAAATTTTATTTTTTTAAAAAATAGCAAATTTATAAAACTTTTAAATTTACTTTAATATTCTTTTTTGTTATAATTTTTTTGTTATTTGAAAAATATGCTAAAAATTGTTAAAACTAATACTGCAATTATTTTTGTTTAAGGTTCGCTTTTTTAAAATTTCTTAATAGCAAATGGTAGTTAAATTTATGGTTCTTTAAAAAAACAAAAATAAAAAAACACAAGTTTTAATGTTTAGGCAAAGCAAAAAAATAAAAAAAGGGTAGGGCTAACTATGTATAATAAAAAGTCAAAAAATGTTTTAAAATTTGTAACACCTGCAGGTGGTTTTGATGCAAGGTGGAGAGAAGGTCTTGTTACTGGTAACGGTTCTATGGGCGTTAACGTTTTGGGTAGTGCTGGTAGAGAAGTTATTATTGTTAACCACGCAGATTTATTTTGGCAAGGCAAGGCTGGGGTTTTACCAGATGTTTCTGACAAAGTTAAAAACATTGTTAAAAATCTTGATACCCTAAGTTATAAAGATGCTGAAACAGTTTTAACAAATGCGTTAAATGCTAAAAATTACAAACCAGAATGCAACTATCCATTACCTGTTTGTGACTTTTTAATTACAACACCTATTGAAAACTCGGTTACAGAATATTCTAGAAGTATTAACCTTGAAAGTGGTGAAGTAAAAGTTAACTATCGTGATAGGGGTGTTAAGTTTGACAGAAGTATTTTTGTAAGTCGTCAAAACAACACCATTGTTTATGAACTTAGCAGTAATGGTTCTAAAAAAGTAAGTTTTGATTTTACAATTAGTATGCACGACACAACAAACAATCGTACTGCTAATTTTGAAAACTTTGATGTTAATTTAAACTGCAGTGTTAAAACAGATAAAGACTTTGTTGTTTTTACTGGTAGAAATGATGACGGTACCGACTTTGGTTGTGTTGCTAAAGTTATTTGTTCAGGTGGTGTTATTACAAAAACTATTGATAAGTTTAGTATAAAAAATGCTGACAGAGTTTTAATTTTAGCTAAAACTTTTGTTTTAAGTCAAAAAGATAAAAAGGCAATGGAACTTCAAGAAGAACTTTCACTTATTAAACTTCCTTACGACAAACTTTTAAAAGAGCACACTATTCTTCACAGCAAATTTATTAATAATACAGAAATCAATTTGGTTAGCGAAGCTTATGACAACATTAACTTAGCACTTCTTAACTGCAAGGCAAACGAACCTTCTGTAAGTTTAATTGAAAAAATGTATATGTACGGCAAGCACCTTTTTGCTTGCAGTTGTGGTAACAAAATTAATCCAACTGGTCTTTTTAATGGCGACTATAAAGCTTATAGAAGCACGGTTGAAAACTATTTACAACTTCAAAGACTTTATAACTTTGGTTTTAAAGCAAGTTTATCAAAACAAGTTTTACCACTTTTTGATAGATTTTATGAAAACTTAGACGATTACAAAAAGAACTCTACCAGACTTTATGGTTGCAAGGGTATTTATATTCCTTCCCTTGAAGCACCAGAGTGTGGTTTACCAGGAAGTACTGTTCCGGGCGTAATTATGAACTACAATGTTGCTAGTTACATTTGCGCTATGATTTATCAATATTATTTACAAACTGACGATATTGATTTTATTAAAGAAAAAGGTTACGAATTCTTAGAAGAAACTGGACTTTTTTATGAAGACAAATTAAAAGAAAACAAAACAACAAAAACTTTTGAGTGTGCTTATGGTTATTCACCATTTAACACACCAAGCAATGTTAACGCTAATGAAGATTTTTGCATTGCTTCTAACTGCGTTTGTGATTTTGTTAGCGCAAGTTTTGTGTTTAGTGCTCTTGTTCAACTTGGTTTTGCTTTAAATAAAGATGAAAAAGAAGTTGAAAAGTGGCAAAAACTACTTGATAAAATTCCTGATGTTGAAGTGGATAGAGATGGTTATATTAAAGAATATAACTCAAATGTTTTTGAAACAAACAACGCTTCACCATATATACCACATATGTTTCCATACAACATTGGTATTAAACCACTTGATTCAAGGCGTGATTATGAAGATTTAATTGCTAATACAGTTAAATACAGATATAAAAACTGTTTTGGTAAATTTAATTCTGCTAACCTTTGCGATATGGCTACAACTTTAGCAACTGTAGGCGATAGCGTAGGTAGTTATGAAGTTTTATGTACTCTTATTAAAAACTTTACAACAAACAATTTAATTTTATCTAGTGGCGACAATACTGGTATGGGTGTTGGTGCTTACGAACCTTGGACCAGTTTTGAAATTGATAAAAATATTGGTATTTGTAACATTATTCAAAATATGTTTATTAATAGCAGTAAAAACAACATTAGTTTATTTAGGGCTTTACCTAAAGAACTTAAAAAGGGTAGTGCATTAAATTTAGTTCTTGATAATCAAATTAAAGCAGACCTTGAGTTTAATTTGAAAAAAGGTGTTTTAAAACTTAAATTAAAATCACCTAAAAACACAAGTGTAAACTTAAACTTACCAAACGGCTTTAAAAAGATTAAAGGTATTGCAGACCCTAATATTGTAGACGCTAAAAATTTAAATATTACTGGTCTTAGCCTTCAAGCAAATAAAATTATTAGTCTTAAAATTTATTTTGCAAACACAATTAATAATTAAAAAATAAAAAGTCTCTTTTAAATAAAAAGGGGCTTTTATTTTTGTTTTTAAAAGGGTATTTAATTATAAATTAAATAAAGTTTTAAAAAGCAAATATTCACAAAAACAAATAAAAAAATAAATAAAAAAAATTCTAAAAAAAAATAAAATAAGTTATTGACATATCTTTTTTACGGTGCTATTATTTCAGCATTGGAGAGACACAAATAATAATGGACACTAAAACAATAAAAAATCTTTTTTATTACTTTAATATTTTAAACCCGAACATATAGTATCTGTATGTAGATTTTTTATGCTTTCAAATTAATATTGAAACATCTGCTTATAGATATATGAGCGGGTGTTTTTTTTTGTTTACAGGCTTTAGTTATTTTTAATGTGTTTTTGCAAAAAGGAGAAAAGGAAAAATGAAAAATAGACAATTAGAAAAATTAACACAAGAAGGAAAACATTTATTTTCAACTCTTGCAAAAGCTTATCAGTATAATGGAATAGATTTGGTTATGACTGATGTTGCACCACAAAGGGGTGGTATTTTAAGCGAAGCAGTAGAAGAAGGTGCAACAGCATATATTGCAGGTGGTAAAGATGGACAAAAATTCTTTTCAAACATACCACAATACACTTTGCCTTACGACACATTTACAACTAGGGGCGAAGATACCGTTGCTAGCATTGTAGGTTGTTTACCAAAGGGACTTTGTAAAGATAAAGTAGGCTTATTCTTGTACGCACCTTTAGGGGATAGATTGTGGGGAAAGACTGTTGAAAGTCACACAGGTTCACAAATTATTGCAACTAACGAACAAAATTTTAGAAGTTACTTTGAAGAAAAAACTAACTTAAGCGACATTTTAAAAGCAGCAGGTTTAACTTCTCACATAATACCTTCAAAAGTTATTAGGCACAATAAACCTTTATCAACTGAACAAGTTGAATCGTTATACGAAACTTATGCTTCTCAAGAAGGCAAAATTGTTGTTCAATACTGTGGCGAAGGTTGTAACGAAAAGGGTGGTGGATACTCTACAAGGGTGGTAGGTAGTTTAGACGAATTTAAAGATGTGTGCGCTGAACCAAGAGATAGTTATATAAAAGTTGCAAAGTTTATTTCTGGTTGCAATAGTAACTTATCTATTTGTGCAGGAAATTTAGTTCCAGCACCTGATATGTTGGGCGCAGTTAAAAATAATTTAACTGAAGACGAAAGCCGTTTTAGTGGTTCAACAATTTACAGTTTATTGCACCGTGCAAGGCAAATGGGTATTAACGAAAACAACTTAGTTGTAAGTGTTCAACCTGCAACATTAAAAGTGGTTGGCGACCCACAATTAACTTCAGTTGAAACAAACGGGGTTGGTAATCAACTTAATTATAATTTCGAGCAAAATATTTTAGATAGCATTTACGATATCGGTAGCAAGTTAGGAACTCTTATGGCTATGTGTGGCAAAGTAGGTCTTTGTGGGGCAGACTTAATTATTACTAAGGAAGGCGAAATTTTTGTTAACGAAATTAATGATAGGCAACAAGGTCCAACCGAAAGTGCTGGATTAAATAACGAAGTTTATGGTTTACCTGCACTACACAGAACAGCATTCTTACTTAACTTTGCTGACTTGAAAAACGAGCAAGTAAGCAACTATTTAAGTGAAGTGGGTTCTTGCTCAAGAGAAATTTATGACCAAGCTTTGCAAATACCAAGTCCTTTCTATATTAAATTTATTAGCAAATACAACGGTGTTGCAAAGCAAGATTTAAGGGCAGGCAATTATGCTTTACAGAAAGATGCTTTTGGTTCTTGGTCTTGGGATCTTTCAACCCCACAACCAACTATAGAAGATTTGCCTATGGTAGATTTAACTCAAAACCAAACAACTGTATACATAAACGCTGTAAGTATGAACAAAGGCGACTTCTTTCCAAAAGAAACTCAATTACTTAGAATTAATGGTGTTTCTAAAGGTTCGTCTATGCCTTTTACTGTTGACGAAAAAGGCAACTCTGTTTTATCTAGTGAGTGGGTAGAACCAATTCAAGCACTATATTCAACTATATTAGATAGAACACAACAACAAGTTGCAACTGTTGAAGAATCAACCAAACCAGTTACAGAAACCATTGAACCAGTTGCAACACCAACAGATGCAACACCTACTGAACCAGTAGAAATGGAAACCGAACCAGTTGCAGAAGAAAGGGAAGAAACAACTTTAACTCAAGAAAAATTAGATTATATAGAAAAAATTGCGTCTATAATAAATAGACATATTGAATCAAACCAACCAGCAACTGAAGTGGCTGTTGAGCAAAATTAAAAAAAAAATCAATTAAAAAATAATATATATAAAAAATAAATAAAAGTTAAAACTTTTTTATATTAAGTATGATTTAAAAAAAGATGTAAAAAATTAAATTAAAAAAATAATAATAAAAAAACTTTGAAAGGCTTTAAAATAAATAAAAGTAGCGAATTGGTAGTAATTAATTATTTCTTGCAAAAGTTTATGTAGTGTGGTAAAATGTAGTTAGAGATAACAAGAATATTTATGCTTACTTTTTTAAAAAGAAGGGGAGAAAACAAAAATGGCAGATTTTTTAAAAGATTATAAAAATTGGGATAGCCAAGACGAAAAAGGTAAAAAGCAAATTTTAGTTGATTGTGCAAGTTTTTATGAAGAAAAAGCACTTGACTACATTTTAGCAAGCCTACCAAAAATAAAACAAAAGGAATTTAAAAAAGATCCTGTTATTGTTGAGTTTTTATCAACTCCACAAGATAACAGAGATGTAAGTTTTGGCGATAACATTGTTTATATTTGGGAAGAACTTTTAAACACTAACGACAAAAAAACCTTATTCTTTAAGGTTGCAAGAAATACAATTTGTGCTGTATTTGTAAACATTTTTTACAATACTGCTTCAGACCCTAAAAAGAAAACAAAATTTGGTACTATTGCAAACTGCTTCTTTGCTTCTATTACAGAAGAATTTGCAAAGGGTAAAGAATTTGAAGCTGATATGATGCAAGCTTATGAACAAGTTGTAGGCGAAGTATTAGATATGGGTCCAGCAATGGAAGCATAGTTTTAAAATTAAAAAAAAATTTTAAATAAAAGTTTTAAAGTAAATAAAACTTATGCAATTAATAAAATAAAAAAAAATAATAAAATAAAAAATAATATATAAAAAAATAAAAACACCTTAACAAAAATTGTTAGGGTGTTTTTTTATAAATTAAATAGAATTAATTTTACCTATCAGTTAAGTTCCAGCCTAAAAGTTCTTTAAACTTTTCATAAACTAAACTGGGGGAATCTACATTTTTTAAAGTTAGTTCATATTCTTCGTTATTCATTTTATGGTAGATATAAAATTTACCAAACCCTTCTGTAGATACTCCAGCAAAGTGGTCTGTAAATATAAAGTTTACATGGTTTTTATAATCTAGGTCGTAAATATCTTTTTTATTTATTTTTAAACTTTCTGTAGAGTTATGAATTGTAAAAACATTGTTTTTATAAGTTATTAAAATGGGGTCAAGTTTATTATTTTTTACAGCATTTTTAATTTGAAATACTAATGTAATAATAAGACCTACAAATAGCAGTGACAATGTTACTAATATTATTATTGAAAAATTATCATTAAAAAGATTTAAATCTACTGAAGATATAAAAACTATAGTTGGAATAAAAATTAACAAAGTTATTATAATACCTATTACCATTGGTGAAGTAGAAATATGTACACGGTTGGCAATAATTAATGATTTTTCATTATTATTTTTTGTTGTAGTTTCATTAGTTTTCATTTATAACTCCTAATTAGTTGTTATCTAAAAATAGCAAGTCGTCGTAGTTTGGAAAAGGTTTAAACTCTTTTGGTAGGTTTGGTTCGATTTTATCAAATACAAAACGCACTGAGTTCATTGAAGTTAAAATGGTGTTTTGACAGAAGTTTGCTTTTTCTTCAAGTGTTTTAAGGGTAGCAACTTTTTGCAACACTTCTTTTAAGGTTTCTACTTCGCTAGTTAAATCTTCTAGGGTAGAGTATAGGGTTTTAACTTCTTTTGCTTTTTCTTTGTTTTTAAGACCAAATTTTTCGGCTTTTGTTATATTTTCAATTTTATTATTTAGGTAGTTTTCAACACAAGGTAAAACTTGGGTTAAACACATATCTAGTAAGGTTTTTGCTTCGGTTAAACACTCGCTTATATATTTTTCGAGATAAGTATCAAACCTTACTTTTAGTTCGGTGTGGGTTAAAACTCCGTTTGTTTCAAATAGTTCGATATTATTTTTTTCAAGTAGACGGTTAAAACACTCTACGCTGGTTTTATAGTCAATTAACCCCCTTTTGGTTGCTTCTTTATTCCAGAGTTCGTCGTAACTGTTTCCGTTAAATATAATTCTGGAGTGGTTTGAAATATTTTCAACTATTAATTTTGTTAAAATTTCTACTAGGTTTATGTTTAGTTGTGGGGTTTTGGTTTTTGTGTTTAATTCTATTTTATTTTTTAAAACATATTCGTTTAGTTTTGCGTTTAGTTTTTTAATTTCGTTACCTACAATGGTTGCAAGCACGGTGTTTGATAGGGCTATGCTTTGTGATGAGCCTACCATTCTAAACTCAAACTTATTGCCTGTGTAGGCAAATGGGGTGGTGCGATTTCTATCGCAGTTATCTTTATATGGTTTTAAAATAGAAGATGTTTTAAAATCAAGTTTTGCTTTTGTTTTACGGTTTACTTTATTTGATTTTACAAACTCGTTTAAAATGTCAGACATATCGTCGCCCACAAAAACTGAGATTATTGAAGGTGGGGCTTCGCTACCACCAAGTCGTAAGTCGTTGCCGAGTGAACTGGTAGACATTTTAAGTAAGTCGTAGTGGTTATCGATAGCGCTTATTACGCTTGTGAAGAACAACATAAAAACAAGTTCGTTTGCTTTAGAACTATCTAGCAAATTTATGCCTGTATTGGTTGAAATTGACCAATTATTATGTTTACCACTTCCGTTAACGCCTTTATATGGCTTTTCGTGGAACAAGACCTTGAAGTTGTGTTTGTGGGCAACCTTATTCATAACTTCCATAAGAAGCGAATTTTGGTCGGCCACAATGTTGGCTTGTGAGTAAACTGCAACTATTTCGTGTTGGGTTGGGGCAACTTCGTTGTGTTGAATTTTTGCCATTATTCCAAGTTCCCATAGTTCTTTGTTTAAGTCGTGCATAAACTCGCTAACGCTTGATTTAATTTGTCCTAGGTAGTGGTGGGAAGTTTCTTGGCTTTTAATTGCTTCGGCGCCTAAAAGAGTTCTACCTGTTAAGACAAGGTCTTTTCGTTTATAGTAATTATTTTTATCAATTAAAAAATATTCTTGTTCGCAACCCACATGGCAAACAACACTAGTTACATCGGTGTAACCTATGGTGTTAAGTAGTTTAGTTGCTTGTTTATTTAAAAATTCGGTAGCCCTTAGTAGTGGTGTTTTTTCGTCAACAGCTACGCCGTTATATGTGCAGAACGCTGTTGGAATATACAACACTTTATTTTCTTTATCGTCCTTTTTTATAAACACTGGGCTAGAGTAATCCCACACGGTATAGCCACGTGCTTCAAAGGTTAACCTTTCGCCACCACTTGGAAAACTTGATGCGTCTGTTTCGCCCTTTATTAAGCAGTTACCATTAAACTTTTTTATAAAGTCGCCTTTAGAGTTGTACTCTAAAAAACTAATATGCTTTTCAGCATACTTTCCAGTTAAGGGGAAGAACCAATGTGTGTAGTGGGTGGCTCCTTTTTCTAACGCCCATTTTTTTATAGCAGTTGCAATTTTATCGGCTAGGTCAAAAGACATTTCGCCGTTATTTTCTTTTAGTGATATATATGCCTTAAAATCTTTAGGCTTCATTAATTTTTTGAGTTTGTTATCGGTTAATACAAGCTCAGCAAAATTATATAGTAAATCTTTTTTCATTTTTATTTATTCTCCAGTTAATATTATTTTAAATCATTTTCTTGTTTTAATTTTAATATTCGCTGTTCTAAATTTTCGAGTTTAGATTTAAGTCTATTGATTCCTATTTCAAAATCAAGTTTTGCTTGTGATTTTGTATTTTTATTTAATTTGCTAAGGCGTTGATTTAAAATTTTAAGTTTTAATATTAATACTTCTTTTCTTAATTCGGCTTTTATAATTGATTCTTCTAAAGATTGGTTTTTTTTGTTTGGTAGTTGTTTTATTGCTTTTTTTAGTTCTAAAATAGTATTAGTTTCTTTTTCGATATCAATAGTTGTATTTTCTTTTTTAAATATAAATAGGTGTCTTTCTAAAAAATCTATCATTTCAGGTTCTATTGTAAAGGTGGTTGAATAAAAATATTTCCAAGAATAACTTTTGCCTACATGGTGGCGCTCTGCCCAAGGTAATCTGTGGCGAATTATATCAAAGGTAAAATCGTCGCTTG
>JAFWWV010000011.1 GCA_017523305.1 Clostridia bacterium
AAGTGGGTAAAGTTTCTAGAGAAGGAATGAGAGTTTTAAATTTAAGAGAATTAACTGATGTTTTTGCAAAAAATCCAAACAACTTTACCCCACAAGGAAATAGTAGTGATGGTGCTGTTATAAGAAGTTATATCGCAGCAAGGGGTGACCAAGCACACTTTGTAGAAAATTTCTTTGGTCAACATAGGGAATATAATCAATACGTATCTCAACAAGCATTAAATCAATTTGCTGCTCAGCACAATATAAACCCTAATAATGAACATGAAATTGCTTTAACAGCATTAGCAACTCAAAATAATGCAGTTAACCCAGGGGGATTAGACACAGCAAGCGAAGAAGCTGTAGTTAGCAAGGATAAAGTTGAAGAAGAAAGTGCAACTGTAGTTGAAGGAAACCCAGCCTTAAAAGACCAAATTATAAATAACATTGTGGCTTCAAGATCTGCCGATAAAGAAATAACAGATCCAACCTTAAATCCAGATTTAAACGCAGGCAGTGAAACAGCAACAGTAGAAACAGCTGTAGAAGTTTCAGCCCCAGAAGCATCTGTTGATATAGGTGGTATGTCTCAATAAAAAACAAAAAAACTCTGTCAAAAAACGGCAGAGTTTTTTATATATTTATTTTATATCTTTATTTTTATTTGGAAAATTTTCTTCTTTAGTTTTTCCAGCAATTAAAAAGAAAATTAAAGCAAATATTGCAGAAGCAACTGCACAACCAATTAAAACACCTTTATTGGTTAAACTTACTACTGATAGGTAAATTAAAAATATTGTTAACAATGTGTATAAAACAAATTCAATAAAACAAAACCACATTTTACGTTTTAAATATTTTGGTGTTTGAACAACTTCTATAACGCTATCACCATCACGTACCCAGTTAGTAAGTTCATATTGGTCGTTTAAAAAAGCTTTACCAATACCACGACTAATTAAAAAGCCCCCACCAAAAAGCATACCAAGAACTAAAATAAAAAATACATTAGAAATAGCAAAAACGCCCCAAATAGAAAGACCTATTGCGCCTACACCTACCAAAATAGTAAAAATACCAAAAGTAAGTCTCCATAATTTATCTAAAATTGTTGAATATTTTCCCATAAAATAAACTCCATTAATAAAAGAATAACATATAAATTATTTAAAGCATAAGAATTTTAATAAAAAATAAAAAGGTTTTATTCTTATTGACTTTTGTAAGTTTAGCAATATTAATTCTTTCCGTTTTTTTTAAAGTGACTTTTTTTTGATATTTGGTCAGAAGCAAAAAGTAAAAGTGGCTGGTTTCTTTTTGTGGGAAGCACTTGGAATGTTTTCATTTAAAACCAACAAATTAAGGTTTAAAAGAAATAAGTATTTAACATATATTGCAATGAAAATTGAATTTGTAGAAACAAATAATAAAAAAGAACCAAAGTAAATTTGGTTCTTTTTGTTTTGGTGCGGATGGTGGGACTCGAACCCACAAGGTTTCCCACACGCCCCTTAAACGTGCGCGTCTACCGGTTTCGCCACATCCGCTTAATTTGATAACGAGCATATTTTAGCACTTATGTTTTTATTTTGCAATTACTTTTTTTATTTTTGAACCTATAAATTTAAATAAAATAATATTTTTGGTTGTTTTTACCATTAAAAATAAACAAATGAATGTTGATTTAGTTTATTTTATGTGGTAAATTTATGTTGGAGATACAAAACAAATGGATTTTTATACACACAGATTAGTTAATTACAAAAGCGACGCACAAGATTATACAATGCAAGAAAGAATTTATTATATGTATAACAGTGTAGTTGCACAAAAAGAAGCAAGAATTGAAGATTTAAAAGAAAGTTACAAAAACTCTTTAGCATATGGTGCTTTAACAAATAGAAGTGTAGGAACACATGCTCACTTAAATGTAACAAGCGGTGTTTATGCAGAACTTTTAGGTCAAGAAAGAGCAGACCTTGAAAGCATGCAAAAACTTTCACCAACCCAATATGCTTTTTCTCTTGTAAGCCAAGAAAGTGAACAACTAGAAGGTTATATTGATGAAAAAGTAGATTTGTTTGATAAAGTAAAAACCAAATGTACAAAATACGAAAAGAACCAAGGTTTTGGTCCAATGCTTTCAAGTTTATTTGGAACTCGTGAAGAAAAAGCTCAAAGTTTAAGAGAAGAAGTTGTTTCTTTGGTTGAAGATATTACAATGGGGCAAGATTCTCTTGAAACTTGGGATGGCTTATCTTATGAAGATAAGTTGGAATATGTTGTTGGCAGATATGAAAGCGAAGGGTTAACATCTTTTGATGCTCAAGGTTTTGAAAGATTTACTAGACATATGTCAGAAATAAATCAATTTGAAAGTACTCTTTCAACTCAAACCCCACCACCAGCAGAACAATAAAAAAATAAAACACAGACATATAAAAATGCCTGTGTTTTTTTGTTTTTAAAAATTAATTATTAGGGTTTTCGTCACTTGCTTTTCTTACTGCTTTTGCTAATTGGTCTGCGCAAGAAGTATTTCTAAAACCACAAGTGTTTCCTTTTAATTTTTCTTCAATTTGCTCTACTGTCATTCCGTCAACTAATTTTGAAATTGCTTTAAGGTTGCCATTACAACCACCCACGAAAGAAACATTTGTAATAACATTTTTGTTAATTTCAAAATTAATTTGTGAAGAACAAGTTCCAGTTGTTTTGTATGTATAATTCATATTATTTTCTCCAAAAGTTTTTTATACTTATATCATAATAATTAAAATAATAAATTTCAACAATTTTTTTAAAAAACACAATAAAAAAATTATAATACAAAAATCTTTTTAATTTTTTATTATTTTGATAATATATAGTCATACAAATTTATACTTAGGAGAAATATAACTATGCAACTATGGTGGAAAAACGCAGTAGGATATCAAATATATATCCGTAGTTTTTTTGATAGTAACAATGATGGTAATGGCGATTTAAACGGAATAACAGAAAAACTTGACTATATAAAAAGTTTAGGTGTTAATTTTATTTGGATTTGTCCTTTTTATGATTCTCCTATGGACGACAACGGTTATGACATTAAAGATTATTACAAAATTCACGAAATGTATGGTGAAATAAATGATCTTAAAAAACTTATAAAACTTGCTCATGAAAAAGAAATTAAAGTTTTTATTGACCTTGTTTTAAACCATACATCCGACCAAAATATTTGGTTTGTTAAAAGTGAAAATAAAGAAGAGCCTTTTACAGATTTTTATGTTTGGAAAGATCCAAAAATAAAAGATGGAAAAATGCTTCCACCTAATAACTGGCAATCATTTTTTTCAGGTTCTGCTTGGAAGTATAGCAAAAAACGCAAACAATATTATTTAAAAATATTTTCAAACACAATGCCTGATATAAACTATGAAAACGAAACAGCTTTTAGAGAAATGGAAAAAGTAGTTGATTTTTATGGTAAATTAAATGTTGATGGTTTTAGGGTAGACGCTACAGCACATATAGGTAAAGATTTAACTTTTAAAGATGCTAAAAATGTAAAAAAATCATTTAATTCTTTTTCGAACTTACCTAACACCCATAAGTACTTAAAGCGTTTTAATAGGGCTTTTAAAAAGTATGATATCATAACAATGGGCGAGTTGGGTGGAGAACCAACAAACGACGACTTGTTAGAGTATACAACAAAAAAAGAACTTGATATGATTTTTACTTTTGAACATAAATATTGTTTTTCTAAAAAATTTAAAATAAAAAGAAAAAAAGTTTTAAACTCTCTTAAGTATAAAGAAAAATTATCATCAAGTAGTGGTTGGTCTGTTTTATTTTGGTTAAATCATGACTATCCACGATTAATTAGCAAAATTAGGGGTGAAGATGATCCTAAAAATGCTCAATTATGTTTAGCTGGTCTTATGTATATGCTAAAGGGTACTCCTGTAATATATAATGGCGAAGAAATTGGTATGAGCAATTATAATTTTGAAAAAATGAGCGATTTTAAAGATTGTAATGCAAAAATGATTTTTGAAAACTCTAAAAACCCACAAAAGGATTTTGAAGAGTTAAAGGAGTTAACCAGAGATCATAGCAGAACAGTTATGCAATGGAACAATAGTAAATTTGCTGGCTTTAGTTCAAAAGAACCTTGGAGTTATGTAAATAAAAATTATAAAACTTGTAATGTTGAAAATAGTTTAAAAGATGAAAATTCAATATTAAACAACTATAAAAAATTAATAGAAGTAAGAAATAAATATTCTTCAATTTTAATTAATTCAACTTATAAATTTTTTAATAAATTTGGTTTGATGGGTTATAAAATAATAGGTAAAAATTGTGTGTTAAATGTTGTTGCAAATCTTTCAAAAAAAGATAAAAACATTACTATAAACAAAGAAGATATTTTATACTCTAACTTTGAAAACTGTGAAAAATTAAAAAAATATCAAGTAGTAATTTATAAAGAAAATTAAAATAAAAAAATTAGTTAAAAGGGGTAATATGAAGGCTACAAATTTATACCTAACCTTAGGTACTGAAGTTATATATGAAGATGCTTCTTTTCAATTTAATAACCTTGATAAAGTAGGTATTGTTGGTGTAAATGGTGCTGGAAAAACCACCCTTTTTAAAGTTCTACTTGGACAGTTAGAATTAGATTCTGGCAATATCTCATTAGGCAAAGGAAGGGTAGGTTTTTTACCACAAGAAGTAAAGTTTGAAAATCCAAATATTACAGTTTTTGACTATTTATTACAAGCAAGACCTATTGAAAAAATTAATAAGAGATTAGAACAAATATATGTAGATCTTGCAACTCAAGAAGATGAAAACAAGCAAAAAGAATTGTTAAAAGAAATGGCAAAACTTCAAGAAGAATTAGAAAGTTTAGATTGTTATAACGCCGAAAATATTCTTTTAAAAATTATTGAAGATATGCAAATTGATGATAACTTATTATCTTCTAAACTTTGCGAACTATCAGGTGGCCAAAAATCAAAAGTTGCCTTTGCTGGTATTTTATATGGGAACCCAGATTTTTTGCTTTTAGACGAACCAACTAACCACTTAGATGCTAGTACAAAAGACTTTATTACAAACTATTTAAAAAACTATAAAGGAACAATTTTGGTTATTAGCCACGATATTGATTTTTTAAATAAAATTATTAATAAAGTTATGTATATAAATAAAATAAATCATAAAATAAAAATGTATGATGGAAACTATACAAAATTTAAAAAGAAACTTTTAGAAGAAAAACAACTCAAAGAAAGCAGAATAGAGCAACAAGAAAAGGAAATTAAAAAACTAGAAGAATTTATATTCAAAGCAAACCAAGCAAGCAGAACAAATCACAACCTAAAAAGAATGGGTAAAGATAGGGAAGCAAAACTAGAAAAAAAGAAAGCAGAACTAGAACTTCGTGATAAAGAATATAAAAAGTTAAATATAAATATAGAACCTATTAGGCAAGGATCCAAGGTTCCTTTAAAGGTAGAAGATTTAACCTTTCACTATGATAAAAAACCAAACCTTTATGAAAAATTATCTTTTAACCTAACAGACGGTGAAAAGTTTTTAATAGTGGGTGAAAATGGTGTAGGTAAATCTACATTATTAAAACTTATTATGGGTAAACTAAAACCAAATAAAGGCAGTATTACTTTTGGAACAAAAACTGATATTGGTTATTATGCTCAAGAACTTGAATTGTTAGAAGATGATAAAACAATTTTTGATAATGTACAAAATGCTTATTTTAATGACTTGCAATTGAGAAGTTTATTAGGTAATTTTTTGTTCTTTGATCAACAAGTATTTAAAAAAATAAAAATACTTTCACCAGGAGAAAAAGCAAGAGTTTCTCTTTGCAAATTACTTCTTCAAAAAGCAAACTTGTTAATTTTAGATGAGCCAACTAACCACCTAGACCCAGAAACTCAAGCGATTATTGGTGAAAATTTTGGTAAATTTAGTGGTACAATTTTGCTTGTTAGTCACAACCCAAGTTTTGTTGAACAAATTGGTGTAACACGTATGTTAATTTTGCCCGAAGGCAGAATTGTTGACTATTCAAAAGAATTATTAGAGTATTATTATTTGATAAACAATATTGAATAGGTGTATAATTTGTTTGCATAAAATATAAAAAAAGGAGTAAAAAAATGAAGGGAATTAACAAAACTTTAAAAACAGCTTCAATTTGGTGCTTTGTAGCAACAGCACTTAGCATTGGTACTTTGTTTTATGATATTTTTGCTGTTAAATTTTCTATTTATAATATTATAATGGATTCTTTTTGTATTATGCTGTCTATAGTAACGGCAATTATGTATGTTTATTATTCTAAAAAAACAAAACAAGAAATTATAAACAAGCATAGAACTTTTTATATTTTGTGTTTTGCAAACATTTTTAATAGTTTAATAGTTTGGGTTATAGCATTTTGGGTTCAAATGTCAGTGGGCCGTGAAATTAGGGGACAAAACTTTAAAAGAGTTTTTACAATGCCTAACTTTGAAACTCAAAATCAAGAAGAACAAACTCAAGACCCAAATACAGTTATTTTAAATGAAGAAGATTATGAAATAAGAACCTATGCTCAAAATCTAACAGTAAAATTAGAAGAACTAAAAACATTAAGAAGCAAAAATTTAATTAGTGAAGAAGAGTACCAAAAATTAAGACAAGAAGCTATTGATAATTTTATGAACTAAAATTTTAAAAATTAAAAGGAAGTATTTTTATTTAATACTTTCTTTTTTTGTTATTAAAATTGATATAAACAAATAAAAATAATAAAGTGAACAATTTAAAAAATATTAGTAAAAAAGCAATATTAAATAATTATTTTTATTGTAAAAATTTTAATAAAAAAATAATGGTTATGGTTAAAGCAAATGCCTATGGGCATGGTTTAAAAAATATAGTTAAAATACTAAAAAATAAAGTTAGTTTTTGGGGTGTTGCAAATTTATTAGAAGCATTAAAATTAAAGTTTTTATTAAAAAGAAAAAGCAATATTTTGGTTGTTGGTAAATCAACAAACTTTAAAAATTTAATTAAAAATAATATTCAAATAACGATAGATAGTTTACAAGATTTAAAAACAATAAAAAAAATAAGTTCAAAATTAAAAACAACAGCAAAAGTTCATATTGCAATAAATACGGGTATGAATAGAATTGGTGTTAAAAACATAAAAGAATTTAAACAGATGATAAACTTTATAACTAAAAACAAAACAATAAAACTAAAAGGAATTTTTACTCATTGTTTTGATGCAGATGTAAAATCTTCGCACTTTTACAAACAAATGAAAAAGTTTAAAAAGTATGTAAATTTATTAAAAAACAAAAACATTTTAATTCATATTGGTGGAAGTTTTTGCTTAACAAAAACAATTCCAAATTTTGTTAACATGGTTAGAATCGGCCTGTTTTTATACGGCTATGGCTTGCCACAATTAAAAAGAGCAATGACAATAACAAGCAGGGTAATTAAGAAAATAAGGGCAAATAAAGGCGAATTTGTGGGGTATGGCAATACAAAATTAAATAAAAACACCACAATAGGACTTGTTCCAATGGGGTATGCAGATGGGGTTCCTTTAAAACTATCAAATATAGCAAAAGTTACAATTAATAATCAAAAATGCAAAATAATTGGACGGGTTTGTATGGATATGCTTATGGTTGATATAACTCATAAAAACATAAAACCTTTTGATAAAGTAATTGTTTTTAACGATGCAAATTATTTTTCAAAAATAACGAAAACTTCAGTGTATGAAACATTAACCAACTTCAGTAAAATTCGGGCAAAAGACAATATTATTTACTAAAACATTTTACTGTTTTTTATTTTTTTTATATAATCGAGAAAAAAAGGAGATAACAAATGGATAAGACTGTTTTTTATGATGTTTCATATGGGGTATATGTTGTTACAACAAGTTATCAAAATAAAAATGTAGGTTGTATTGCAAACAGTTTTTGTCAAATAACATCAGTTGACAACATTGTTTCAATAAGTTTAAACAAACAAAACTATACTAACGAAGCAATTAAAAATACTAAAAAATTTGCTTTATCTATAATTTCAGAGCAAACAAATAGTGAATTAATTGGTAAATTTGGTTTTTATAGTTCAAAAGATACTGATAAATTTGCTGATTTTAATTATGAAATATTACACGATTTACCTGTAATTAAAGAAAATTGTTGCAGTTATGTTGTTTGTGAAGTTTTTAATGTTATTGATGCAGGAACTCACGATATATTCTTAGCAAAAGCAGTAGAAGGTGAAAAGTTTAATAAAAATACACCTATGACATATTCTTATTATCATAATGTTGTAAAAGGTAAAGCACCAAAAACAGCCCCAACATATATTGAAGAAAAGCCAACTTCAACACAAGGTAAACAATATAAATGTTCGGTTTGTGGTTATATTTACGACGAAAGTAAAGAAAGTGTAAAGTTTGCAGATTTACCAGATGATTGGAAATGTCCTTTATGTGGAGTTCCTAAAAGTTTATTTGAAGAAGTAAAATAATAAAAAAAAGAACCAATTCAGTTTGGTTCTTTTGTTTTTTTATTGGTGCTCTCGTCAGGAGTCGAACCTAAAATGTTTGTTCCGGAAACAAAAGTGATATCCATTTCACTACGAGAGCTTATTTATTATAAAGTTATACACAAAAGTTTAAGAATTGTGTATTAGTTTAGTTAAAATATATCAAAATTATTTTAATCTAGCAACTTTAGTTTTTAATCTATCGTGAGCAAATGCTTACTTTAATTTATTTTTATTTGATTTTGTTAAAATTTATAATATAATTATAGCAACAGTAATTTTTAAAGGTAATAAAAAATGTACGAATTAAACCAAACAATTATTACAAAAAAGGCTCATGCTTGTGGTTGTAACGAATGGACAATTATTAGAATTGGCGCTGATTATAAAATAAAATGCAACCAATGTGGTAGAATTATTTTATTAGAAAGTGAAAAACTTAATAAAATGGTCAAAAAAATTAAAGAATAACCCAGTTTTTTAAAATAAAAATTAATATAAAACTAAAAAAAAGAGTAAAAAATGAAGTTTCAAAATGTAGATATAAGTCAACTTAATAAGCATTATGAAAAAAAACGTCCACTAAGTTTAAGAATAGTAGATGTTATTTTAGGTATTTATATCTTAATTTTATTAGTTTATACTGTTTTTTGTACAATTTTTATACAAGTTGAAATTGTAGGTCACTCAATGCAACCCACATTTAATCAGTCGTTACCTGCATGGGAAGATGCTGAAACATCAAAATATAAAGATATTGCATTTGCAAATAGGTTTGAAAAAGGAACCAACGGCGATATTGTTATTATTAATACAAAAGAAGATGGTGCTGTAATTAAACGTATAATAGCAACAGGTGGACAAGAATTAACTTTAAGATATGAATCCGACGGTTTTTATTACTTTTATGTAAAAGATAAAAACCAATCAAAAGGCGAAAAACTTATTGAAGAATATATTTTAAATAGAGCCGATATGAACCAAGAATATTGGCAACGTTTTAGAGATAATAATTACGATTTAATTATTAGTGAAATATCTACAAAGGAAACCACAATTTCTATACCCGAAGGTAAAGTTTTTGTTTTGGGTGATAACCGTAAAGTTAGCAATGACAGTTCTTATTATGGTCCAGTAGATAGCGAAAACATATTAGGCAAAATAGCTTTTTCATATGCTTATGACGAAAATATTTTTGTGTATTTGTGGAAGCAATTATGTTTAATTTTTTAAACAATTTAATAATTAAAAATAATTGTAAAACCCTTTAAATAAGCGAGATTAAAATAAATATAAAAATAAAAAAATTCTAAACTAAAAAACTGGTTTAGAATTTTTTATTTGTAAATAATTAATTAAGGGCTTAAAAGTTTAATCTTTATTTTTAAGTTTAAAACCTTCTTCAAACAGCAAACTCATTTTTAAACTACTCATCTTTTCGCTTTTAAGACCAGCGCCTAATAATTTGTTTTCAAAAAAGCTAAAGTGCCCGTCTGGAGATAAAATTACGTGGTCACATAATCTAATAGATAGTGAGTCTAATAAATCACACAAACCCATAGTAAAATTAATATCTTCTTGACTAGGAACAGGCACACCGTTTGGGTGAGTGTGACAAATAACAACAGTATGAGTAGGATATTTTAAAATTTGTTGTACAAGTTCTCGGTTGTTAACATAAAGTTGCGAAACAGAACCAGCGCCCATTTTCTTAAAAGACAAAATATCGCCTTTTGTACTAAGACAAATGTAGTAAAAGTTTTCTACAGAACTAAAATCAACT
>JAFWWV010000101.1 GCA_017523305.1 Clostridia bacterium
AAGAAAGCATTAATAGCAATATCTATTTTAACTTCTCTTAATTCTTCAACTTTTTCACCTTTAATTTCGCTTACAGCTTCATTTAAAAGTTTAACATACATATCATAACCTACTTGTTGCATATGTCCGTGTTGAAGTTTGCCTAAAACATCACCTGCTCCCCTAATTTCAAGGTCACGCATAGCAATTTTGTAACCACTACCAAAGTCAGAAAACTCCATAATAGCATCAAGACGTTTATAAGAATCTTGTGTTAAGTTTTTATTTTTTGAAAAACTAAAATAAGCATATGCTTCAATATTGCTTCTGCCTATTCTACCCCTTAACTGATAAAGTTGACTTAAACCTAATTTATCAGCGTCAACAACAAATAAAGTGTTTGCGTAAGGCAAATCTATACCATTTTCAATTAAAATTGTACTAATTAATATTTGTGTTTTTCTAGAATACAAATCAAAAATAGCACTTTCTAACATTTTTGGACTCATTTGACCATGTGCAAAACCAATATTTACATCAGGCAACAAAGACCTTATATGAGCATAAAAATTTGTAATAGTATCTACCCTATTATAAACAATTAATATTTGACCATCTCTTTCAAGTTCTTTTTTGCAAGCATTAACCAAAATATTATCTGAGTAATCAATAACAACTGTTGTTGTTTTTTTACGCTCTTTTGGTGGAGTAGATAAAAAACTTATATCTCTAATACCAACAAGCGACATATAAAGGGTTCTTGGTATAGGAGTTGCTGACATTGATAAAACATCTACTGTTTTTTTAATATTTTTTAACTTTTCTTTATCTTCAACACCAAAACGTTGTTCTTCATCTAGTATTATAAGGCCTAAATCTTTAAATTTTACATCGTTGCTAAATAATCTATGTGTACCACAAATTAAATCGATTTTACCTTCTTTTAGTTCGGTTAAAATTTTATCTTGTTCTTTTTTTGTTTTAAACCTATTTATTGCTTGAACATTAACCATAAAATTTTTCATACGACTGAGCGCTGTATTATAATGTTGTTCACATAAAATTGTTGTAGGACAAATAATTGCTACTTGTTTACCATCTTGAATAGCTTTAAAGGCAGCAGTTAATGCAACTTCTGTTTTACCAAAACCAACATCACCACATAAAAGTCTATCCATAATTTTTCCACTTTCCATATCAGCTTTAATTTCTTTAATAGCTTGAACTTGGTCTTGTGTATAAGGATAAGGAAAAGCATTTTCAAATTCCGTTTGTAAATAAGTGTCTTTTGAATATTTAAAGCCTTTTGAATTCATTCTTTCTGAATAAACTTTTGTTAAATCAAAAGCCATTTCTTTAATAGAATTTTTAACTTTTTGTTTAACTTTAAAAAATTCTGTTCCACCAATTTTATTACATTTAGGAGTTACTTCTCCAACAAACGCAGAAAGCATATCTGCGTTCTCGCTAGGTAAATATAAAACGTCACCATCTTTATACTCAATAACTATATAATCGCGATAAACAGCTGTAATTTTTAAGTTTTTTATGCCAATACACTTTCCAACGCCGTGAATTTGGTGAACAACGTACTCCCCAACTTTTGGCAAAAATTTTGGTTTTTCTTCTACAACTTCTTTAGTAGAAATAGCCAAAACTTGATTATTATTTAAAGCCTTACTACCAATTAAAACAAATTTTTCCATTTCAAAATTTGCTGAGTAAGGAATATTTTTTAATGTTAAATTTATTTCACCTTGTTTTACTTCATTTAACGAAGATATTTGATTATATTTTAATTTTTCATCATCAAAAAAAGTCTTAACCTTATTTAAAGTTAAAGGTAAAGCACAAGATAAAACTATTGTGTGTTTGTTTTTATTTAAGTTTTTTATTTCTTCAGTAAGTTCTACAAAATGATTTTGATATTTTTTATTTGCATTACAAATAAAATTAATTACATATTCACTTTCAAAAATTTTGTTTTGAGATATAAGCCTTGCATAAGCACAAAGTTTAAAATTTAACAAAGTTTTTAAAATTTCTTTTCGTTGCAAATAAAAATCAATTGTTGCTGGTAAGAACTCACCTTTTAAAGAAAGTTCTAAAAAGTTTTCAGTAAATTCATCTTCAAACGCTTTTAATTTATCTGTAATTAATTTTGGTTCATCAATTAAAATTAAAGTATCTTTTTGTAAATAATCAAATAGACTAGAATTAAAATAGGCACAAAAAGGAAGAAAAAACACACTAGAAAGTCCACTTAAGCCATTATTTAAGTATTCAAATTGAGTTGAAACAATATTTGAAAGTCTTAGCATTGCTTCTGGATTTAGGTTTATTTTTGAAATATTTTCATCTACTTTTTGTTTTAGTTCAGCTTTATCTATTTTTGTTGAATCAAAAAAAGTATTACAATAAACTTCTGCTTTTTTTATTTCCTTTTCTTGTTTAAATGTTACTGGGTCAAAATAATTAATTTTTTCAACTTCAGTATCAAAAAAAGATATTCTTATTGGTTTATCATTGTTTACAGTAAAAACATCAAGCAAGTCTCCCCTAACAGCAAACTCGCCTTTATTTGAAACTAAATCTTGTTTTGTATAGCCTAACGCAACAAGTTTTTCTACTAAAGAATCAATATTATAGTCACAACCTACTTCAAGTTTTAAATTGTTTGATTTTATAAAATCAACATTAGGCAATTTTTGAAACAAAGTATAAGGGGTTACTAATAAAACATCATAATCCCCTTTTGCTAATTTAGATAAATTTATATAATAATCTTTAAAAACTTTTGAAGACTTTTCGCTAATAGAAATAATTAAAGGTAATTGTTGTGGCAAACAAACAACTTTTTTATTAAGAGCAGAAAGTTGATTAAAATATTCTTGCAAAGAATCTTCATTATTTGCAATTATCATAATTTTTTGCGCAAATAAACTAGGTAAAAAATATTTTTCACCATCATTTAACCCACTAATTGTAGTGTACTTATAATTATTAAGTTCGTTTAACCTGCTAATAATATTATTCATTACTATATAATATTAATTGTTATTGCCTACATTTGCAAGAATTTTTTCTAAAGCAGTGTCATAGCAAGAAGAAATTAAAGATTTACTTTCATCATCAATCTTACTTAAAACATAATCTTTTAAGTCAATATTCTTATCGTTTCCAGCACCAATCTTTACACGTTTAAAATTTTCGCTTTTAAGTTCGTGAACAATATTTTTTAAACCGTTATGTGTTCCACCACTGCCCTTTTCTCTATATCTACAGGTACCTTTAGGCAAATCTATATCATCACAAACAACAATAATATCTTCTGGAGAAATTTTATAAAAATTTGCAAAATATCTTACTGCTTGCCCAGATAAGTTCATATAAGTTAAAGGTTTAATTAAAAAAACTATTTCATCTTTTACCTTTGTTTGAGTATATAAGGCATTACCTTTTGATTTATTAATACTTACACCTAGTTTTTTTGCAAGTAAATCTAAAACATCAAAACCTAAGTTATGATAAGTATTAGCATATTCTTTTCCTGGATTACCTAAACCAACAATTAACTTCATTATTTATCCCCTTCATTTTGTTGCAAAACAGCAAAAGGTCCTATTTTTGCATTTTCTTCAACTTCTACATTATTTAAAACAGAATAAAAAACTTCAGCATTATTTTTTATAATGCTATTTTCTATTACATTGTTTTCTTTTAATTTAACACCTTCACAAACAACGGTATTACCTTTTAAAACATTATTCGAAAAAATTTCTACAAAAGGTTCTATTTCTACCTGGCAATCGATAAAAGTTGAATTTATATCGTTTAAAATTACTTTGTTTTTAAGATGTTTTTCAATTATTCTGTTTTTTAAAACGTTTTTAGCATTTGCTAATGTTAAACTATCAAAAACAACAAAAAAATCTTCTTTATCTATAAAGTTTGGTTCTGCACTAAACTCTATTTTACCTGCTTTAAAATTTTGTGAAGCAACTATAAAACCTTTTGGTAATTTACAAAAATCAAGATTTTTTGTTGTTGCATAATCTAATGTTTCAAGTATTGTTGAAGATTTTACAAGTGGTGTATCTGAAAACAAAACAATAGTATAATCTTCTTCACCTATAAACGGCTTAACAATTTCTACTGGATTATCCTTTTCATTTAAATTAATAAAAGAACAATCAAAATGATTTACACTATCTCTAACCCAATCTTTCATTTCTTTTCCAAGCATAGGTAAAGAATAACCATCTTTTAATCGGTTATTTTCAACCAACAAAACTATGGCTTTTACATTATAATTTTTAGGAGTTTCAAGTTCAAACTCTGTTAAAAGTTCTGGAGATAAAATAAAATCATTCATAACTACACCTATGATAAATTTTTAAATATTTTTTGTCAACATTTTAAAAAATTACAAGTATATTGCTTATATAATATTATTACATTATAATTTCTGATTTAAAAAACTTTTCTTGAAAGTTTACTTTTTGTAAAATTTCTTCTTTTGTATATTTTTTGTGTTTAATAGGCGCAACAACTAATTTATCTTCAACATCATTTAATCTATGAATAATTGCTACCACTTCTCCAGTATATTCTTCGACTGGAGAAGTTTCTTCTAGAATATATGCATCAATTTCTTCTCCGTCACCCGAAACAGTATTTGGCAAATAACCATAATTTAATTCATAAATAAAATTATGCTTAGGATGTTTTGTATTTATTGCCCTATCAATTTTTACATTTACTATTTTGTTTAGATATTTTTTTAGCATCTTTTTTCTTCTTCCTTATTTCAATAAAAAAATCTTTTATAAGTTTACTGCATTCTTCACTTAACAATCCACCTTCAACATCAACTAAATGTTCAAAAGTTTTATCTTGCAAAAAGTTATATTTACTACCAGCACAACCATAGTTTAAATCTGGGCAACCATAATAAACCTTTTTTAATCTTGCATTTATTATTGCCCCACTACACATTGGACAAGGTTCTAAAGTAACATACATTTCACAGTCATCTAATCTAAAACTTTTTAGTTTTTTACACGCTTTATTTATTGCTAAAATTTCAGCATGATGCAAAGCGTTTTGTTTTTTTTCACGGCTATTATAAGCCCTAGAAACGACCTTGCCGTTTCTTACTATAATTGCCCCTACAGGCACTTCTTCCCTTTTATAAGCCTTTTTTGCCATAATTAAGGCTTGTTCCATATAACTTTTATTTATCTCGTCCATTATTTACCTTTAATAAGTTTGTTTAATTTTTAATTATTTTTTTATTATTATAACACTAAATAATAACTTATGCTATTTATTTAAAATACAATTTTTAATTTAATTTTTTATATATTTTTTATTTAATTTTACAAATAAATTTTTTAATAAAAAAAACAATATTACTTGTGGTAAGTAATATTGTTTTTAATACAAAAAGCCCTATAAATTTGTTCTTCCAAAAACACTCTCATTAAGTGGTGCGGAAAGGTCATTTTTGAAAAACTTATTAATGTGTTACCATTTTTAATTTTTTCACTTAATCCATATGAGCTACCAATAACAAAAGTTACTGTGTCAAAATTTTCAAAACTTTTAATTAATGTTTCACTAAACATAACACTATCAAATTGACTTCCCCTTGAATCACAAACAAAAACTTTGCCTTTTAAATTTGGTTGAATTTGTAAGTATTCTTTATCAAGAGCATTTTCAATTTGAGCTGGGCTTGGATTTTGTGGAAGTAAACATTCGTTTAACTCTGTTACTTTAATTTCACAAAAACGACTTAATCTTTTTAAGTATTCTTCTTGGGCAGATAAAAAATGTTTTTCTTTTAATTTACCAACGCAAACTATATTAATTTTATACATTTTATATTATCCCCCAAATAAATGTAAATGCTGTAACTAAACCACTAACAACAAAACAACTTACTAAAAGTAAAATTTCAAATAAAGTTGATTTTCTTCGTTCTTTCATTTCAAGGTCAGTAAAAACCATACTATTTAAACTTTTAATATTATATTGTTTCATTAAGTTATTTAAGTTGTGCAAGTTTGCTAAGTTTGGATCGTTTTGATATACAGGATCACCTTCATTAAACTCTTTATTAATTTGTGCAATGTCGGTTAACATATTATTTACTTTTTTAATTCTTGTTTCTTTTAATAAAATAGTAAATAAGAACACAATAGTAAACAATAATACAACTAAAACTAAACAATTAGTTATGAAGAATGATATAAAGTTTTCGGAATATAAAAATGTAGTAAAGAATTCATATAAACCTTTTCCAAACCAATTATTATGTCTTGCAAAATCAAAGTATACACTTAAGAAGTTGTTCATAAAGTGAATAATAATTGCTGGAAAAATATTCTTACTTATTATAACTGTTAAAGCAATAATAAAACCAAGAACTGTTGCATAGAAAAATTGGTTAATATTTAAGTGCATTAAACCAAATAGAAGTGAAGAGAAAATAATTGCTTTTTTTATCCCTAATGTTGAAAAACCTTTTAATAATAATCCTCTATGAGTTGTTTCTTCACAAACAGCTGGTAAAATTGCAACGGTAATAACATTTAAGATAAAAGCTAAAACTGAATAATCCCCCACTGAACCAGTTGCTGATGATGGTGGATTTTCATAACCACATAATCTAATAATTGTTCCAAAAAATGAAGAAATTAATATGTTTAAAAAATAACAGAAAAATCCAATAAGTATACAAACTAAAATAGATTTAAGGTTAATTTTTGCATATCCAAAATCTGTAAAAGTCTTTTTTACTTTTTGCTTTTGCATTAGTGAAAACGCTACTATTGGCAAAAGAAACATAAATCCAATTTGAATTATCCCACTTGCTATATAATCTAAGATTTCTGCGCTAATAGGAAAATCAACAACTTGAACAATTATTCTTACACCAACAAACAAAAGTAAAATTACAAAGTAAATAATACCTGTTGTAAACAACAAACTATGTTGTTTTTTGCCCATTATAAAAATCCTCCAAATGAATTAAAACTCCATATAATTATAGCAACCAAAGCAGCAATAAATAACCAACCTGTATCAGAAACTCCCCTATTTTGAGTTAACAATAATTTTTTATCGTATTCTGATAAGTTTTTTGTATCAATATTTTCTTTTTCTAATTTTTCATCACTAGTTTCTATTTCACCTAAAGGTTTGTTTGTTGTTTGAATATTAAAATAATTTTTATGTTTATAAGTATAATTTTTTAATATTTTAAAGAACAAGTAAGCTATTAAAGCTGCAACTATTAAAAACACTATAGTTAAAACAATTTCTTTTGCACCCCAAGAAGTAAATTCAAACAAAGATTTTGTTGGAGAAATATAACTAAATAAAATAATAATAAAATTGTTTACAAAATGGTAAATCATACTATAAACAATACTACCTGTATAATGAACCAATAAAGCAAGTACTACACCTAATATAAATTGATAAAAAGTTTTATAAATTGAAAAGTGAATAAGTGTAAATAAACCAGCACTAATTAAAACACTAAATAATGTTGAAAATTTTTGTCTTAATCCGTTATAAATAACTCCCCTAAAAACAAGTTCTTCACACACTGCTGGTAAAACAGCTAATAAAAATACTACTAAAATAAATGAACCAAAATTATCAATAGTAAACGCTAGTGTATTTGAAACTGTTTGAGAATTTATTAAACTAAAAATATGATTAAAAAGTCCTGTAGGATTTATACATGCAAACATAAGCAATGCAGATAAAACTACAACACCTATAAAAATTTTTAAATCAAATTTAACTTTTAATTTAGTAGCAACAACAAAGTCTTTCTTTTTTACAAAATTGTAAATTACAAAAACTAGCAGAAAAACTACAGCCGATAAAAACATATTTAAGTAATTTACCCATTTGTAACTAGCAACAATATTTATATCTACTTGTGTTAAGCCTGAAATAACACCTATTAAGTTTGACATAAAAATACTAAAACAAAATACTGCTATTACAGAAAATAAAAACATCATTGCGCTATCTTTAGTTGTATAGTTATTTTTATTAAACATATATTTTTTCTTTCCTTTAAATAATATTATACAATAAAAACTCTTTAAAGCAAATGGTATTTAAAATAAAAACTAGAAGTTAAAAATTGTTCCTACCCTATCTTGAAAAGCAACATCAACACAAATATGTTCACCTTCAACTATACCATTTTCACCTAATATTTTTTTTACAGTGTTATACGCTAAAATAGCTGTATTATTTTCCTGACTTAAGTGAGCTAAAACAACTTGCTTCACACCTGTTTTTACTAAATGAACTAACGCTTCACCACAACTTTTATTTGATAAATGTCCATGATTAGATAATATTCTCTTTTTTAATCTTGCTGTATATTTTACATTGTTCCTAAGTAATTGTTCGTCGTGATTACTTTCTAAAAATAAAATATCGCTATTATTTAAATTTGCCATTGTTTGACTTGAAATAAAGCCTAAATCGGTGGCTACAGTAACTTTTTTATCTCCAACCAACAAACTATAACCAACACAAAAATTGCTGTCATGGGGCAAAATAAAAGATGAAATTGTAATATCTTTTATAAAAAAATCAGAAGATGTATACCATACTATTTGTTTTTGTGGTAAAGCAATTAACCCAGGCAAACAAAAATTTTGAGCAAAACTAGGTATATAAATTTTTGCATTTTTATATTTATTTAAAAATGGTTTTACTCCATACAAATGATCGTTATGTTCGTGAGTTAATAATATTGCATCTATTTCTGCAGGGTTAATATCAATACTTTTTAATTTTGTTTCAAGTGTTTTTAATGATAACCCATTATCTATTAAAATTTTAGTATTGTTTGACGAAACAAAAATACAATTACCTTTACTACCACTAGCAATACTAACAGCTTTCATTTTTTACCTTCCTTAAATTTACAATGAATTATATCATAAAAAAATAAAAAAAACCACTAACTAATATTGTTAATGGTTTTTATTTTTATTCTTTACATTAATTTATTTTTTTATATTTATTTATACCCTTGCAGAACAACTTTTCCATTTACCCAAGAGTCAAAAAAACTTTCAAGAGATTTTTTACAAACACTTTCAAAAGCTGAAATCATATTTTCTGGTTTTGCATTTTTATATTTATTTTCTTCAAAATATTTTTTTAGTGATTTTTCAAATTTTTTATTTCCAACAAGTTCATTTAAATTATCAAAAAATAAAACTCCTTTTACATATGTCACATAAACATAATCCATATCACTTTTAAAAGAATTTACATTTCTTGTCATTGTACTATCAAAACTTCCATATACACTAGTGCATATTTCACTAAACAACAAATAACTTGATAATGAAGAATTTAAACTTTCTTGAGTTTTTACATTATAACTAGGATTTTTATCATAAAACATTAAAGTACTATACTCAGTTAAACCTTCATCTAACCAAGCATATTCACAAGCGTTACTACCCACCATATTGTACCACCATTGATGTGCTGTTTCGTGAATTATAACATTTAAGTAATCTTCTTGAGTAGAAACAGCATCTGAAATATACACCAAATTTGGATATTCCATACCACCGTGAATAAAGTTTGTTTTTACAACACTAAAAGTTGAATATGGATATTTACCAAACAAAGAGTTAAAAGTATTAATTGCATCTACACCTGCTTGTAAACTTTTTTGAAAATTTTCATCTTCATAATAGTAATAGTAAACTGTAGTCTCCCCTGCTTTTTTACTTATCACTTCAAATTTTTTACTTAAAACAAAAGCAAAATCTCTTACAACATTTGCTGTTATTTTTGTTTGTTTTTTATTTTCATTATTTGTAGTTTTTATTTGCTTTCCACTACTTGCAAGAGTAAAAAAATTTTCATAATTTATAGTCACATCATAATTTGCCATTTCACTATAAAATGGATCTCCGTTACTACCATAAGCATCA
>JAFWWV010000102.1 GCA_017523305.1 Clostridia bacterium
CATTATAATCTACAATAGATAGTTTATCGTTATTTTTAGAAGAAATAGGAATTAAAGTAGTCCCATCTTCATCTAATCTATATATTGAAAAGGTATAACCTAAAGCATCATCTGATACACTTTGAGAATTTACACCATTTTCAAAGCTAACCAAAGAACGAGTATAATTGTTTGCAACAGGCTTATAAGCATCAACAAAAATGTTAGAATTTTGTCCAAGTTCTTCTTTCTCTAAATGTGCAAAATCTAAATTAACGTGACTATAAAAAGTGACTTTTTGTAATACTCCCATATTATACTCCTCCTTTCGCTATAATCATTCCACTAGGTGTAATTTGTAATTTCCACCAATTCTCGGTTGCTCTACCAATTGGAGTTCCACCTTCAAGCCAATAATAGGCATCGTTCCAGTTGCTAGAATCTGTCCACACATAATCCGCATATGGACTTATGAAGTTTGTTGCCTGTAAACAAAAAACATTGTTTGGAGCATCATAATAAGATGCTGTTATCGTATCATATAAAAAGAATGTATCTCCAACATCTGGAATATATTCGTTAGGTATATTTTTTTCTAATGTTAATTTATTTGTTAAAGAATCATAAGAAATAATATATGCTATATATTCCTGTTCAGTTAAACATACAAATTTTTGTTTTGTAATATCAATTATATAGCCGGTGCTTACATAAATAGCAGAACCATCTGGTTCTACTCCAGTTATTGTTCCACCAACTAATGAACCACTACTTTCACTTGGAGTTATTGCATAAAAATTATAATCTTTAGCAAAAACCATTAAGTCTTCTAATCCAAGGGCGTCATTCCCCTCATATCTTGCAATTAAAGCCATATCTTGATAAACATTGTTATCTCCATAGAAAAAGTTATCATCAAGTAAAAATTGCATTGTCAATTGAAAATCTGTTGGGTATGTTGCCAAACCAGTATTTTTATAATAAACTAAGTGGTTATCTCCAATAGCCGCAGTATTAACACCACTATATGGAACGTTTGTTTCTATATTAATACCATTTAAATTATAATTTGGCTCTGAATAAATATAGTAAGATTCCCCTGTTGTCGGTATATAATTTAATGGTTCACTTAACATAGTAAAACCAGTATTAATATCATAACTTTCAATTAATCCTTCTGATGCAGTTAAACCAACAATTATAGTTGTATTTGGATAAATATCTTGATTTGGTTCTAACCATAAACTATATAATGTATTGTCATCAGATTGAACATATCCTGATGCATTTTTAATATATAAAGAATAAGGTTCTGTTAACACAGTTGTTAACCAAGATACTCTAATTCCTTGCTCATCTGTTTGTTCGGCCACCGGTTGCTCATCATAAGTTACCTCATCATAACTAACTGTAAATATAGACTTTGTATTTGCAATAATACCAAATTCATTTTCACAAATTAATTCAAGAGCATATGTTTCTCCATTTTTAAATCCGTCATATTCAAATTCAATATTTGCGCTATATGTTTTTCTTGAACTTTTAATTAAGGTTTCACCGTTGCCATCAATTGAATACAAATTCCACAAATAATAAACCAATGGAACATTATCACTTTGAGCATATCCCCCAGTAAAACTAGCACTTTTACTTGTTAATGTTGCACTTGCTCCAGTAATGGTTATCACAGGAGTTGCTCTTACATATAATAAATTTTCAGGCATAGTTTCTATGAAATCAGAATACACATTATAAGTATCGCTAGATGTCGGAACGTTTGTATATGCCGATGAAACTACGGCTAATCCTGTCGTTGAATCATAAGAACTAATTGTCTTAGTTTCATTATTTATTTCAAGAGTCATTTGTGATTTTATATTAATATTTCTTTGTAAATATACTTGAGTAGTAGTATTTAGAGATTGAGTTGCTGTTAATTGAGTGCTTGATACATAATTTAATGAAATAGCAATACCAGAGTGATTTTGAGTTATTGTAAATGTTGATGGATTGAAAACAATCGTATCTCCAGAAACCAAATCTGATAAAGTATTAAACCAATAATCAATACCGCTAGCTTTAAAATGATATTTTCCAGCACTTAATCCTCCGCTACCGACCGTATATGTATTTGCATTTAATGTAATAGTACCAAAAGAACTGTTTGTTATTTTTGTCGTTGGTAAATAATAAGAACTTTGACTTGATGAAGAAATAAGCGAAGTTATTTCAGAAGATGTATCAAAAGATATAACATCACTAGATACTAAATTACTTACAACGGTAAATATATATGTGTCGTTATCAATAATGAAATGATAATTCTTGGCAGTTAATCCGCCACCACCAACCGTATATGTATATGTAGTTGGAGAAATTACGTTGCCATAAGTTATAAGCATATTACTTGAACTTTGATAAAGTTTTGCAGTCCATTTATAATTTTCTCCATTTACTAAATTTAATGTATTAGGTAAACTAATATAACCAGTTTCTCCGTTATATAAATTGTCGGAGAAATTAGTTTTAGCGCCATCATAAAAAATAGTATTATCCATATTATAGATAGTCAACTTGTACGCATCAACATATTCTGTCGTATTCATTACCATAGATATTTCATTATTTTTAAGACCATCTATAGACCTATGAGTTGGTTGTATATTTTTAGGTTGGTAAATCATATAATTCCTCCTCCCTTAAATTTAACTTAATGAAATATAAACTTCTATATCTTCCCAAGTTAATGTTCCATTATTATTTTTTAAAATTTGATTTTTTGTTGCATCATATCCTGTTAAAGAAGCTGCCACATTGCTAGGTTTAACCTCTAATTCGCCGCTTCCGTTAGTATTAATTGTATCTTTATCATATTTAACATTAATTTTTCCTCCGGAAACGTCAATACCATCTCCTGCAAGAGGTATTATTGGTTCACTCATAGCGTGGATGGCTAAAGCTCTTGCTATAGTATCCTTTGCCATTATTCAACAACCTCCCCGATAACAGTAACATTACCATCAGCATTGCTTAATGCAACCCTAATATCTTTATATGACGACATATCAATCAAATAAGATTCGTTAATGCTTCCTGTGCTAACTAAAGTATAATCACTTGCTTGAATTGCTTGAATTGCAACAAACACATTACTTCCAGTTGCTTTACCATAGAATGTTAATGTGGCAGTTGTTGCTGTTGGAGTTTCATTTAAATCACCACAAGAGATAACCATTGAAGAATCACCGCTCTTATTTGAAATATGATAATCAGTTCCGTTACCACTTGTACTTGTATTATCGTGGAATATATGTTTAATTTTTATCATACTTTTACCTCCTTTTTGATTTGAAGTCACCGACATAAATGTCGGCGACAACATATAATTAATGGTACCGACATTTATGTCGCCACCATTTTGGTAAGGATATTAATGTCCTTACCTATTGATTACGAGTTGTATTAACTAAAGATTTTAATTCTCTTAAGAATTGATTTGCATTACTTACATTTGGTAATTCAATACGGTCAAAGTTATAATTATATATTGAAGTTCCTCCATTAGTAACATTTGATACAACACGTGGATTTACTAAATTGCTTAATAAATTTCTCATTTGGTCATTGTTTAATACATATTCTGGTTTTGATGGTGTACCGTGTAACATTGCTAAACCGGTATAATTAACTTCCCCTCCATCAGCATAACCAGGTAATGCATAAGGAGTATAGTTAGATGCTTGATTTGTTGACATATTATCAACTTTATCAATCTCGGCAAGAATTGCATTATATTTATTTTTAAAATTCTCTAACACGTCAATTCTCTTATCAAGTATTTCTTTTTCCCAATTTGCACCCATAATTTGACTTGCTTTGAGCCTATCTTGGGCTTCTTCATATATATTAGCAACATCTGACCATTCGCCTTTATAATCTTGTAAATCTTTAATTAATTTATCCCAATATTCGTCTTCTTCCTCTTTCTTTTTATTTAATTCCTCAATTTGCTTTTGTGTTTCCTCAAGGTTAACTTGTAAATCATAATAAGCATTTGAAAAATCATCGACTACTTGTGGGTCAAGTTGAGATACCATCTCCGTCCAATTCTCACCTAATAATAAATTAGCAAGATTTGTATTTTTTTCATTATCAAACTTATCGAAAACTTTATCCCAAGAATCTATATACTTAGTCAATTCTTCAATTTGTTCCTCTAATGATTTTACGGCGGTATCTTTTTGTTTTTCAATTTCTTTTACACTAGAGCTTTTAATAAGGTCATCATAGTTTTTCTTAGCAGTTTTAATAGCTTCTTGGTCGGCTTCCCAAACCCACGAACTGTTACTTTCACCATATAGGCTACTGACCACTTATTTGTGGCGACTAGGTCGTTAAACCTAATTCTACGATTTCATTTTGTTATATTCGTAGTCCAGACTGTATATTAACCTTATAGGGTAATAAGGCGATAACTTCAGTCTTAATGTTACCATTAAGCCCCTGCAGTCGTTACGGTTATTGAATTTAAGGTTTGTTTTAATTTTTCTTTTAAATCGTCATAATACCAAATTTCTAAAAAGTTATAATTGTTTTTAATTGCATATTCTCTTTTTAATTTATCGTGAATTTTTTGCCTCTCAAAAGTTTCTACTCCGCCAAAATAATCTATGGGCTTTTTGTGTTGCTCCCCTTGATACTCTATCAAAAGATTTAAAAATGGAATATAAAAATCATATGATAATAAATTTCCACCAATTCCTTTTAAATCTCGAAATCTTTTTTGAGTTTCATATTGTATGTTGTGCTGTTTTAAATAGAAAGAAATTTGTTCTTCCCCTTTTGATAAAGAACAATTTGGGCATCCGTGACCTTCTAATAACACAGTTGGGAATATATTCCATTCATATAAACATTTTTTACATTTACACCATATTTTATTTCTTTGTCCTTCATATTCACTTATTAATTCTATATTGTTATTAATAAGTGAAATATCTTTTTCAAAATCTTTATGGGATTTCCTTAATTTATTTCCCATACTCTTCTTCCCACAAATCATACATCCTTTACCTTGTAATATACTACCAGGGAAAGTCTCCCATTTATATCCACATTTTTTACATTCAAAAAGCACCTTTTTTGAGGTACTTTTATATTCGCTTAAAACTTTAATATTTGGATTTATTTTATTCACTTCTCTAATAAATTCTTGAGTAGTTTTCTTTTTATTGCCAGCACATTGAGGACACCCTCTACCTAAACTTAGTTTAGCAGCCTTAGCACTCCAATGTAAGCCACAATTTTTACAAATATAAGAAATCCTACTCGAAGAATTATAATAAATTCCTGTAATTTCTAAATTTGGATGTTTTATTTTCATTTCCTCTATAAATTCTTGATGTGTTTTCTTTATTGTTTTACCCATAAACACACCACCTTAAATTCAATCTTACCTCGGTCTTTACTACTCCTAGCATTTGACCGATATAGTTATCTTTATACTCGGCTAATTTTTTACCGAGTCCTTCACGATAGATTTTTTTAGTTTTTTGTGTCATAGCATTAATTAATGCATCATAAGCCTCTGCTAAATCTATAGCCTCTTGTTGTTCCTCATTTTGTTTTTCTAATGCTTCGATGACATTTGTATAATAATTTTCAACATTATCTTTTTGATTATTAATTGCATCAAGCTGCTCATTTAAAAACTTAACAACAGCTTTTTGTGCTCTTTCGTAATCATCAACATTGTCATCAAGTTGGTCTTTCACTTCATTTAATTTATCAATTTCGCTATCATATTTTTCATCTGCCGCATCTTTTAATTCTTCATATTTGTCTATTTGTTTATCTAAAGTGTCTGTAACGGCAGAAAGAGCACTTTTAAGGTCGCTTTGTTGTTCTTTTAATTTATCAAGTTTTGCTTTTTTAATTGCTTTTGCTAAATCATTCCAAGCATCCGTACCTGCCGCATATGCTTTTTGTAAATTTTGAAGTGATATAATATATTGATTAAGAGATATACGACCAGCATCATAATCATCTTTAACCTTATCTAATTTTTGTTTTTGTAGTTCTTTATTTATTTTTCTCCAAGCTTCTGTTCCTTTACCAACTTTTCCTAATAAATTTTGTAAACTATTAATATATTGGTCTACTGTAATTTCATTATAATTGAATTGGTCTTTAAGGTCACTAAGAGCAGTTTCCCACCATTCTTTTTCCTTCTTTGTCGAAGAAGAACCTTTTGAACTTGACCTTTTAGAACTACTTGAACTTCTACCCATAGAAGCAGAAAAATTTTGTCTAATTCCAAGTCTTGTTTTATCTATAACCGCATTATTCCTAATATGGTCTGCTTCAACGATATCATAAGCAGCCTGTAAAGCCGCAGCAGATTCAGCATTAAACGCTTTAATGTTCGCTTCGATTTGTGCTCTTAACTTGTTAGCATTAACCTCTTGACCAGCCATAGCTTGGTCGTGTGCATTTATACTTCTCGCAGCTAATTGTGCAGCACCAGCTTCATCAATTTGTGCTAATTTTAATAATTCATTATAATATCTAGCATCTTCGCTCGCTTGAATATCGTTAATTTTAGCTTCAGCTAAAGCCTGGAACATATCTGTATTATTTCTAATCAAACCATTTTCATCAACCAATGCGTCTAAATATTGAGGATAATCGTTTAACAACTTATCCAAAGTATCAACTGTAAAATATCCTTTTTCATTATATTCATCCCACGCATCTGATATATCATTATATGCATCTTTAATAGATAATAGTTGCTCTCCTAGTTCTTCAAATTGGGTTCTTGCAATTGCTGTAGCATCAGCAACAGAAGCCAATTGAGGATATAACTCAACTAAAACATCTAAAACCGTCTCTAATGGAACATTTAATGATTTAGACATTTGTATAATATCATTTAAAAAGTTCCAATTTCCTTCTTCATTTAATGCCTCATCTAATCCTAGTTCTTTGATTAAATCCATATCGGCAAATCCATTTTCATCTGCTATTTTATGAATTTGTTCTCTAAACCAATCTGAATCAAGACCTTTTTCTAAGGCACTCGTTATATGAACTCTAAATCCATTACCTAAATCGTAATCTCCACCAGTTATTAAGTTTTGAATAACGCCACTAAAATTACCTTTTAAAGCATTTTTGATTTTATTTTCATTAAATGTATCTGCTAAAGCTTCTTTATAATCATCATAGATTTCAATTAGGTTACCTCTTAAATACATTTTAGCTTCTTCACTTAAATCAGAATCTTGAATTGATTGAAATACTTTTGTATAATATTCCCCTAGCTTATCAGCCGTAATTTCTGGGTCATTAAAAGCCTCTTCAAAATCAGTAAACGCATTTGCGATATCTTTATTTGCACCTTTTGCATATTTTATAATGTTATTTTTATATGTTTCAACTTCTTCATCTATACGTTTTTGACCCTCTTTAGTGAATCCATCGAACCATCTTGATGGGGTTAAAACAAATTCACCAAAGCTCATACCTGCACCAAGGTCTTCTGTATCTTCTAAAGCCTCTTTATTTTTCTTTTGTTCTTCTAACTCAATAAGAGTTCTCATATTTCCAATTTGTTTTTCAATTTCTCCATTAGTTGTATTAAGGGCTTTAGTATTTAAGTTATATTCATCTCTTAATTTCTTTTGTAAAGATTTAATTTCTTCAAATAAATCCTTTTGTTCAGATACTGATAGGTTACCCTCTGCAAATTTATCAGAAATTTCACCTAATCTATCATCTATACTTTGTAAATCTTCTAATTCTGTATTTAAATTTGTTATTTCATCTCTAACAGCTTGAGTATTTGCTTTTAATAAAGCCATTGTTCCAACAAAAGCAGTTAAAGCGAAGAAAATAGGGTGGGCAGCTAATAAATCAAAAGCCCCCTTAAGAGCCATACTTGATGCTGCAACAACTCCTTGAGTTGCAGCAACAATGCCTAAAGTTTTTATATAAGTAAACATACTTACAATCAAACGACCAAGCATTGTTTTATTCAATGCTTCGACTATCATTTGGAACGCTAGAGTTGATGTAGCAGCAACGCCTTCAGAAGCAGCTAAAGACATAAATGCCGCAATTGTTTTAACAATAACTGAACCTGATAGTATATTTAATATTCCTACAACAATACCTATTTTAGCAGCTAATTGCACAAAGTCATTATTTGCTAATTTTAATATTGCAGTACCTAAATCAATGACCGTAGTTATTAATTCTTTGCTAAAAGTACTACGAGATAATTCTTCCCAAGCAGCTTTTAACTGGTTTAAATGACCTGTAATAGATTGTAATACTTTTTCATTTTCTTTTGCAGCACTACCTTGGCTATTCATTGCAGTTTCAGTAGCTTCAACAGCTGTAGCCCAGTTGTTTAAAATTGCGGCAGCATTCTGCGCTTGATATTTACCTGCAATTGTTTCAGTAACATATGCTTTTTCAGCGTTTGTTAATTTTGGATATACGGCGGCTAAACTTTCCAATATTTCATAGGTGTTTTTAAGTTCACCATTTGCTTTATAAACAGAAATATTTAATTTATTAAATAAACCCTCCATTTGAGCTTGCAATTCCAATGACTCTTCTCCATTGTCATTCATACCTTGTAATCTTAATGTAATTGTCTTTAAACCATTTGCAGCTTTACTTGCATTTCTTGTTACTTCAGTTGCAGCCGTCATCATACCAATATATTGTTCCATAGAGTTACCAGCATTGGCCATTACGGCAGATGCTTTACCTAAGTTGTTTGCAATATCAGCAGAACTAACAGCAAAATTATTTGAAACTTCATTAACAGCATCAATTACGTGATAAGCATTTTCTAATGTCTTTGCAGTATTTGATGTTTCTAAACCAAAAGCTTTCATTTGCGCAATAATAAATTCCGCAGCTTCACCAGTAGATATCTCTTCATCGGCAATATTAGTATACATTGCAGCAACTTTACCTAGCTGTAAAGACATATCTGTATCATAACCAGATTTAGCAAATGCAGTAGCAGCGTCAATCATTTGTTTTCCTGTTTTTGCCACGGCTTCGCCGGCTTCATATGCTTTATTAATAAAATTTTCTAAAGCCGTTCCCTCTAAATCTGTAACCTTTTGTAGCTCAACAAGAGAATCATCAAGTTCGTGAACTTGGTCTATCATATCTCCAATACCATTCATAAAAGTATTAAATAGTTGCGTAACAGACATATATGTTAAGAATGATTGCATTGCCTTAGACCAGTTATAAGACCAATTACTTGTAGCAAATGTTGCATTTTTAATATGTTTTTCTGTTTGCTCTAAATTTGTATTAAGTTGTTTCGTCTCTTGTTTAGCTTTTTTTGCACTTGTTGCTGTGTTTTTAAAACTATCTTTTTTTGATATATTATCTAAATTTTTACTAACATTATTGACTTGAGTAGAAGCATCTTTTAAATTTGAGGTGTCAATTTTAATTTCAATTTTTTCATTAGATAGTTTATTTTCTATTTCTTTTTTTATATTGGAAACAGATTTATCATCTAATGTAATACCAATCTTAACACTATAATTTTTATCCATTTATTTTTCACCCCCTTATCCCGTATTGCTTTAAATATTTATTAAACCATTTTTCACATTTATCTTTTATATCAATAATATAAGAGTCCCAATATCCTTGATTTGTTGATTCAAAATATTTTGCACCACCATTATAAGAATAAGAAAAGTTTAAATCAGGGTCATTTAAAATTTGCATCATTACATTTCTAAAATCAGCACCAGTATCCCCACCGTGTGACATTTGACTATTTTTCATATCATCTTGAGGAGCAACCAATTGACTTCCATCAAATATTAAAGACCTAACATATTGTTGCGTTGCTTTAGAAACATCTTCTGATATTTTCCAACCAGAATAAAAACCACCCTGTTTATAATATCTATCATATTCTCCTTTTGGAGCAGCATAAATAGTATTGTCTAAATGACCTAAAAAATCTTTTAACAAATCACTAGAAACGGCTTCTATGACTTGCTGCATAATACTATCAAAATAAGTTTTTAATTCTTGTTCATTATTAAAAATTTGTGTAGCCATTAAGCCATCTCCTTTCAAATTTTGTTATTTTCTAAAAAAAAGAGGGCGTAGAATATTATTCATTATCCCCCTCTAATTTATTATGTCCAACGATATCGTCATATTTTTCTTTAACTTCTTTCCATTCTTCTGGTAGTTTTTCCATAAGTTTATTTAAATCTTCTTGTTCTGGTAAATTATCAAGGAATCTTTTAATTTTATATAATATAGAACCTATAGAATTGCTTACCTCGTTAGCAGTTTTCCACATCAAATTATAAGCAAGTTGTGCGTTTTTGATATCGTGTAACAAATTTTCGTGAACCCCGTGGCTAAATAATTCTTCAAATTGTTCATTATTATCAATTTCATAATTTTCAATTGTTAAATAAAACAATCCAGCATAAAAGTTAATTTCCATATCAACTGGATTAAAAGCATAATCATCTATTAATCCTCCACCCATATAAATTTTAATAGCTTCAGATACTAAATTTGATACTTGACCTCCAGTTAAATAATCTCTTTTTGTAGTATAATCATATCCATTGTAATTCACTTTTCCCATAATTAATCCTCCTTTTTTTCTAAATAATAAGCTCTAGCAATTAATATTGCCTCTGCAATATCATCATCACTTTGTTTAGCTTTAGTGTCTCTGGTATAATAATTAAAATTTAATTTATATAATTCATTAACCTTGTCTACCGCTAAACGTTTTTGCGTTTCTCTTTTCATCCCTTCTCTGGTACCGTTATATGTTCCAACAACTGAACGCCAAGAAGACGGAGAAAACGCGACAAAAGGTAGACATTGTTCAAAACATAATCCTAATATGACTCCGTGTAGTATCGATAAATCTTTACCTGTTTTTAAATTTGAATGATTATTGACTGGTACGTCCTCAACAATAACTACCTTAATATCTTTTTTTTGACAAATATTTTTAAGATTAGAATAAATTTCTTTCATTCTATCCCTTATGTCATCAGAGTCAGTTTTAATTAACCCGTATTCAACTAAACTCCCATCTCTATAATCTATAATACTATAACCTGTTTTTTTAGTTGCAGCGTCAATTCCTAAAATATTCATAACTCCTTATTTTCCTTTCAACATATCTCTCACCATCTTCTTATATTTCGCATCTTTCTCTATATTTTCTTTAACAAATTCCCAAATCTGTTGTTTACAAACTCTAACAGAAACAGGCATTATTATAAATCCAATAAATAATAATGTTATTATAATCAATATGGTTTCCAAATATTCATCTACTCCTTTTTTGTGTCTACGTCGATATTCTCTTCCCATAATTTATGGATGTAAGAATTTTGATGATAAACATTTGTATATTTATCATAAGCTTCGTAAGCACGTTCTTCTTTCGAAGAAACATTTTTACCAGACTTAACATCTGATATAAAATCTATAATTGCATCTTTACATTGATTTATTTCTAAAGAATCAATTTTATTATTAAGTTTTTTATAGTTTTCTTCCATTTTTGTTGTCATTTCTTTTCGAACACTATTAACATTATCGTTAACTTTTTTAATTTCTTCCAAAATAGGATTAATTTCTTTCTCAGTTCTATTCTTCTTGATTAAATTTATAAAGTAAATTATGAACTTCGCAATTACTGTAATAGAACCTATTACACCAGCTATGGCAGCTAAAGCTATGGCTATTTGTTCTAAAGTTATTTGTCCCATAATTCAGCTCCTTTTGATTTTTCTAAAAAATAAAAAAGAAAGGGATAATTATAATTTAATTATATCCCCTTTCTTATAAGTATTTATTTCGTTGATAACCTCATTTTCTCCATTTCTATTAATAATAAAGTATGATGGGGTTGCCAAGACAATCTCGTATTCAGACTCGGAATCATTAGGAATTTCAACATTAATATCGCCTTCGCTTATTTCTTCGACTTCATTAATGTTGTATGATTCATCGAAAGACTCAACGAATGCTCTTTCGTTATCATTGGCTAGTTTAGAATTTTTCTTTGCCATTTGTACTTCCTCCTTCTTCAAATGAGTACAAGAGCGCCAATCTTCTGTATTAACAAGTTCCCTTTTAGTATTACAATAACGTTGTTTCATACAAAAAAGTCCGGTTTTGGAACAAAGAAGACTTTGTTCCAAACCAGACTTTTTTAATTGGCTATAAGGACATTCTTCCTTCATATTTTATTAGGCAACAGTTACAACAACGTTAGCGTCAATGTCAGTTTTACCTGTAACAGTAGCCTTAATTGTTGCATCTCCAGATGTTACACCAGTAACTAAACCACTCGCACTAACAGTCGCTTTTCCAGTTGCGCTTGAAGCAAATGTGATATTTGATGAATCAACTAAGAATGCGGCAGTTCCATCATTAGGTATTGCGAATACTTTTAATTGTTTTGTACCAGATACTGATAATGAGAAGTCTCCTCCTTCGATAGCTAATGCTACAACATTGTCATACCAATTTCTACCATCTAGGATTTCAATAATTTCAGCATATATTGGTCTATTAGCTGTACATCCGCCATTGTTAGTTGGAGTATAAGATAATGCTCTTACTGATAATGGAGTTTGTGCAACTGAATCTGGAGTCATTGATAATGTAAATGCACCAGTCATTGAAGCTTTTGGAACATTAATTTGTAATGTACCAATTCTATTTGTTGTAGAATCAGAGCTACATAATTGTGCCTCCATAACTAATCTAATTGTTGATGGTAACATATCTGCATAAACTGTTACTTTTTGAGCAGCAGCATCAGTAGCATAATATCTTACACATACATCACCGTTATAAGTATTATCAGCCATATTAAATGAACTTCCAGTAAATTCAACTCTTTGAACATTATCATCTTTGTCTGTTACCCAACCATATAAAGTTGTTCCAGAAATTCCTAATGGAGTTTTACTTACAGAACCAGCACCAGCAGTTACTGTTACAGTTTCAGTAGTCCAAACATTTGCTCCAGTAGTGATAGCAGAACCAACGTTTAATGCTAAGTATGGTAATGAAAATTGAGCTTCATTGATTGTTATATTCATTTCAGCTGTATGATAATAAATATATTGTAATTGGTTTCCTTGTCCAGCTCTTACATCAGTATTAGCTAAAGTTGTTTCAATAGAGCTGTCCATTAATGTAGTACCAGTAAATAATAAATTGTCATTTGAATCATATCCAAAAACATTGGCAGTTGAAACTAAGAACTTTTTCATTGTTATTCCTCCTTTAAATTATTTTTATAAAAAAAGAAACCTTTTAGTAGTCTCTTTAATTATTTTTTTTCATCAATTCCTTGGATTATAATTATAATCACTATTCCAAATTATAACCATAATTCAAAGAATTGATGATTATAATTGTTTTACTTATTAATATTATCAATTTTATTATGCATTTCTTCGGCATCAACTTTAACTTCTTCGTATTTATCAGATTTGGTTAAATCAGCCATCCAATGTTTGAATGGATTTCCGTCTTTAAAAGATACCATTCCAGACATCTCGGCACTCTTATAAATTTGATAATGTAATTTATAATCTACACGCTCTAATATTTTAGAAAACTTTCTAATCGTTAAATTATATATATCTTCTAATTTCATAGATGTAGATATTAAAACGCAAATCATTTGTTCTTCTAAAGAACACATTTTATAAGCATTCTGTTGCATTTTGTAATCCATTGCTTTATCCATTGCGTCTCTAACTTCTTTTTGAATAGAGTCATCTATATGTTCAATTCCGTTTTGTTTAAATATAATATCTACTATATTATCAAAATCGGTTGATGTATAGGTTTCCCCTTTTATTTTTAATAACGCCTTACCTTTTTCATCAGTACCAAAATAATAATCATTATCATCATTATTATGAAGAACCATTTTAAGTAATTCTTTAAGCATATATAAATAAGGTAAATTTGGTGTTTCATTTACTAAATAATAAAGAAATTCAAGATATGTCATACTAATTACCTTAACATTTGGTGTACTATTTTTATCTAATAATAAACTTTGAACATATAAATGAAATGGTAAATAATCGTTCATTAAAACTGGATATATTTCCAACCCTTTATATTTAACTGGTTTATCATAAAATAAACAATATTCTAAACTATCAGATATATTCATTATGATAAATTAACTCCCATTGTTATAACTTTACCTTTATAAGGCTTTTCACCTATAGTTGCTATTCTGCTATATCTATTAGCTCCCATATCAAAATATAAAACTCCAACACCATTAACCTCAACACCATTTAATACTTTTATTAAAGCTTGAATGATAGTATCAAGTCTTGTCGTATAATCAGATAAATGATTAATTTGAGAATGAACTAAAACCTCTAAATTCACACAACAAATTCCATATGTCCTTGTTGTTGGATATACAGCTGCAGGATAAATTCTTAAAAAGCTTTTTTCTTTATTTGTTGCTTCATCCATAAAATAATCAAGATAAACATTAAAATTATCTTGTCCATCCATTCCATTATAAATCATTTTAGCCTTTTCATCTCTTGTTAAGTTTGGCTTCTCCCAAGCATCTGAATCGTTATATTTCAATAATTTCCAAATAATTTCTGCATCAGGATTGGTCATTAAATGTTCTATAATATTATAACTCAAAGTTGGCATAACATCATATGTTGCATAAGCATCTTTGACCATTTTCATATCATATGCCATTAATATAACCCCCTTAATGTGAACTCAAATACTTTAACAATATTTTCATCATCATAAGAACATTGAACTTTCACTTTATTCTTTAAATATTTAAATTTGTTTTTAATTGTGAAACTATTGCCATCAATAACTATAGAATAATTATCCTTTGGAACACCCTCACTAACATCAACTATATTTAAAGAATTTCCTTGAATAATTCCGTTCTTATATAAAGAAGCATTTATTGTTATTTCTTCTTTTTCTAAAACATAATCAATATCTGGACTGATTAAAATATCATAATTATCGCCTGCTTGGCTATCTAAAATGTTAATAACTATTTCTCCACGTACACTTTCATTATCTACCATTTTAACAATTATGCCAACCTCTCCAGGAGATATTCCGGTAATTTGATTGTTACTAATAGTTGCAATATTTTCATCCGTAGATTCCCATATAACTTTCTTGTCAACAATATTTTTACCATTATATACGACAGCATTTAAATTCATAGAAGTTCCAACATTTAAATATGTATTATTTTCACTAATATCTATACTATAATTAAATCTTTCAGCATTAGCAAAACCATTTTCAATATCATCTTCTTGATAATTGATTTCATATTCTTCAACATAAAATTGTGTTAAAGTTGGAGAATTATCATCTCCCGTAATAGTATTTAACGAGTTACCAAAACCTCCGGCATATAGCCTAAACCCAATTCGTTGCTCTGGAACACCAAATAAGAATCTATCATTAGGCTTTAATTTTACGGTTCTACTATTACGTTGACACCATATGTATTGTTCCGCTTTACCAGTAACAATGGTCATAGTATCATTATTATTTGTAAATCTTAACACTTGGTCTAAAATGCAAGGTTCATAAATTTTATTCCCATTTTCATCAAAAAATCTTAATGTATTATTACACCTACGAACTTCGGCACTTGTAGATAAACCAGAACCCTTATCAACATTAATAACTAAATAATAATTTTTACCCCATTTAAATTTCATACCATAATATGGTTCTGGGAAATCTGGAGTAAAAATAAATACCTGAAAGTCATCTCCGACTTGAACACCAGTATTATAATTTACAACGGGCTCTACCCTAACCATAGGTATTGGTTTAAAATCTCTTGTTCCATAATGAACTTCATATTCTATTTCATTATATTTAACATTTGGTGCATTATCAAATGTTTGGTTACTAATAGCAACAAAATCATCATAATAAGCCTTTGTAGGATTTGTGTTTCTTATAGATTGACTAGCTTTGTAATACTTCATCGACATTTTTTGCTACCTCGTCCTTCATACTATTAATCAAATTAGTACAATGATTGACAATATATTTAACCCTATCGTGCTCATCGGCATTAAATTTTTTCATACCTTCAATCATATAAACAAGTTCAACATAATATTGATTGTCTTTCCATAATTCACTAGCACCAAGTAATTTAGTACTTAAAAATAAAAGATGTTTTTGATAATTTTCATAAGCCTCATCGCGGGAATATGCGATTTCGCCATTTTTATTTTTCCCCTCAAATATTGGTAGTGTTTTCCAACATTGATTAATTAATATAGTTAATGATTCTATAGTAGATTTTTCATCTAAATTAAAATCATATTTCATTATGTTAAAGCGTGCTCATTTAACCAATTAGATTTGCTGAAACTATATGTAGTTTTCTTCGTAGCAACTTCCTCGATTAACTGATTTCTCCTATTTATTTTAGCATTTAAATTATTAGCCTCAGAATATCTATGAGCCTCTTTATTATTTTGCATCATACCTGTAATTTGTCTAACATCGTTAATTTCTTTGTCTAACCACGCTATCACAGTATAATCAGCAAGAATGCTTTTTTCAATTTCTGATAATTCAAAATTAAAAACTCTTTCCTCATCATTTCTATTAGATAAGTCGTGTTTACAATTTTCAAAATTGGCTAATCCTCTTACCATAAAACCCTCTAACACTATATTAAAATCTTTTGGGGAATCCACTGATAATCTATTCAAATGATAATCTTCAATGGAAACTAAAGCGAGGTCTAATATATCGTCATATGATGTCATATATATGCCTCCTTCTATTTGTTTATATCTTTAAATATTTCTTGTTTATTTTTTACATCCGCCACAATGTCTATATTCATATCATCATTTAAAATTTGAACAATATTCATATCTACACTTTTAGCATCTTTCTCTAACTTTTCGAATATAATTCCTCTTAAAGTTTCTTTTTGATTTTTGGTCATATTTTTAAAAATTTTTTCAAAAGTATTTCTATCTTCTTCAAAAATTTTATTCATTTCTTCATAACTTAATAGTTTCTTATATACGTTCGCCAATCTTTGACTTTGAATAACGTCCTCGTCATTAATAAAAACGTTTCCACCCTCAATGAACTTTTTATTATTTCTAATAATTTTTTTCAAATCATCATATGGTACTGTTTGTTCTTCTCCATAATTATGAAAAGTATAAATAACCCCCTGACCATATCCTTCTGTTGAAAGATTTAATTCACCGACTGTTAACGATGTAAGGGTGACATCTTTATTGTTTTCATTGACATTTGTAATATATTGTATATTACTTGGTTGAGAATTGGCAGTTAGATTTTTAATCATTTCTTCCATTTCTTTCATATGCTTTTGCATATCTTCATAATCTTTTTTACTAATAGTTTCTTTAGTTGTTGTTTTTTTTGTATTTGACTTCGTATTTGCCATAACTATATCTCTCCTTTTTTACTAAAAATAAGAGGGGCTTTTATACCCCTCAAATAATATACTCTCTTAAAATTATAGAGCTATTTCACCAGCTAAAGCTGAAGTAAATGCACCTACACCATAAGATTTGTATAATGTAGCAACTTGTTGTAAGTTAGCATTATAGAAATTAGTTTCGTTATTTGCTAATGTAGAACCTTCAACAAATACTTTAACTAATTTATCAGTTCCTGGGCATAAAACATAAATTTTTTCGTCGTCTAATTTAACTGCAAATTCAGTTTTGTAATCAGCAACTTGTTCTAATTCAACGCAAGATACTCCGAAGAAATCTCTTAAGTATCCAACCTTAACATATTCATCACCTAATAAGATTCTTGTGTTTGTTGATGCAGGTAAAATTTTAGATAAAGCTAATTTAGTTCCTAAGAAAATAGGTTTTCTTCCACCATTCCAAGCACTAACTTTTTGAGCTAATGCAATAGCAGAATCTTGAGAGAATCCACTGATTTTTAATGCAGCACTACCTGAAGTTGGTAAGTTATTCATCATAGTTGCAAAAGCATCGTAGATATCATATCTCATTTCAGTTTCGATAGATAATACAGCTTTTCTTACAAATTCAGCTAATGTATAAGCACCTCTTAATACATCATATAAAGAAATACCTACAGAAATTGCGTGAACTTCTGGAACTACAGTCTTTTCTCCTCTAAATTGTCTAGTAATGTCGAAATCTCTTTTAGCTCTTCCACCTTTAGCAACAATAAATAAATCTCTTGGTTCAATTTCAACTTTTAGAGTATCTCCCCAAGCACCATTTTTAACTTCTGCGATAACTCCTAAGTCTTTGATTAATGTATCAGGTATAATTAAGTCAGTAATCATACCGATGATAGCAAATGCAGATTCTTTAACGTCTGAGAAATTGCAGAAAACTGCTAAATCATTGTAATCAGAAACTTTTTTTCCAGACATTCTTTCGATTTCGTCAGTATAGAATTTTAACATTTTGCTATTCATTTCTTCGAATGTAGTACCAGCGGCGCTACTTTTCTTACCATTGATATATGATTCATAGTATTCAACAAATTTAGAATAAGCATTTTTTCTTTCTTCATCATTTGCTGTGAAATTTAAAACACTATTTGGTAATCTCATTTTATATTCCTCCTTCTTAATTTTTATATATTATAATTTATTTGCTAAATTAAATAGCAACACATTCAAGTAAAACAGCAGCAACTCTTTGAGTTCCGATTGCGCTTGCTCCACCAATTGAAATGTATGCTGAATCATCTAATACTTTGTAGCTTAAACCAGATACAGCAGCACTAGCATATTGTAATTTATTTTCTCCAGCAGCTACTACAGCATAATCATCAGCAGTTCCTTCAATACCGTCAGCAGAGATTAAAATTTTATCTCCAACTTGTGGTCTATAAGCACTAAATACTAATCCTTTTGAGTTAGTAAAGTTTCTTGGGTCATTTAAACCAATTTTATATTGATTTCCCATTTCGTCTGTCATAATTGAATCTTCTGGACTAAATGCCATATATACATCGTGTAATTCACCACTTCCGATAGCAGCAGGTGTATAAGTTTGTTTTGCAGAGTCATAAGCTCCAGCCTTAAATACCATACCATTATCATAATCATTAGCGCTATCTAAGAAACTTTGATTTAATGAATCAATGTTTTTAGCAGCTACTAAACTTGGTATTAAAACAATTTTTGCCATTTTAATTTCCTCCTTCTTAATTTTTTAATTATTTCCACGTATATTTACTTGATGTACTTTGTTCATTAACTAATACATCGTTAACAGCCATTCTTGTAATTTTATTTTCTTTAACTTCGAAATTCTTTCCGCTTTCCATTTTATCAAATGCTTTTGCTTTAATTTCGTTGCTAAAAATGTTTAATTCATCTAATGAATATTTCTTTGCTTCTTCTCTTAATTCTGAAATTTCATTATCATCAAACACGCTACGTACACCAGAAATTATACTTTCTACTTGAAGTGACTTTTCTTGTTCTTCATACTTTTCAACCTTTTCTTTTAAAACCCCACATTCTTGTTTTAAAGAATCTCTTTCGGCTTTAACAGTCTCAAAGTCTTCTTCTTTTTCAGGTTCATCAACTTCACAATTTTCAGTAGGAAGATTTTCCTCAGTTTCAGCCTCAGATGTTTCTGTTTCATTTTTACATTCCTCTTCGACATCTTTGCATTCATTTTTGCATTCTTTTTCAACTTTCTCTACATCTTCCTTAGATTCATCTTCGTCATCTGAATCATCTGAATCATCATCGTCATCATCTTCTGATTTATCATCTTCAGATTCTTTATCATCTTCAGAATACATAGTTTCGTCGTCTTCTTTAGATGATTCTTCTTGAGCATCAGTAGTTTTAGTTTCTTCTTCAACAACTTCTTCTTTTGTTTCTGCTTCAACTTTAACTTCTTCTACTACTTCTACTTCTTTAGTTTCATCCATTGTACCTTTTTCCTCCTTTCCTGAAAATTCCGTAACAATTGTATTATCACGGTGTTCATTATATACTTTTAGTGCATTTTCGCAGTCGAATTTGATTATAGATGCACTACTGCCTTCACAGGCAGGTACGTGGTTTAATCCTAAAATGGTAACCCCATTAAAGACAAATTCTTCAATAGTTAATAAGTTATCATTTTCATCTACTTGCCCAGCAAGAACTGTAATTTCCATAGATACATCTCTATGGTTACCCTTCTCTTTAAATATCTCATAAGCCCAATTTGCATATACTTTAGACATTATAGCTTGAGCAACTAAATATGTTCTCCCTTTTCTTTTTTCAAATTTCATTTTTGAACTTTCAGGGAAAAATCCAACTATTTGTTCATCAGGTTCGTGACCTTCAAAATCGTTGCCATCAAAACCAGCAACTAAAAATTTATTTTTTAATGTGTCTTTAGCTCTTACTAGAGCTTCTCTTGTTATAGGAACATTATGTCTATTATTGCCATCGTGGCACACATAAATTTCTACAACAGCTAATTGACTGTCAGAATATTCTTCTGGAACTATTTCAAAACTAGCTACATCAATAGAGAATTTTTCTAATTCCTTATCCATTTATAACCCCTGCCTTTCTTAATATTTCAAATCTGACAGGTAAATGAGATAAGGTATCTTGTAATTCTTTGGTATTAGAGAATTTCATCTTATCTCCATCTCTACCTAATAAAGGAAATCCTTTTTTTAATAAGAAGTTGCCAAGTGTTTTACCACAAGTATATACATTAGAAAAATTCATATCTTTAATATTACTTATGAACATATATAACTCCTCCTTTTATTGATTTCCGCCCTTTTCTATATTTGACCCTCTACTTCTAGTTTCTTCACCACTATCTGTCAAGTCGCTATCTTTAGAGGCTGGCCTACCAGCTCCATTATTTGGAGTAGAACCCTGCGTAACATTACCTTGTGTATAAATGTTAATCATTGGTCTTAATTTTTCAATAAAATCACTAGCATTCATTTCTTCAAGTTCTCTTTCAAGCTCTATTTTATTCATACCTAATGAAGAAGCAATCTTATTTGGTAATACTACACCCTTATCAGCATATTTAAAAGCTTCATCTTGTCTAGCTTCTCTGTCAAATTTATCGTTTGTTCCAACAAATCTAAAACTCCATTTAAATTTTTTAGTATGTTTATTTGCATAATATTCTAAAAAATTTTCAAATTGTGGATATATTGATTTAACCAACATTCTATCAATATCTATAGAAAATTGGCTTTCTATTGCATTCTGATTTTCTTTTGTAGAAAATATAACTTTACCACCACTTAGTAAAGAACTTGTTATACTCATAAATGTTTCATATGTATCATTATCAGTATTTTTAAATTCTACTCCTTTAATGTCTTCGGTTGGTAATGCTAAAACTTTAATTGCAGCTTCTAATCCTTGAGTTGCCAAACCAATAAATTTACCTAAAGTATCGGCGTCAATAGCCAACTGATTAGCAACACTAGCGGCCTTCTTTTCGTTTAAATATGGAATAGAAGAAACTAATAATTTTCTTGCTGCAGCCATACTTTGATTAATTTGAAGATTTCTCATTACAGGAATTGCGGCCATTTCTGGTAACATTCCTGAGAAAAATGGAATTTGTAAATTATGATTTGGATTAAATTTAAACACCCAACATCCATCTGCCGGGTCTGTTTGTGTCCACAATGCAAAACTACCAGTTCTTTTATTTATTTTGTTACTTGGTATATATGGTTTTACTTGTTTCCCATCAAACATTTCCAAATATCTTTTCTTTATCCAATCAGGATAACAATTTATATCAACTTCCCCCTGAAGAAACCAATTCATATCAATGTCATACAATAATCCATATTCCCATTTCCCAGTAATTAAAGCATATTGAGATGGGAATTCTTGTATGACAGATTTATCTCCTAATTCTCTAAACATTGCATAATATGTTTCATTCATTACAATGTTCCAAGTTATATTTTTGAATTGTTCTCTATAATTAAATGCATTTATAAATTTTTTAATTTCTTCATAATCATTTTTATATTTATTTGTTTTATAATCTTCTGGTTTTGCGTTTTTACAAGAAATTTCCAAATCAAATGCTGGTAGGTTAGCTAAATATTCTTGATTCCTTTTATACATTAAGCTGCTAAAATAATAAGATTGTCCATAATTAACTATATTACCTTCATTTTCAATAGGGTTTGATAATGCTTCGTCTATTTTCTTTCCATCAGGTGTACTATTTGTTGCAATATTCATTCTTTTCATTATTTCGTTTTGTGTATATGGAGTAAAAGCTCCAGCATCAGCCATACCTTTTGAAAAACTTTGTATATCAAAAGTTCCGTTCATTATTTGTTCGTCTCTAATACTTAATGCATTATCTAATGCTTGCAGAACTTCATTGACTTGTTTTTCGGTTAATTTAACTTTATTATTGCTCAATCTTATTCACCTACCTTTCTAATAAATATATTTTTTTAAATAAGACAAAGCATCAATGTCCTTTTTATACATATCTGCCTTACCTTGTTTTTCATATTCCCATACTACGGATAATCCATACATTAAACTGGTAGCACGGTCTCTTTTTTTACTTTTTACTATTCTTGTATAAATAATCTTCCCACCTTCGGAATAAGATTGTTTTATATTACTTAATTCCTGAACGAGATTATCGTGTTCAATGTGAATAACCTGTTCTTCTGGTCTATATTTACCATTTTTGTATTCCTCATCCGTTTCACTACTATCAACTAACAATTGAAGACTTCCATCTTCAAATCCAGTTTTCATATAAGGATAAAAAGTACTATTAAATTCTTGTGTTGCGGTGATTCCTCTAATCACTGGAGATGCATCAGGAAGCAATAATTGTGCTTCTTCATCATCATCGCAAATTAATGGTGGAAACTCTTCCATTTCTCCCCTTGTATTTCTTGCACTCCAAGGTTCTTCCAACAATGATAATAAACCTTGTCCAGCAGACTGAGCGTCTATTACCAATTTTTCTGTATTTGGGAATCTAATATGTATTAATTCTCTTAAAAAATCTCTTTGCTCTTTTAATGTTGCACCATTCATTGTTTTTGTAAAAACAATTTGTTTAGTAAATGTACCATTTTTTCTTGGTATTAATTTGATAACGTGCGTACAGGCATTATCAGAGCCAGATTTACCAGACACGGCAACGTCGTGTGTGACAATATATGAATATTGGCATTTTTTTGGTTGCTCTAATTCACACCTATCGATAACTCTACATTTAGAAGTTATATCATATGGATAATAACTATCATTTGCACTACCAACAAATCGACCTTCGTATTCATAAGCCCATTTGTCCAATGTCATTTCAGGGTCATTTTTTTCGAGCATCATACTTTCTTCTGTAAATAAACCAGCGTCAATACCGACCGTATAATCAAGACTTGCAACAAAATAATTTTTATCACCAGAAACCATATTACTATAAAAATTTAAAAATCTTTGATATAGGTCACAAGTTTTTAACCAAGCAGAAGATATATAAACCATTCTCCCATCTTCATATGGTGCTTCTGGGAATTTCTTTCTTAATTCTACTGCATTTTCTCTTGGCGTTTTTGTCATAGGAATTAAAACCTCTTTTAATGCTTCCGTTTTTACCAATCTAGCTTCATCAACTAAAATTAATTGAAAACGCCATCCTCTACTCGAATCCCCTTTTTGATTATTACCTAGGGTAAAAGCTCTAATTGAACTTCCGTTTTTAAATTCTACAATGCAGTTGTCCTGCCCAGTATTAATATTTGAAATTTCTCTTTTTATGTTTTCGTTTTTTATTAATTCTCCCTCAATTTTTTGTTTTATAACCATTCTTGCCTGATTACCATTACCAGATACTATGCCTATTTTAATTCCAGGATATAAAATAGCCATACAAGTAATAAATATTGCAGCAATATATGATTTAGTTAAACCTCTACACATAATAAACATTATGTTAGGGAACCTTCCCATTGCTCTCAACAATAATCTTTGAAATGGGAATAAATTTGTCATCCCTAAAATATCTACTGCAAATTCATCAACATAATATCTATAATATGATAAGAATTTAGTCCATTCTTCATAATCAATTTTTTCTGCGTTAATAGGGTCGTAACTCAATGGAGAATCTGTATTATCATATCCCCACGTTTTTTGAGCCTCAACTCCTTTACGAACTTTTTTTACATTTACAGCCATATTACAAACTCTTATTAATATTCATAAATTGGTCTATAATCTTATCAAACATATCTTTATCTTCTGGTATATGTTGAGGAACGAAATTATGTTTTTCTACAGCATCAAAAACTCTACCAAAGCATCCAAGTGAAACATCACTTGCACTTCTTTGACTTTCTGCAAATTGTGCAGATTTTGATAATCTATCAAAATTTGATACAGCAGTATTATATGCACTTACCGCATCTTTATCTTCAGGATTATCTCTCATAAAATTATAAGTATCATTCATTATTAATGATGCTTGTGCAATTCTTCTAGCATAATCCTTATGATTTGTCGTAATTATTTTGAAATCGTTATTTAAATCTTGATAATATTTGTTTAGATAATCAATTTCTCTTTTTGAATAATATCCTTGCCATTCATCATTCCACTCTTTTATTTCTTTACCGTCTTCATCTCTTTCTATGTGAGTTGAATCTTCATATATGCTATCTTTAAATCGAGCATTTTCATATCTGGTTTTATAAGTGGAATTTATTAAATTTAAATATGTTTCAATATAGTCGCCATCTACGCTTGCAAGAGCCTCTCTCCAAATATCTTGAATAAATGGTGTATCTAAGGTTTGTAAGATTTCATAAATAGTTTCCATATTGTCAATATTAATAACTTTTTTTATACAATCTTTACAATATGGATGATATCCAATATAAGCATTTCTTGATTTATAAAAATTACTTGTTGGTTGATATCTACCCATAGCATTACAATCTTTGTTTTGACAAATCTTTTTTGGCTCTTTTGGCAGACTATTTGTAACAGTTTTGTTTTTAGTCGCCATTTAAACACCTTTCTTTCTTAATTTTAAGCAGCAGCCGACAAAAGTCGGCAAGTGTGTTGCAAAGCAACTCCTTCCATTTTGTGTTTTACCATACAGGTCGCCGAAGCTAGGCTGGGGCTGCTATCTCCCGTCATAAAAAAAGAACCCTATTCGAGTTCTACTGTATAATTACATTCTATTCCATCTTTATTACAAACTAATACTGTTTGAGATGGTTTACCACTAAGTCTTAATTCAATAGTATGGTCGTCTCCTGAACCAGGCATACTTCCTGACTGAACCATTTTAATTCCGTTAATTTCTGTTGTTGCTGGAAAATGTTTATGTCCAAGTAAAACACAATAAGGAAAATACCCTATCATCATACTTAATTTAGCTAGTCCATTTTGATTCATTGAATCATAATCTCCGTGACAACTAACATAATGTTTCCCTCTAACAACAAATGATGTAATTGTATTATCAAAAGCATCTATAAATTCAATATTATCAAATGCTTCTAATTTTCTTTTTGCATACCATTCTATAATAGTATCTAAACGTTCATCTTTTAACGCATCTTCTTTTTTATCTATTCTTGAATGATTTCCTGCCACACTAGCAACAGTAATGTGATTAAAATGTTTACTTAATTCAGCAATGAATGAAGTTACCATTTCACTAGCCTCTATAACTTGCTCTATTACATTCTCTCTATTTGTAATAGCTATAGATTTATGAATTGAATTACTTATCATATCGCCCTGCAATGATATAAAACAATTTTCAGAACGATGTCTATCTTTAATTTCAATAATTTTATTAAGATATTCTTCCATTCTATCTTTAGCAACTTCTAAATTATATCTTCCCCAAGCAGAAGCAAAATTTTGCCCAATATGTAAATCGCTTAACATAACTATTAAGTCGTTATCAGATTTAATTTGAATTTCCTTCCTTTGCTCTGGTCTTAAAGGTTTATAATCTATCTTACCTTGATTAGCAATAATTTTTTCTAAATAATCAAGTTTTTGTTCGACACGCGCTTCAATTCTAATATTTTTGTTTTTATTAGTTCTTTCATCTTGTAATCGAACTCTCTCTTTTTTTAATTCTATTTTTTGCTCTTCAAGTTCTTGTAAATATTCATCACTTTCTCTTTTTGAGAATACATCTTCATAGAACATCTTTGCATATTGATATTTTTTTCTATATGCACTTTCATCTCTATATTCAGTTTCGTCATTTCTTAACTGCTTATTCAAAATTGGCGCTATAGTTTTCCAATTATCAATTTGACCAGCATCTATCATTTGACCAATTCGCCAAATATATTGATTCTCAGTTTCTCCTTCTTTTCTTTCTAAATTCATTCTCAAAACTCCTTTTAATTGTTAAAACTTGTTTTTCTTTCTCATATATATAATATTTTTTTAATATGTTAACAAACCCTTATTTTAAAAGGATTTTAGCAACTTGGGTTTTTCCTAAATTTTATTTTTATAATATTTTTTATTTTGTTTATTCTTAATTAATTTAGCACAATTGTTACAATATTTCTTTGGTGAACGAGTCTTTTTTATGACGACTTTACAATTCGAACATCTCTTATAATCATCTGGATTATTATAAATATGTAATTCTCCTAAAATATTATCATAATTATTAATAGTAAATGCGATATCACCATCATTTTTAATGAAAGGCAAATAAAAATAATTGTAAGATTTAAAATTATCTTCAATATATAAATTATTTAGTATTAATTTATTACTTAATTGATGTCTTTCACTAACTCTCAGTTTCATAATATTTGCATATTTCCAAATATCTATATCATTTGTCATCACCATTTTAACATTATTATGCTTGCTAAAAAAATATAAATAATTTTGATTTATCGCCCACTTATAATAAACTAATAATACAAATAATAAATCTTGAGCGAAATTATCATCTAAAGAATTGATGGCATCAATTTCTTCTTTATATATTTTTATTTCAACATTTGTAACAAGAGGGCAAGATAATGCTCTTTGAAAAATTCTTTCGTATATTAAATCTACATCCTTTTTATCTAAATATTCACATCCAATTAGTGGGAATTTGTCTAATTTTTGCCTAATTTCATCATTATTTAATCCTTTTTCGTGTAAATATCTGATTAAAATGTATCTTTCTATATCCTTTTGCCTATAAGTTTGAAATTTTTTATCCTTTAATAACTTTTCAGCATATTTTTTTTCATCAAACACTAACATTGTAGTTAACCTCCTGTATACTGAATTTGTGCCCTAAATATTCTAAGCCATTGGTTTCGTCATCTATCAACATAATCGGATTTTGAATTGGAATAATATCGACAATATCATCCCCCATAATATCCCAAATAATATCGTGACTTATATGCTTAATTTGGCACATCATCATCAAATGATTGAATAATTCCTTTGAATTACTAAAAATATTTTGAACTTCATCCCTATATTTATCTTTATGTCCATATAATACTTGATTCATAAGCTCTTGCATATCATCATCGGCTATTCCTTCATTTTCTATCATTGTATAAAATCCCTTATATTGTTTTTCCGATTTATAATTTTTGCAAATATCCATAATTTTATTTAATTTTTCTTGATTTATATTAGAAAAATCAGCATAATCATCTAATAAACTATTTTTATTAGGATGATATTTTATATCGTTATCAGAATTTTCTATTTCTCTACATAAATTATTCATAACACAATCTGTTTCTAGGACAGGCGAATATTTCCTATATTTTTTTACTAATTTATTTTCTCCATCGCTCTTATTTTCTTTTCTTAATAAATCCTTTATAGATATTCCAAAATATTTATAACTTATGCTATTAAAATTCTTTGAATATGCCTTATAATCTTTCATTAGAGTAGAATATAAATATATAAAGAAATAAGGTTTCTTCTTAACAACCATTGAATTATACTTATACTTTTCTGCTTTGGTGATATCATCATCATCTTTATCTATTTTAACCCAATAACGCCATTCTTTAGGAAATTGCGGCGGAGTGGTTCCTTTTATTTTGTCAATTTCCGCACCCTGAATTTCCCTTAATAATTTAATTCTTTTTTGCATTTCTTGTAGTTGTTCTTGTTGGCCCTCTCCTTTAAATAAAGGTAACATTGCTATCATACTTGTTGAATAGTTTGTTATTTGACCGACTTTTGTATCTAATCCTTTAACATCACATCTAATAAAATTTGGAAGAGTTATTTTTTGAGTTGGAACCATTTCTTTTTCATATGTAATAGGTATTTCATCCCTCATAGCCCCTTTTAAAAAATAAGGATTATTTGTTGAACATACTATATCTCCATCAAAATCAGAATCAGCGTGTTTAACGGTTGCTATATCATAAATACTATATATGATACCACTATAAATATACTTGTACCATTTTCTCATTTCTTCAGTGTTTGCCAAATTTTCAACATTAATTTCTGAATAATGCGTTAAAGGACTTCTCATCAAACAAACTTCCCCATCAATTTTTCTCGTATTCCAAAAGTTGGAATATACCTGATTAGCTTTCAACTCACCCTCAATCTCCAATCCAAGAGCACTCCTTACTTGCGCAATAGGGTCACTTATCATAAATTGATAATTACCTTTAATCCATATTCTCCCAATTTTAGCTTGTCTAACAGATTCTTTTATTGAATTATATATTTTCTTTTGCACATATCCATCGTTAAGCATATTAGAATTTTTTACTATTGCTTTTGTAAAAGAACTACCACAAGAACTAATCATATCATCGAGTGAATCATTTTGATTTTTAATTCCAATATTGTAAGCCAAAGAATATATTTTATCTCCATTACAAATTTTTTTAAACCAATTTGTAGTTTCTGAAACTAATCCTTTTATGTCTTCTTTATCTAAGTTAAGAACTTGAATATATTGATAATTCGTTAGAACATATTCATCATCAAATTCTTTATTATATCTCGCAACGCCCCATTTTAAATGATAAGAATGATGATAACTTAAATATCCTTCCCAAGAAGAATAATATTTAGCCATTTTAAATTGACTTTCTGATAATAATATATCTATATCATCTATATTATACTCTGTGCCATATCTATCTTTTATTTTTGAAACACCATTTTCTCTCGCATATTCCTGAAAATCAAAAGTCACAAGATTCCCTTTAACAAAAGCCGTTCTTACAACAAAAGAACAAGGCGTATAATTTAAGTGCATATCTTCAGCCCAGTTTTTTGCCATTTGTGGGCTAATTAAACCCTGACCATCACAGCTATTTAATTTTAAGTCTTTATAAATTTCTTTAATTTGATTCTTTTTATTTTCATCTTTATAAATAAAACTTAATTTTTGATTAGGCACAATTGTATCAAAATCTTTAATAACACAAACTCTTGGTTCCCTAACCCATAATACAGAAGAAAAAGACAATGCAAAATAGGCACTAAGTTTTGCCAAATTTATATTTCTAATTTTTTTATCAAGACCACACATTAAATGTTCTTGCATATAATCATATAATTCTTCATTTATAAAACTTACAGTGTTTCTTCTCATTTGTCCAGACCCAACCATAAACCTAACATAATGTTTTCCATTTAAATCAAAACCAGTTCTAGCGATTTCTCGATATTCTTTTTTAGTTATAACCTTTATATTGACAATATCATCAATAAATAACATATTATCTAATTGTTGTTGTAAATTTTTAATTTTGTTGATATTTTCCTGAGTGGTGGGCATTTTCTTTATTAATTTCATTTCTTTTCTAATATCCTGCACTTTGTTATATAAAGAAATGTGGTCACTTGTCTCCCCATAATATTCTCTTATTTTTGCAAATACTAGATTATCTCCTATTGAAACAACATTACCATCTCTTGAAGCTTCCTTGAAAGTATATTTCTTTATCTTTTTAATTTTATTTGATGGGATTTTATATACGTAATATAAATTTTGAAGTACTTTCAAAAAAATCACTCCTTCTCTAATGTCTCGCAATTGTAATCTTTATAAAAATTTAATATATCGTCTATTTCTTTCCAGGTGTTAACAACAATACACTCCTGATTGTTATAAAATTTTTGCCAAGGAAATTCATTAAAACTTTTATATAATATTTTTAATGACGCATTTGTTTCTAAACATTTTAAATTATCATCTATTTGTATAGAATTTTTCATATTTACTTTGTTTTTATTTAAAAGATTCTTACCAGCTTTGATAAACTTACAATCAAAAGGAAGATTATTTTTTATCCAAATTTCTTTTTTTGATAAATTATTATCAGTGCCATTACTTATTATCACAATATTGTAAATATTTTTATATTTATCTAAAACTTCTAAAACGCCACTTTTAAAATTTAATCCATTATAAAATTCGTCACTCTCAAACATCTTTATTTTTTCTTCTTCAGAAATAGGGTAAATAGACGAATAACCATAATCTTTTAAATCTTCTTCTGTTTTAGAAAGATTATATCTCTTATTTAAAATTTCTATAATTCTCTTGTTGCTCTCAACTATCGTGTTATCAAAATCTAAATAAAGCGTCTTCAAATTAGCTCCTCCCTTCTCTATTTTTACTAACAACATTATATCAAAAAATATTCCGTTTGTCAATGTATTTTGTTGACAATAAAAAAAATATATGTTAAAATAACAATGGGTGATGTTATGGATAAATATTCAATTGATTATTATCAAATATTAGATTCTGAATTATATCGATTAAAAGAAAAAGATACCGGGATATATTGGTACCCACTAAGAGATTTCTTTAAAAAAGCATTATTCAGAAAAGTAAATATAACATCTTATAGAGATAATGAATTTTATAATAAATATATGAGAGTTATAAGTTCAGAGCATCCAAATCAAGCGGTTAAAGGATTGCAAATAAAGACTTGGTTTATTAATGAAGAAGGACTTTATTTGATACTTTCTAATCTTAAACCTCTAAACGACACAATTAGAAAAAATCAAATAAGAGAAAAATATGAGGCGGCAGCAAAATCATTATTAGGAGTCACAACCTTAAATAGTTCTACGCCTCCTAAATTTATAGGATTTCAACCGGATTTATCAAATTACGATGTATGGAGCATAATATGTTTGACAAATGACAAAAGCATAACGCAAAAAACATTATGGAAAAGATGTGAAATCTGTGGATTTTATTATCCAAATACAATAAAATATTTTAGTAGATTATCTCAAAAACACTTAAATGATAAATGTAGACAATGTTTTGGTACTGGCTTTAGATGCCCCAATGCGAGATATCAATATATTTATCAAAGAAATGGATATGATTTAATTTATAAACTATACCAAAATAATCCCCCGGAAGAAATAGTTGAAGAATTAAAAAAATGGTTGGGATAGAAAAGGAGAATAGCAATGGAGATAAATGTAATAGATGCGGGATGTGGAGTTGGTAAAACAACAGCAATGATTAATTTAATTAATCAAAGTGAAGACAATGAAAGATTTTTATATATAACTCCTTTTTTAACAGAAGTTGAAAGAATAAAAAAAAGTTGTAAAAATAAAAATTTTCAAGAGCCAATAGAAAAGCCAACTAAAACCGAGGATTTAATTAGGTTGATAGAAAAAGGATATAATGTCGTTTCAACACACGCCCTATTCCAAAAATTAACAGATAGAGTTTTAGATTTAACACAATTTAATGATTACATTTTAATTGTTGATGAGGCGGCGGATGTAATAGAAGAAATAGATATTACAAAAAATGATTTAAAAACCATAGTTAAAGAATATATAACTATTAAAGATGATATGAGTGTTGTGTGGAACGAAGAAAAAAAAGATTATGAAGGAAGATTTGACGATTATAAACATATGATAGATATGGGAGGGGTCAAAGCTCATCGTTCTGATTCTGGTGAAATAATTTCTTTAGTATGGACTTTTCCTTCATTTATATTTGAAGCATTTAAAAAAGTATATATTTTAACTTATATGTTTAATGGCCAAAAAGCGTATTATGATTATCATAATATATCCATTAATAAATTATATGTAGATAGCGATTATCAAATAACAAATATACCACAAAAATATAATTATAATGAGCAGAAAAAATTAATAACAATTATAGAAGATGATAAACTTAATTCTATTGGTGAACCGAATGGTTCATTGTCAATGTCTTGGTTTTATAGAAATTCAA
>JAFWWV010000103.1 GCA_017523305.1 Clostridia bacterium
GATTTATAGAAAAAATAAAAACTGATGATGAATTTTTAAAGAAATTTTTATTTAATAGAAAATCATATATAACTATAGGTGGAGATGAATATCGTGGTTATAATATTAAAACTATTGGTTATGAATATGATTATGAAAGTGATTATATTAATAACGGAACAGAAGAATGCCCTCAATATGAGGATGTTGGAGAGTTTTGGAATAAGCTAAAAGAATATGAAAAAGAGAACGATGTTTTCTTAAAAGGTAATTAATATGGCTACAAAAAATATTAAAGGAGATGTTTGGTGGTATAGGCCACATACAAAATTCCCCGAAGATAAAAGACCTATAGCATATTCCACTCGAGCAGTTTCCGATTTAATTGTTGTATTATCAAGAGAAAACGAAACAATTTATGATGTGTATAATGCTATTAATTATGATGAAGAAGCTAAAGAAATATTGCAAAAATACATCGATTTAGGTTTTGGTAATGAAGTTGCAAGAAATTTATTTAAATAGGAGGAAATATGAGTGCAATAGAAAAATTTAGAGAAAAAGGATTTTCATTAGTTGCTGAAAATAATTTAATCAAATTTGTAAGTGAAAATGATGGAGTATTTTTCTTTTATTTAGATAGGAAGGATGTTGGAACTTCAATATTATATACAAGTCAAGAAAAAGAATATACTAAATTAATTAAACAATTTCAAAAAGAACTTGGTTGGGATAATATTAAAACAATCAAGTTTTGGTAGGAGGATTTATGAAAATTATAAGAAGAAATACTTTTGAAACTAATAGTTCAAGCACACATTCAATAACGATGTGTAATAAAAGCGATTTTGATAAATGGAAGAACGGAGAACTTTATTATTGCCAAGATGATGGGAATTTCTATAATGAAGAAGGAAGAGAAAAAGTAATAAAGAAAAATATAATTCAAGAAAAAGCCAAATATGATAATGGGAATTATATTTATAAAAATGTAATTGTTCCATATAAAGAAATAGATAAGCTATGCACTGAAGAAAATTTATCAGAAATTACAAAGGAAGAAATTGAAACATATTTAGAAGATTGCGATTATTATGAAATTCCTTTGACATATGAGGAATGGGACGACCAATTTGAGTATGAAAAATATGAAGATTCATATACAACCAATAGTGGTGAGACAGTGGTAGCATTCGGCTACTATGGAAATGATTATTAATGGACAATCAATATATTATACAAATTATTAAATCTGATAGAAAATATCCTAATGGGATTTGTATTACTCCTACAGATATCATTAATAAAGAAACTATTGAGCTTGAAGATATTAAACGCGTTAATGATGTCTTAAGTGGGGGGGGGTACGACAACGTAGACTTATATTTAATAGATTTAAAAATAAAATTTGCACAAATTAATCCTAAAGATTATTATTTAAGTTATTCTGGAGGAAAAGATAGTCATTTACTATATTGGTTTATCAAAGAATATCTTAAGGATAAAGAAATTATGATTGTTGGTATTAACACTTATATGGAAAATCCGCAGATTTTAAAAAGAATTATGAAAAATTGTGACAAAGTTTTGTTTCCGTCTTTAAAACCTTTTGAAATTAAAGAAAAATATGGTATACCGTGTTTTAGTAAAGAACAAGACTTTTATATTTATTATTATCAAAATGCTCTTAGAAAAGGCAAAAAGCCATCAAAAACAATACAACAAAAAATAGATGGAACTTATGATAAAGGATTTAGTGGTATTTCCAAAAAAGCAAGAGATTATGTTAAAAGTGGCAATGCTCATAATATAACTCATTTATGTTGTTATTATTTAAAAAAGAAGCCTGCTCACGATTTTGAAAAAGAAAGTGGCAAAAAAGCAATACTAGGTATTAGAAGTGAGGAATCTGCTTTAAGAAAAAGACAGTATACAACTTGCTTTTCTAAAAATGGTAAATTCACACCAATACATAATTTAACAGATGATATTTTGGAAGGAATTATATCTAAATATAATATAGAAGTTCCAGAAATATATAATCATATAAAGAGGACTGGATGTGAAGGTTGTCCTTATGGTAGCTATTATCACGAAACAGAAAAAGAATTAGATTTGATGTCTCCAGTTAAAAAGAAGTTTGTATATGAACTATTTAAAGAAAGTTATGAGGTATTAGGAATTAAAATTGAGAGGTGAAAAAATGAAATTATTAAATAAATATAAAGATGGTAATATTAAAGTGGAAATTTTTGATGATGGCACACGTATTATAGATATTCCAGATGGAGAGGAACCAAATTTAGAATTTCCACTTAGTATGGATTTTAAAATAACAAATTGGTGTGACCAAATGTGTCCAATGTGTCACGAAAAATCAAATCCTGAAGGGCAACCAGGAGATATAATGAATTTAAAATTTATTGATGGTTTACAAGCAGGAACAGAGATGGCTCTTGGAGGTGGAAAAGTTACATCTCATCCACAATTAAAAGAGTTTTTACAAAAATTAAAAAAACAAGGAGTTCTTCCTAGTATTACGGTTCATCAAAATGAGTTTGTTGATAAAGCAACTTTTATAAATGAATTAATTGAAGAAGATTTGATTTATGGTTTAGGAGTTTCATTTTTAACAAAATATGATATGTTGTGGAAAGCCGTATCTGAAAATGAAAATGCTGTAGTTCATTTAATTGCCGGTATTCACGGGAAAGATGTTTTTGATTATCTAGCCCAATTTAACTGCAAAATATTAATTTTAGGTTATAAAAATTGGGGTAGAGGTGCTGAGTTACTTAAAAATACTAAAATAGGAGAAGATATTGAGGATAAAATTAATTGGCTAAAAGAAAATCTATCTAAATATATGTCCAAATTTAAAGTTGTTTCATTTGATAATTTAGCATTAAATCAACTAGATGTAAAAAGAAATCTTACAGAAGACCAATGGAACGAGTTTTATCAAGGTAATGATGGAACTATGACAATGTATGTTGATGGTGTTAAACAAGAATTTGCAAGAACTTCAACATCTCCTACTAGATATAAATTAAAAGATACTATAGAAGAAATGTTTGAGGTGGTTAAAAATGAAACTAAGAGTCAGAATTAAAACCAAAAATGATATTAAGTATTATAGCCCAGATACAAATTGGGCTTCTTTAATCGTTGAAGTTAAAGAAATTATGGAAGAGTCCCAAAATCATACTGTTAATGTTTTAGTTCAAATGATGGATACAATTAAAGCCGCAGGAATCATTTCTTTTGAACCAAAAGCAAAAGGTGAGTATATCATAATGGGAGAATATGAAAAAGATGAAAAATGGGGATGGCAGTTTAAAATAGATGGCGGTTATGAAAATATTAAATTAGATACATTAGAAGAAAAAAGATTATTTTTAGAGCAAATTTTAACCGAACGTCAAGTTGAAAGCTTATTCAATACATTTGAAGACCCTTTCCAATACATTGAACAAGGTGATGTATCAAAATTAATGATAGCCAAATATATAGGTGAACATACAGCAAATAGAATTATAGATAAATTTAAAGCAACTATGGATTTGGCTCCGGCATATAATTTCTTTAAGCCGCTTGGCGTTACCCCATTATTAATAAATAAACTATGCAGTACATATGGAAGCGCTGAAAACGCTATTAAAAAATTTCAAAAAAATCCTTATATATTAGCAGATGATATAAAAGGCGTAGGTTTTTTAAGAGCTGATGAAATTGCATTAAAATATAACATTAAACCTGATGACCCTTTTAGAATTAAATCCGGTATTAGATATTTATTTAAAGATATTGCTAATAATGAAGGTTCAACTTGGTTAACTCTTGATAATTTTAAAACTCAAATTACAGAATTATTGCAAATAGGCATTGATATTGTAATGAATTGTATTCAAGAAATGACAAAGGAAAAAGAAATCTATTTTAACGAAGAAAAAAATCAAATAGCTTTAATGTATTATTATGACTTGGAATGCAATATTGTTAATAAACTAATTAGTCTACAAAAAGCCGAATGCAAAACTTATACAGATGAAGAAATAGAAGAAGGAATAAAAAGAGCAGAAGAAGAACAAGGATTTGAATTTACAGATGAGCAAACAGAAGGAATAAAATCTTTATTAAAAAATAATGTATCTTTAGTTGTTGGTTTGGCTGGCACTGGTAAAACAAGTATAATTAAAGGGGCTTATCAAGTATTCCCTTATGATACTATTATTAGACAATGTGCTTTCTCTGGTCAAGCAGCTAAAAGAATAAATGAGGCAACAGATAAACCTAGTAGTACAATTCATAGATTATTAGGTTGGCAAGGAGAAAATTTTACATATAAAGAAAGTTATCCTCTCCCTGTCGATGTAATTATTTTAGATGAAGTTTCTATGGTTGGTTTGGAATTATTTTGGAATTTGATACAAGCTATACCTAGAGGAGCAAAATTAATAATGTTGGGAGATAACGGTCAATTACCTCCAATTGGTGTTGGTAATTTACTTAACGATTTAATGTTATCTCAAAAAATAAATTTTGTTGAATTAACTAAAATTCATAGGCAAGCAGAAAAGTCTGCAATTATTACAACATCTCAAAAAATTAGAAAGAAGTTATTTTTACTTTCTAGTGATTTTGAGGGAGATGAAACTTATGGGCAACTAAGAGATTTAACTTTAAAAGCAAGAGTTGATGCAGATTGCTTATTTGATGTTTTGATAGAAACTTTTATGGAAGAATACAATAGAAGTAAAAACATACAAGATATTCAAATAATAGTTGCACAAAATCAAAAAGTTGCTTTGGCACGTGACCAAATTAATAAAGAAATACAACAAAGAATAAATCCTAAAAAATATGAGTCAGACCTAGAAATTAAAATTAAATATAAAAATGTTCTAAGAGTTAATGATAAGATTATTAATAGAGAAAATCATTATGATGTAGAAACTCCAGATGGAATACAAACAAGTATTTATAATGGTTCTATGGGAATAGTTAAAGAAATATCTACTAATTATATTATAGTTGATTTCTTTGATGAAGGAGAAATTATTATACCAAAAGAATATTATGAAGGGCTTGAACTTGCTTATGCAATTACTTGCCACTCTTCTCAAGGTTCTCAGTTTAAAGTAACCATTGTTGGCTTTGATAATTCATCATATATACTATTATCTAATGAATGGCTATATACGGCCGTTACAAGAGCCAAAAGTATGTGTTATATAGTAGCACAAACAAGAGCTATTAATATGGCCGTGACACGTCATAAAACAGTTGATAGAAATACATTTTTATTAGAATTATTTAATGAACGCAATTAAGCGTTTTTTTTTATTGACAAAATTTAATTCTTATGATATTATTTTAATAAAGATAGAGGAGGTATGCAATGAGTATAACAATTTATGACACAAAAGATGAAGATGCTTTAGCTACTCAAGGTTATAAACCTTATAAAGATTCTACTTTAAAATCTATGTCTAAAGATGATTTGATTGACCAAATAAGATGTTTAGAACACAATTGGGCTGGAGAAATTAAGGCTTGTTGGTTACAATCTAATAGATTAGCTTTTACGGAACAAATTTTTGAAGATGTTATCAAGGATATAGAAGCATATAATCCTGAATATAGTGAATTAGATTATGATTATGAAGACAACGCTTATTTGGATTATCATCCAGTAGATATTGATTATATTATTAAAAATGTATTAGAAACATATAAAATAGACGAACCGTTTAGGGAAGAACAATTATTTGGTAATGTAGGATTTTTTAATAGATTTTTAAATGATAGGGATGGTTTTATTTATTTCACAGAAGAAGAACAAAAAGCCGTGGATAAATATATTAAAGAACATAGCATAGAACCAAAAGATAATTTTTATGATTATTATGAAGAAAAGGAGAAAAAGAATGAGTAAATATGATACCACAACTAAAATTACAAATTTTAATGTAAATTGGCAAGCTATTAAATCTGCCTGTATGACAACTATTTCTAAAAAGGCTGGCGAGAAAGAACCTCCAAGAGAATGGAAGCGTAAGTTATTAATTTGCAGACATTCACCAATAAGAAGAGGAATTATTAGTTGGAAATGGGATAATATTCCTTATGCAATTAGTACACACTTTGCTAGACATCACGAGGGGTGTGAAAAATTTATTGGAACAGAAAGAGCGGATAGAACAGAGGTTAAAGACCGCTCACAAAGAAGTCAAATGAATTATGTACCAATGGAAATGGACGCTAATATTCAAGCATTAATGAATATAGCAGAAAAACGTCTTTGTATGTGCGCAGACCCAACAACAAGAGAATATATGGAAGCTTTGGTCGAAGAAATCAGAAAATATGACCAAGATGTAGCGTGGTCATTAGTTCCTCAATGTGTTCGTTGTGGTGGTTGTGTTGAACCATTTGGAACTTGCCAATATTATAATAATATGTTTAAAGATATGCCGTTAGAAAAACAAAATGATGTTATGGCGAGATACGATTATTATGATGAGCAAAGAGTTAAAAAATTAGTTTTAAAAAAGAAAGGTGATTAAAATGGCTAAAAAGAAAGATGTCAAAGAATTAGAACCGACTGAATATTTTGAAGGATTAAAAAGTAAGGTTCAAAATATTACAGATGAAGAATTGGTGGAATTTTATCACGGATGTCTATCTCTTGTAGAAAAATATAAAATTACTGGACAAAAAAGAGTAATACAAAAATTAAGATTTTTAGTTGATTGTGTTGAAAAAGAGAGAGAAGCAGTAAAATTAGGTGTAAATTCTTTTGTATATAGAGAGGATATTGAAGAATATATCGATAAAATTTCTAAAGATGTAGTAAAAATTATTGAATTAGAAAATTATCCAAGAGAAATACCAGATAAGATTGTAGATATTATCGCACAAACTAAAGATATTTTTGACCAATTTTATGTAGTATTTACTGATTATACTGGAGAGGTAGAGAAACAAGTTCAAAAAGAAAGAAGAGATAAAGACCCAATATTATTTGGTAGCTTTCAAAAAAATACTGGAACAAATAATTTTAATCGAACAGAAATAGTTATGAGTGATAGATTTTATTTCTTGGGAGATTGGGTTGATGAATATTGTGATTTAACAATGGATAAATTCTTAAAGGAAGCTGGTAAAGATAAATTAAAGACAATTGGAACTCCTAAAAATATAGAGGAGATTAGAGCTGAATTAAATAGATTGGATGATGATATGAAGATAGTAAATAATGCTCCAAAGAAATCATTTTTCAAAAAAATTAAATCAGTATTTAAAAGAAAATGAAGAGGAATATAGATTTAACAGAAAATTTTGATTTTGCAATTCCTAGAAAAGCATCAACTCAAAGTACCCCTCTTGCAATTAGAAGTTTAAATTTAGCCGTATGTAGTCGCAGTAAAAGTATAATTGGTAAGATGATAAAGAAAGACATCGTAGATTTTTCTTATTGTATAGAAGAGGATATTGAACACGAACACGGTGGAATGATACAAGGGAATGGTTATAGAAGAAGATTTATGAAATCATATAACGAACCAGAAACTCATTGTGAAAGATGTGGATGTTCTAAAAAATATCCCTGGGAAGATTTTAGTACATTATTATGTCCTAAATGCAATAAAAATATGGATTATGAATTTCATAAAATTCCTTGGAGGTGATAATAATGAAATATAACATTGAAATAGAAACTGTAAGAGCTGGGCAACCAAGACCTTATGCAGATAGTGTTTTAGAATATAAAATTATTGTTTCCGGAGATTTACCAAACGATATAGATAGAATTATTGAAGAATTTTGCACTAAATCTTTAACTCATTGCGATAAAAAATATAATGATGAAAGGTTCTGGTATGAATCATATTATACATTTGATAAATTAAATAAAGATGATGAGATGTGTAAATATAAATTTGTAGTTACCAGTCCATATCTCGATTAATGGGCGATATTATTAATAAAGGTGCAAAATATATAGGTTTATTTAAAGATAATCATACTATATTGGTAGATATGAGAGATATATTAGATATATTACCAACACAATTTATATTACAAAATGGTATACCAATTTATGATATTATTTTTCAAGATGGATTACGTTGGCAATTATCTATTGATAATGAAACATTAAAAATTTGGACAAAATACAAAAATAAACTTGACAAGAAGAAATAATTGTGTTATCCTTTAATTAAGATAGAGGAGGATAAAGAAATGAGTAAATTAACAGATTGGATTAACAATAAGGTTAATGAATTTGAGGTTGAAATGGAACCTAAAAAGAATGAAAAACTAGAAGAGAAGCAAACAAAGAAAAAGCTAAAAAAAGCTAAAAAAACAATTAAAGATATAGCCGATGAAAGAGATTTATATAGAGATAAATATATGGCTATTCTTGAGGAAAAAGGAGAGGGGTTCAATCAATATTTATATTATCAAAATAAAGCCAACGAAGCAGAGGCAGATGAAAAAGAAGCCCGCAAAGAAGTAAACGATATCAAAAGTGATTTAAAAGATTATGATAATGTAATTGGTAGATTGTTTATTAAAGAACCGGTAACATCATTAGAAAAATGTGATGATTATGATAACTTTTTAGCTTATGTTGTTAGGTTACATTTTATAGATAAGGATTTGCCGCTTAAAGGTATTGCGAGTGCTTGTAAAAAATTATCGATTACAAAATCAATGATAAAAAAGGAATCATCATATTTATATAAAGTTCTTGAAGTTGATAAATGGGATATTGAATAGGTGATGTTATGAATTTTATAAAGAAATATAAATATATTATTACTTTAATTATTTCAGTTTTAATTTCATTTATTTTAATAGCAGCTTTATTTAATTTAGTTAATAAATGGACTAAGATGTATCAATGTGACCATATACCATTTACAGAAGCACTAAAAGATGAACAATGTAGGGAATATTTTGGAATGAAGGTAAAAGAATATGATAAAAGAAAATAAAGATTTCATAATAAAATTAATACTATTTGTGATTATTTTTATAGAATCCATCTTTTTAGTTTTATATATTGAACGCAATAAACAGAACACTCAAAAAATTGATGATTTAAAACAAGAAAATTATCATTTGGTTTATGAAAATAATAACTTAATAAATGAAAATGAAAGACTTGGTATGATGAATAGCGAAATTTGGGAGTTGTTTATTGCTGATAAAAATATTGATAAAGGAGGAGAAACAAATGAGTAAATGCGCTGTTATAGAACCAATGGTAAAAAGAGTGCTAGAAGAAAACCCAGCAACTCGAGAAGATGATTTTACTCTTGTTTATGAGGTTTTTAAAAAATTTGTACCTAATATTGATGAATTAAGTTTTAAAGAAGTTATGATGAATCATAAACATTATAAATTACCATATTTTGAAACAGTCCGTAGAACTCGACCTAAATTACAAAATATGTATCCAGAATTACAACCAAGCTCTAATGTGTTAAAAGGTCGTCAACTTGAAGAAGTTGATTATCGTAATTATGCTTTATCAAAATAAGGAGGAACGATAATGTTCGACTGGGATGATGAATACGAAAAATTTAAAATTATTATAAAAGGTAAATATTTAAAAGAAAATAATGATAGTCCTATTTTAACAGATATTCAAATAAAGAAAGAAGTTATAGAAGGAGAATATTTCTTCTTATTATATACATTATTATATTATGCTTCCCTTGTAATGTTAGATAATGATGAAAATGCTAACAGACAAAAATTTTTGGATATAGCAAATGAAATATGGATGAATGCCGTTAAGGAGGCTAGATAATATGGCTTATAATAGAGTACAAAAATTTGAACAAATTACAACAAATATGTTTGATTTATACAAAAGAAAAAATGCTGATTATGGCAACTCCGTTGCAAAAACATTTGATGAATATGGTTTAGTTTCATTCCTTGTGAGAATTGAAGATAAATTAAATAGGGTTGCTACATTAACAAAAAAATCTACAACCGAACAACAAGTTAAAGACGAAAAAATTGAAGATACATTGCTTGATTTGGCTAATTATTCTATAATGGCACTTATTGAATTAGATAGAGTAAAAAGCGAACAAGTCAAAGAAATGAGTGTTGAATAATGGAATTAACCGACAACGATTATCTGTCGATTTTGGATATTGAATTAAGTAAAAACCAACAACAATCAGATAAGCTTTTACAAATTATGGTATGTGCTAAAACACTTGCTATTTTAAAAACTTCTCCAAATTTAATGATTTTAAATGACAAAGGAGAAATCAAATATTTATATAGAGGTCAATATCCAGTTGTTTATAAAAAAGAATTAGATACTGATGCAAAAAATGATTTTTATTTTGAGGAGGTAGATGATGAAAAGTAATTTATATATTATGATAGGGTTGCCTGGTTCTGGTAAAGATACATTAGCAAAAGTTATGAAGAAACAAAATGAAAAAATGACATCTATAGAAACAGTTATTTTATCAAGTGATGATATTAGATTAGAATTATTTGGATGGGAAGACCAAACTCATAATAATGAAGTATTCCAGGAAATGCATAGAAGATGCAAACAATATTTACAAGAAGGTAAAAATGTTATATATAACGCAACCAATCTAAACATTAAAAAAAGAAAAAATCTTATTGATGAAATGAAAAAATATGCCACAAATATAAACGCCGTTTTATGTATTGCTACAATAGGAACTTTAATTGAACGTAATTTCACCAGACCAGAAAGAAAACTTCCGGAAGATAAATTATTTCAGTTATTCAAAACTATGAGCATTCCAATGAAATATGAGGGATATAATAAAATATTTGTTAGTTATTCAAATAATGTTGATGAAGAGTATGGAGATGTTATTAGTTGGATAATGAGTATAGGAAAAGATTATGACCAACATAATGAACATCATAATGCAACCGTATTGGAACATCTTGAACTAACATCAAAAAGAGCTTTTGAGTTAAGTGATGGAGATGAATGTTTGGGTATAGCCGGTAGATTTCACGATATAGGCAAACCATATTCAAGAGAGTGGAATGAAACAAAGCAAAAATATACATATTATAATCATCATACCATTAGTGCATATATATATTTAATGTATTGGAAGTTTAAAAATGACCCACATCAAAGTTTCTATATGCTAGAGTTAGATGATAATGCAATGGATATTTCAATGTTAATATATCATCATATGGATAAATTTATTGGCAACTTAGATAAAACTAAGGAATTACTTGGTGATAAATTATACAAAAAATTAGAAATATTAATGGAAGCTGATGCTTACAGGGAAGGAGATAAAGATGAATAATTTAAATTTCCTAGATAGAGAAATAGAAAGAGTAGATATTGTTTTTGAAAATTGTGAAGTATATGAAGTTCCGGCTGATTGTATATACCGTATGACGGTTGATAATATTAAATTTCAAACCGTATTACACTTTAACGGATTAAGTGAATTTACAAAACCAGGAGAAACATCTAATTTCACATCTTGTGAATACGCTTCCATCATTATAAATAAAAAAGGAATGAATTTAAAAAGTTCTTGGAATGAAATGTATGGCGATGATGAAGACGATAGTCTAAAAGAAAGAGTTAAACATAATGATATTACTCATTTTGATTTGATTTATAAAGACGGAACTCATTTATATGTTTCAGTTCCTTGGGAAGATGGAAATTCTGAATTTGACAATAAATATCAACATAATGATATTAGAGATGATATTATATTTATTGATATATATGATAATTACAATGAAAAACAAGAAAAAGAATCTAATGACGAATGTTATGAAACTTATAAATATGATATGTATGAAGAAAAATATCATAGTGATGTTCCTGATTATGTTCAAGCAGCATTTTCATTAATTGACGAAGAATTAGCTAGAGTAATGTGGAATATAAATCAAGAAGAATTTGATAGTCCATTTAGTAATACAGGAGAACAATTTAAAAATGATGTGTTTGAAGTTGAGGCATATAGTTGGGATGATGAATATGACCAAAAATATAATTTTAAATGGAAAGATTATAAAGTAAGATGGTATAAACATTGCAAAAGAGACCCACAAGCTAATAGAGAAATTTCAGCAGATGAATGTGCTACAATGTTAAATGAATGTTTAGAATCAATTCGTGCTATGGACATAGATGAAGATGATTTGCTTACTAGCCAAGAAAAGAAACATTATTGTTTACATTGTGGTGAACCAACAGAATTTAAAGAACTACAAAATGGCAAATGGGCTTGTGAAAAATGTTTAAATGATTTAGGGAAAGAACAAATTGCTTTGAAAGAAGAAATTGAAAATACTTTATACGAATTTGGCTTTGATAAGGAAGAGGATATAACAAATTGTATTGACACTTTTATTGATATTGTGAAATATGCAAAAAATAACACGGCAATAGAAACATTAGACCATCTAATAAAAGGCTTAGGCGCTGTAAGTATATCTTTAAAGTATGAAAACGGCTTATTAGATGAAGAAACTAAGAGAAAAATTGACGAAGAAACTGCAAAATATAAAAAATCTATTGACAAATAAATAAAAATATGATATAATGATTTTGTATATCATAAAAATAGAGAGGCGTTAGAGCGTGGTCAAACAAAAGACTCCTAACAAGTTACTATACGAATAGCCGGCTCGAGCGGTGTATAGAACAAAAAACGCTCTTTCAATAAGTAAGTTTCATCATACAAATCGGGACACAAAAGATGAATTAGAGAATATATTTTGGTAGGACAAAATATTAGTATCGCTTATTGCTCATTCAATCACCTCTTTACTTTATAGAGGTATACCTCTTTCTTAGGGAACTGGTGTAATGGCTAGCATAGTGGTCTCCAAAACCATTGATTGGGGTTCGAGTCCCTAGTTCCCTGCCAGTTGGGTCGTTAGTGGAGAAGTTAACACGTCTGCCTGTCACGCAGAAGATGAGGGGAGCGTTACCCCTACGACTCGCCATTAAAATTTGGTTTATACGGCAGATTAACTATAATAGTTAAAAGTAAATATCATTGATATTGAAGTTCAACGTGTAAATATATATACAGCCCTTGTTGGCTGTTTGAAGGACAAAATACCCCTGTTGTCTTTCAAAGAGTCAACAAGGGTATGAAAGAAAGGTGATTTAGATGATTAAAATTAAAAGTACAAAAACATTTATTAATGAAGATGCTGGTGTCATAGTATTTAAAATTTATGATGCACTTGGAAGAGAATTTATTGGCAAAAGCAAATGCTCAAAAGAAGATAAGTTCGATAAAGATTTTGGTGAAAAATTGGCATATTTAAGAGCAAAAAGGAAGTTTGCACAACACTATGCGAAAGTTGAACGTAGATTATTAAATACTGCAACAGAAACTTATGAAAGAGTTAAAGAAAAATTAAATAAAAATATTACTAAATATAATGTTATGGATGAAAACATTAGTAAAACAATTTCAAAGATGTTAAGCGATTAGTTTCGCTTCAATGCCGACTTAGTTAAAAGGTATAACAGTTGCCTTGTAAGCATCTATTGGCAGTTCGATTCTGTCAGTCGGCACCATATGGGGCTGCTTTGGTTTCGACAGGAATGATTGAAAAGTCACAATACAAGTCGTTGGTAAACGTAAAATACAAAACCAAAAATAAATGGAAACATTTTAAAACAATTCTCTAATAAAGTTAAATCTTTATTCACTTTAAATAGTGTGGCTTTCGCTTAGTCGAGAGCAAAAGAGACTTCTATATGAGTATCAGAAGCCATCAGAGAAAGTATAGTCGATTAACGATGCAAAGATGGACGCTTTATTGACTGTCTCTAGCCGTGGAATATAAAGTGATTTACTGTGATGCGTAGAGCCATTTACGGAAGCTATACTCAGCCAAGATAAATGGATAAGAATAAGTCTTATATAGATAGAGTATTAAAACTTGTAAGGCAGAATGAGATTTGTGATTAGTAGAATATTTTTGGACACGAGTTCGATTCTCGTCAGCTCCACCATCGGGGAGTAGTTCAGTTTGGTAGAACGCTAGTTTTGGGAACTAGAGGTCGCCTGTTCAAGTCGGGTCTCCCCGACCATTAATAAGATACTTTCATTTTTTTACTTCCTATTATTATAAACGCCCCTCGTAGTTAAATTGCATTAGAAGAAGGGCTCTATGATTAAGGTTTGATTATACCAAAGAATGCAAAAGGTCAAAATAATCAGTAATATAAGAGATAAAACTACACAAAATAATCCTTAATCTTTTTATTTTATGGGGCGTTAGTTCAATTGGGAGAACGCTACCCTTGCAAGGTAGAGGTCGCCGGTTCGACCCCGGCACGTTCCACCATAAATTTGGCGTTATATTCCGTTAAGGACACGGGGCAGTCTGTAAAACTGTTGCGAAAGCTGGTTAGGTTCGATACCTAGGAACGCCACCATAAATGTCCACTTACTCAAGTTGGCGACGAGGACAGTTTGCTAAACTGTTAGTTCGGTTTTACCGAAGCAGAGGTTCGAGCCCTCTAGTGGACGCCATATGGTGAGTATAGTACAATGGTAGTACGCTGGTTTGTGGCACCAGTTATTAGAGTTCAATTCTCTATGCTCACACCATTAATGCACCTGTAGCCAAGCGGTAAGGCAACGGACTGCAACTCCGTGAACACAGGTTCAAATCCTGTTAGGTGCTCCAATTTAGTTAGGTAGATAGATAGAAGTTAGGAGAAAGATAGTTATGGTATTAAAGACAGTTAAAAGAAGAAAATATGATATTGAAAATTCAACAGAAAGTGAGACATATTTAGAAACAGATTATTTTGCTGATATTGATTATATAAATAAGAGTTTACCTTTAGAACATAAAGATGAAAAAACAGAAAATATAAAATTGTGTTTTAAAGATGGCAGAGAATTGGTTCTTATATTAAGAACATTAAAAAATAATGCTTGGGTTGACAATTATGAACACGTATTCTTAATGAATGATGAAGGAAAAACAATAGAAAGAATAATATAAAAAAATAAATACCTAACTAAATGCTCGTTTAGCTCAGTTGGTTAGAGCACTTGCCTTACAAGCAAGGGGTCGGAAGTTCGAGTCTTTCAACGAGCACCAGGAGTAAAATATGAAACCAAAATTAAACATATTAGTAACTTGTTATAATAAAGAAAAATATATATCTTATATAATAACAATGTTAAAAGAACAACTTCTTAAATATAATAATGATGTAGAAGTGCATATTTATGATGATGGTTCTACCGATAATAGTACACAAATTATAGACCAAATATTAAAAGATTATCAGGGAACAAACATAAAGAAAAATTATTTACCACATAATTTAGGAACTGGTTCTATAAGAGAATTAGCACTGCAAAATGTTAACAGTGAATATTTTATATTTATTGATGCGGATGATTTAATATCAGAAAATTATCTTGATAAAATAATGCAATATATAAATGATAACAATATGGCTGATATTCATCATTTTGGTGTTAGGGTTTACCCTATTGGTGGTACAATATGTTTTAGTATATCTTTATGGGATAAAGTTATAAAGACAGATTTTGTTAAAAACAATAACTTGCATTTCAATACAAATTTATGCAATATGGAAGATGCTGATTTTATGGAGCGCGTATTCCCTTTAAATCCGACCATTGAAGAACATTTAGAAGATATTTTATATGTGTATAATATTTCGATACCAAATACATTAACACATAATGGAGATGTATGGTTAAATAATTATGACAACATTAAAGAAGAATGTAGATAATTTGTCGTAAAAAGTATATAAAAATTACGACAAGAGGCGTTAGAGAAACGATTATTGAGAGTTGCTGTGGTTCAGGGTAAATAATAAGCCTCTATGTAAGTCCATCCTTGGGATACGGCACAGCGCCCCAAGGCTTTATATTATGCCGTGTGTCCGGGCGGTGAGGGAGCGGTCTTGAAAACCGTTGGTCTGAAAGGGCTTGCAGGTTCGAATCCTGTGCACGGCGCCATAAAAATATGCCCGCCTACGCAAATTGGCAAAGCGGCTTGACTTAGAATCAAGTGTTTCAGAGTTCGAATCTCTGGGTGGGTACCAAAATAATTGTCCTCTTAGCTCAGTTGGATAGAGCAACGCCCTTCTAAGGCGTTTGTCCGGAGTTCGAATCTCTGAGGGGACACCAGATTTTATTTTATAGTTGTGGAGAAAGGATAATATTTATGACAAAAGAAAGTTTCCCCTCCCGTAAGGGAATAAGGAAAATTTTTAGCAGAAAAGTCATTGGTTTATTAATAATTCTTCTAGCAAGTTTATTATTTTTAACTGGATTTTACTCATCAACAAATCAAAATCAAAGCATTTCTGCTGAAGAGCAAGAAAGGTTTAGAAATGAGATTGTAGAGAAATATGTTAAAGAATTAGAAAAAGACGGATATGAAAATATAACTTATAAAACAAGTGCAATTATAGAATTTTCAGAAAAAAATCATATCCAAATTAATATGACAAGGCAACCAGGAGAGAGTTTAGATGATATGATTATCAAAAGATATGATTATTATGCAACTTATTATAAAGTAGTGATAGGAGAAAAGAACTATTTATTTAAGAATGAGGATAGTGCTAAAACGTTTATTCAAAATATTAATAAGTATGATAATAATCAATATTCAATAGATAAGATTAAGAAGTTAATTAAAAATGAAACTTCACAAAATGAAATAAATGATATTATAGATATAAAAAAACAAGAATATGAAAAGAAAAAGGCAGAAGAAGAAGCAAGAAGAAAAGCAGCCGAAGAACGAGCTAAAAAACAACAATCCACAACAAATAATAGCTCGAGTTCACAAAGTGTTGCAGAATTACAATCATATGCTCATAATTTAGTTATTAATACATATGGTTGGTCAGAATATGATTTCGAATGCCTTGTAAAATTATGGAATAGAGAATCTGGTTGGAATCCAAATGCACATAATAAATCATCTGGTGCACACGGAGTTCCACAAAGCTTACCTGCTAGTAAAATGGCTAGCGAGGGGGCTGATTACTATACCAATGGTTATACACAAATTCGTTGGGGATTAAAATATATCAAAAATAGATATGGAAGTCCAAGTGGTGCTTGGGCACATTCACAACGTACAGGTTGGTATTAATAAAATTATAGTGCTGGAATCAGAGTTGAAAATAATAGGCGTACGACTATGACGATAAGAAAATCAGACCTGTAGGTCGCTCCTACAGCCCGTATAATGAATACGGGGGCACTGCTTATATATCGCGGGGTGGACAAGTGGTCTAAGTCGCCAGGCTCATAACCTGGAGGTCGTCAGTTCGAATCTGACCCACCGCAACCAAAAAAATACTTGACAAAACATTATAAATTTGATATAATGTAATTGTTATAAAATAGAACACAAAGAGTTCCTATATTACATCCTTAGCGGAAGGGCAAAGTTTCGTTCCAAATACTATATTACTCTTCGTTCTATTATATATAGGCATAGAAACTTCCTATTAAAAAAGAAAATGTTTAGGATATATGGTTATTTAGTTTCCGCCTAATTAAATTGTTATATTATTGACTAATAGAGTTCCTTTAATTTGGTCTTGAAAACCCCGAGTTATAGGTTCGAATCCTATCATCTTGCGAATGCCGGATGTAGCTCAATAGGTAGAGCAGGTTACTCTTCGTCAATTAATATATAATATATATTGGCAAAAATGGTTCCTATTGTAGGCCTTTTAAGCCAGAGGACGTTGGTTCGAATCCAACTTAAGGAGTTTTCCTTAATAGCTCAGAGGTTGAGCGCTGTTTATTACCATTCGCCAATAAAATAATAAAATATAGACAAATGAAGTTCCTTTATTACAGTAGATGGTTCGATTCCATCAATACGCGCCATTTTAGCGTATTCAGGTTAAAAGCTAAATTACTTCACGTCTATTTAAAGTGTTATTAATAGGCTAATACGGTTCCTTCATAAAAGTTCAGGGAACTGGCACGCGTTGGTTAGAATCCAACCTCCCCGACCATTTATTATTATATCGGGGAGTGGTGAAGCGTTTAACACACCAGTATATTTTATTACCGTTCGCCTTATTAATATAAATGTGTCATAGTAAGTTCCTTAACTAACGCGCCTTTGGGGCTATTGCGACGCTCCGTTCACTTTTGTGATAAACTACTTATCGACACAAAAATAAAAGAGAGAGAGATTTAGAGATTATGGAAAAAGAGGTTTTAAGATTATTTAAAAGTTATTTAGGAGAAAAATCAGAAAATTTTTCTAAAGAAGGATTAAAATATGGATTATTAATTCCAGATACTGCCAATAAAACAATAATTAAAGAAGCAATAGAGCAATATGGCAAAGATGGAGAAAAGTGGAATCAGACTTTTCACAAAGACTTTGAAATTGTAAAGAATGCTCCTATTGAAGATTTAATTGCGCAACAACTAATTCATTATATAACAACTTATGGATTTGAATCTTTAGGATTTTATGACCAAGATTTAGTATATTTACCAAAGGAAAAATTAGAAATCCCAGAATTAGTAGTTGATAGTATTGAATTATTACCTATTAAGCCTATTACAGAAAAAGAATTAACTGAAAAATTAATGATTTTATTAACAAGTGGAATTGCTTTATCAAAACAAACAGTTTCAGATATTATGGTTTTATCCGATTATATTGATAAAGATAGATTTGATGAAATTGTAAATAGAGAAATTAAAACAACTTTATATGATAAATATAATATAATGCCAAGAAATCCCGAAGAATTTTTAAGATATCTAATTTTTAAAACAACCGGTGAAACATTGAAAATTCAAAATGTTGCAATGTTTAAAAAGATTAATGCAACAGATAGGAATAAAGTCTTATCAATGATTAATTCTTATATTAACAAGACACCAAATGGATACGAAAAATTATCATCTATATTTTTAAGAAATAAAAAGATATTTTTAGCTTTTAAAGTTGATAAAGCCGATAAAAATAATCAATCTTATAAAATAGAAATGAATAAGATTATTAATAAATTAAGAAAATTAGCAATAAATAATCATAAGCCTTTAAATAAAAATATATTAGATTGCTTAACTGATAAAAATTTAAATGTTAATTTAAATGAATTACCAAATATGTTAAATGATATAACTATATTTAGAGAAATAAGAATATTAAATGGTATTTCTTATAGGTTATATGGTTCAAATAATATTGTTCATAGAATTAGAAATGGTAAATCCTATGTTAGAGTGCTTGAAAATAAAACATCTGATGAAGTATCAAGATTGGAAAATTTACATAGGATAGTGTATAATCACTTAATAAATAGATTATCGACAAAAGTTTCTGGTAAAACTATTTATATACCATCAAATATTACGTATGCCGCTCCTACAAGTGAAAAACAATTTAATGGGAATATTCCAGATGGTTCTTATTTAGAAATTCCTAGAACAGATAATATGGTTTATGGTATTCATTGGACTAATATATTATCTAAAAAATCAAATAGTAGATTTTATGGAGAAGAAGGTTCAATAACAACATCTACCGAAAGAGTTGATTTAGACCTTAAACAAATGAATAAGTCAGAAGTATTTGGATGGGATGCATCATATAGAAGTTCTACAAGTGATATATTGTTTAGTGGCGATATGACAGATGCACCATTACCAAAAGGTGCTACAGAATTGTTCTATGTTGGAAAAAATTATGGATATGGTGCTTTCTTAGTTACATTAAATAATTTTACTCAAAATAATGCAAATATCCCATTTGAATTTGTTATTGCAAAAGCAACTCATAGACCAGAATATAGAACTAATTATGTTGTAGACCCTAATAATATATTAGAAAAGGTTAATATGGTTGTAGAAAAAGACAATTATCAAAAGACAGTTGGATTCATTGTAATTGGAGATACGATAAAATTTTACTTCAATGACTTTAGTCAAGGAGCTCAAAGAACTTCAAGGCAAGATAATGTAACAATGGGAACGTTTGATTACTTACAATCATATAGTAAAGTTCAATTAAAATTAAATGATTTATTAAAAGATGCTGGAGCGATATTAACAGATAAAGAAACTGTCTTTAAAGCAGTTGTCAAAGAAATTGTTGATGAAAACGGAAACATTAAAGAATCAACAACGAAGGAAAAAGAATTCCCAGTAGACTATAATTTATCAACATCAGCAATATCAAAAGAAACATTAATAGATTTATTAAGTTAAAAAAAATAAAGACACCCAGTAAATGGCTCATATAATAAATAAATTGAGAAGCCTAGAAATTAATTTTAGGTATGGAAGTCGAAGACAACGATACTATGACTTTAAGTTAAGGATTCGCTATATTTTACTCAATAGAGGTTTTCATATAGTTGGTGCCGTATCAATCCTACTCCGGTGGCGGAATCGGTAGACGCAACGGACTTAAAATCCGTTGAGAGCAATCTCGTGAGGGTTCAAGTCCCTCTCGGAGTACCAATTTCTTTCAAAGCAAATATCGTATTTGGCTAGTTATAAATAGTGAGAAAAAGATAGCTTGTCAGCTTTAGCTTATTTTTCTGGCGGGATACGACCCGCCCTTTTTACATATAGCGCTGTAGTTTAGTTGGCTAGAA